>JAICXF010000060.1 GCA_025981625.1 Sphingomonas sp. | reverse complement strand
TGAGTGCATCAAGGACGGGTACCGAATAGGAGCAACCGGCCGGGTTGATGACGATCCCGCGCGAGTTCCGGGCCGCCTGGATCTGGTCGACCAGCGTCGCTTCGCTATTCGTCTGGTGAAACTCGAGCGCTACGCCGGCGGCGTCGCACACTGAACGGCACGAGCGTTCCACGTCGGCGAGCGTGGCGGTTCCGTAAATCTCGGGCTGCCGTTCCCCGAGAAGGTTGAGGTTGGGCCCGTTGAGCACGTGGATCGATCCCGATGCGCCCTCATCCATGACGATCTGCCCTGACGATCCGAGCCACGTTCACCCCGCTGCAATTTTGAGCCTGCATCTCTCGGCAATCTTGCCCTGCTTGGCAATGCTCCCGACGGCGGTCGTCGCTTCTTTCGACAGGGCGGCGAGTTCCTGTAAGCAGGCGCGGCCCGCTTCGCTTGGAGAATTCACTTGGCAGCAGCCGACGAGCCCGTTCGCAAGGTGACCATCGTCGGCGGCGGGACCGCCGGGTGGATGACCGCGGCCGTGCTGTCGCAATGGCTCAGCAAAGTCGATATCCGGCTGATCGAATCCGACGAGATCGGCACCGTCGGAGTCGGCGAAGCGACGATCCCGCACATCCGCAATTTCCTGGCGCTCGCGGGCATTGACGAGCTGAAGATGATTGCGGCCACGAAGGCCACGTTCAAGCTCGGAATCCAGTTTGTCGACTGGGGTGAGCCAGGCGAAAGCTACATCCACGGGTTCGGCAAGATCGGCCGCGACATGCTTTGGCTTCACCCGCACCAGCTGTGGCTTGCGGCGCGGCAGCGTATTCCGGACCAGGTCGTGCACTTCGACCATTATGCGCTGAACTGCGAAGCGAGCCTCCGGAACCGCTTTGCCTTTCCCGACAAGAGCAACCCCAACTCGCCGCTCGCGGACATCGATTACGCCTATCACTTCGATGCATCGCAATTCGCGCGCTTCCTCCGTGGCGAAAGCGAGGCGCGCGGGGTGACCCGGATCGAGGGCCGGATCGTCGACGTGGTTCAGGACCCGGAGAGCGGCTTCGTCGACAAGGTCCGATTGAACGATGGCCGCGAAGTCGAGGGCGATCTGTTCGTCGACTGCTCGGGAATGCGCGCGCTCCTGATCGGCGACACGCTGGGCAACGGCTACGAACATTGGAACCACTGGCTCCCATGCGACCGAGCGCAGGCGGTCCCGTGCGAAGGCGTCGAGCCGTTGACGCCCTATACCCGCTCGACCGCGCGCAAAGCGGGGTGGCAGTGGCGCATCCCGCTCCAGCACCGGATCGGAAACGGCTACGTTTATTCGTCGGAGCTGATCAGCGACGAGGAGGTCGCCAAGTCCCTGCTCGCGAATCTCGACGGAGAGCCGCTCGCCGATCCGCGTCCGGTCCGGTTCGCGCCGGGGCGGCGGCTCAAGTCGTGGGACAAGAACGTGGTCGCGCTCGGGCTTTCGTCCGGCTTCCTCGAGCCGCTCGAATCGACCAGCATCCACCTGATCCAGACGGGCATCCACAAGCTGCTTGCTTTGTTTCCATCCACCGGGTTCGCGGCGGCCGACATCGACGAATTCAACCGCCAGGCGCGCACCGAATATGAGGACGTGCGGGACTTCATTATTGCCCATTACAAGGTCACCCGGCGAAGCGGCGATCCGTTCTGGGATCATGTGCGAACGATGGACGTGCCTGACAGCCTGAACGAACGACTCGAACTGTTTCGCTCGTCCGGCCGCTTCTTCAAGCACGGCGCGGCCGAGCTCTTTGCGGAGGAAAGCTGGGTGCAGGTGCTGCTTGGGCAAGGACTGGACATGCGACCTGACCCAGTCACAAAGTTCGTTTCCGACGACGATCTCGCGAGCTTCCTCGGCGACATCGCTGAGGTGATCGCCGACGTCGCGTCAAAGATGGTCGACCATGGCACGTTCGTGCGCGGGCTGCCGACCAGCAGCCCGGCGCAAGCGAACGCTATCGACTTTGCGCTTCACTACGGACGCGGAGAAAGTGTCGGGTAGTTTCGGACCCTCGTTCGTGGCGCGAAAGCCACAGCCGTAAGGAAACCCGCACGGCCGCCGGGCCCCCTGCAATTGACTCGACCATGCCGAAGGAGTTTGTTCCAACGCCAAAGAGGCAAATGGCCCGTTCGATTTTGTAACCGGTTACATCGCCGAAGTTCGAGAGAGGGGACCATGGTGAGCATCACTTCCAACAAGCGCCGGCTGGCGTGCGGGATTTCCACTGCCGCAGTCGCGGCGCTGATCTTCGCCACGCCGGCCGCGGCGCAGACCACGTCAACGGTCCAGGGGCACGCTGCGGCGGGTTCGACCGTTACTGTGACCGACCTCAACACCGGCCATAGCGACACGACCAGGGTCGGCGCGGACGGGCGCTACATCATCGCCGGACTGCCGCCCAGCACCTACCGCGTGCAGTCGGGCGCCGCGTCGCAAACCGTCGTCGTTCCCCTCGGACAGGCGGTCACGGTCGACCTCGCCGCAGCAGCGACGGGTCCGGCCATCGTCGTGGTTGGAGCCCGCACGAAGGACGTGAAAACGCCGGCGGTAGCGACCAATGTCTCCCGCTTCCAGATCGAGAATCTGCCCAACGGCGATCGCAACTTCCTGAACTTCGCCGCGCTCGCGCCGGGTGTGACCGTCGCTCCGCCGACGCTCGGCGGCAAGGCCCGCCAGGTGCAGGCGGGCGCGATCAATTCCGACAACACGAACACGTTCATCGACGGGATCAGCATCAAGAACCTGGTCAATCACGGCGGCACGATCGGCCAGAACTATTCGTCAGGTAACCCCTTCCCTGCGTCGGCGGTCGACCAGTTCGATGTCCAGACCCAGAACTTCAAAGCCGAGTTCGGGCAGGCTGGTTCGGCCGTCATTTCAACCGTGACCAAGACCGGCGGCAATCACTTCCATGGCGAAATATTCGGAGAATGGCAGCCGAGCTCGTTCATCAGCCGGAACTACGATGACCGCACCGGTCACCACAACAATCTCACCGGCGCCACACCCAAGCCGCACTTCAGCACCAAATATTACGGCGGCGACATCGGCGGCCCGATCATCCCGAACAAGCTGACGTTCTTCGCTGACTTTGAAGGCACGAATAAGGTCTTCGGCTCCAACGACATCAACGTCTATCCCAACCCGCTGCCGCTCCCGCCCGCCGAGGCGGCCTACGCGCAGTCCGCAAGGTCGCAGTATAACGGCAGCTTCCCGGCGACCTTCAAGGAGCAGCTCTATTTCGGCAAGCTGACCTACTTCGCGACGCCGGCCGACACGGTCAATCTCAGCGCCTTCATCCGCCACGAGTCGAACCTGCAGATCAACGGCGGGACAACCACGATCGACGCTTCAACGCGGAACCGCAACAATGAGGACCGCTATCAATTAAGCTGGAACCACCGCGGCTCGAGCTGGCTGAACGAATTCACGATTGCTCGCGATGTCGCCGCCAACGGCGCTGTGCCGGTTGTCGGCGGGCCGTCCTACATCGTCACTTACGCCGCGGCCGGGACGACACCCAACACCGGCAACCCCGTTCAGATTCAATTGGGCGGAAACAATTTCACGCAGGACGATCATCAGTATCAGACGCTGATCAAGGATAACGTGACGCTTTCCGGTCGTCCGCACACGGTGAAATTCGGCGCCAAGGTAAACTTCACCAAGCTGCAGCGCCTCGAGGACAACGTCAGCAGCGGCGCTTACTACTACGACGCGAACAGCTTCACAGGCGTCAGCAGCTCGATGCCTTACGCGGCGAAGATCAACGTTGCGGCGATCCAACCGGTCACTGCCAAGAACACGGAAATTGGCCTGTTTGCGCAGGATGACTGGCGGCCCGATGACCATTGGCAGGTCAGCTACGGTCTGCGTTGGGACTATGAGTCCAATGCGCGGAACGAGAACTTCGTCACACCGCCGGACATGGCCGCGGCGCTGAGGGCCTATCCCGGTTGGGCGGCGGCCGGAATCAATCCGGAAGATTACATTTCGACCGGCAGCAATCGCAAACACTTCTATGGCGCGTTCCAGCCGCGGCTCGGCATTTCGTACGATGTGAATGGCGACCGCGATCTGGTCTTCACGCTGGGCGCCGGCCGCTATTACGACCGCTCGCTGTTCATCGATTCAGCGCTCGAGACGATCAAGGACTATTACGAGTCCGTCGCCACAATCCTTGCGACGCCGGGCAATCCCCTGCCGACGGACCCGACCGCACTGCGAGCGCTCGCTACAGTGCAGGGCCGCTACGAGGCGCATTTCCTCAACAACAACACCAAGGTTCCCTTTTCGGACGAGTTCGATGCCGGTGTGAGGAAGCGCTTCGGCAAGGTGAACACGTCGCTCACCTTCTCGTACATCCGCTCGCACAACATCTACCAGGAGATTGTCGGAAATCGCTTCCCGAACGGGACCTACGGGGGCGACGCCGACGAGATCTATGTCTTCAACGGCATCCCCTACGCTCGTGGAATCTTTTTCGGAGGTTCCGCCATATTCGCTCCAACCGCAGCGTTGAGCGCCACGCGTCAGCAGATTTTCATCGGCAGCAGCGCTGGCAAGGCGAGCTATGCCGCGGTCTATCTGCAGGCCGACAAACCCTACACGGATGAATCCGGCTACGGGTTCAGCGCGGCCCTGACCGTTTCAAGCTCCAGAGCGAACGACACGGCCGTCACGAACCAGATCGGCGATCCCTTCATGTTCGACGCTCCGACCATTGGAGCGCAAGGCTGGGGACCGGTTCGCGGAATGGCAAGGTGGCGCTTCGTCGGCACCGGAACCGTCAAGATTCCGTTCGATATCAAGCTGTCGACCGTCGTGACCTTGTCGGCCGGGCCGTCCTATGGCGGGGTGTTATGCAACGTGCCGCTGAGCACCGGCGGCACCGATTGTTACACGACCAACTTCGGCATCTATCGGCCGAGCGGGATCGCCTACAAGAACGTCGACATCAATGTGTCGAAATCGTTCAAGATGCCGTGGAATCCCGACCAGCAGCTGACGGTCTATTTCCAGGCGCTGAATGCGTTCGACTTCGTCAATCGCAACTATTCGATGTGGGGCGGTGGATTCCAGAGCATCGGCGGGCCTGGCCCGACGCATGCGTACGATGCGGGATCGGTTGCCAGCCAGGGCCGCAACTTCAAGGTCGGCGCCCGGTTCACGTTCTAAATCGTCTTGCACTGATCGGGAGGGGGACGGAAACGTCGCCCTCCCTTTCATTTGGATGATCGCTTGAAACCTGAGCTCCGCCGCTTTGGAACCGAGCAAAACCCCGTCGTAGTCATCGACGAGTTCAGCGGACTTCTCGACGACATCCTCGAGATCGCGGATGCGCTCGCGCCCTATCCGCAGCTCAGCGGCAATTATTATCCGGGACTGCGGCGTATTTTCGGCGCTGGCGACGAACGCGCGAACGGCTACGCCGACCGGCTCTGCGAAGACGCCGCTCAATTCATCGCCGGAGCGTTCGACTTCGACGGGTTCACGCTGGTCGAGGCGAGCTTCTCGATGGTGACCACATCGCCAACGGAATTATCCCCGCCGCAGCGCGCGCCGCACTTCGACTCTCCCGATCCGAAACATCTTGCGCTGCTGCATTATCTTCGAGTGCCGGAAGGAAGCGGAACCGCCTTTTATCGCCAGCGATCGACCGGCATCGAGCGGGTGACCGAAGCGAACCTCGCCAACTTCGTAAAGACGGCGCAGCGCGAAGCGGCGCTTCTCACGCCGGACTCAGTTTACATCCACGGATCGGATCGGTTTTTCGAACAGATCGGTTCGATCGAAGCCGTTCCCGACCGGCTGCTGATCTATCAGGGAAGCCTGCTCCACTCCGGCATCATCCCAGGCGATTTCTCGTTCAGCAGCGACCCTCGCGCAGGCCGCCTTACGGCGAACCTGTTTGTGCGTGGCGATTAATGGCCGGTCGCCTGCCCCAGCCATCCTCCGCTGAAGCCCGCACGCTTGAGACCGCGCCGGATCGCCGGCACGCGGCGCATGTACCGCCACACGAACTCGTCTCGGGTATTCGCCGCCTGGAGCAGGATCGGCCCCTGGTCGATGCCGAGATAGTCCTTCGCCACCCAGCCGTTCTTCGGGTCGACGGTCCCGGTTGCGACCGAAACGTCGGCGAAGGTAAAGCTCGGGTTGAAGCTGTCCTTGAAGCCGTAATCATCGAACAGGCGGGGGCGATGCATCATCGCTTGTGCGCAGGGGACGACGATCTCCGGCGCGAACGGAAGCGATCCGAGGGCCGCCGTCGGCGCAAGCGTGCCATCGTCCATCCCGCCGGGCTCATTGACCGGTCCGCGCGCTGAATAGCCGTGAAACTCACGAAGTTCGCCTTTGTACGGCAGCTTGAAATCGCCCGGGCCGTCGCAGGCGGTCAGACCCCAGATCGGCTCTGAATACCCCCGCCAGCGCATCGGGTTGGCAATGCAATAGGCGCGGTTCGCGTATGTCTCACGCCGGCTGTTTTCGAAATAGTCGAAGCCTGCGCGGCGCATTACCGCGTCGCGAATACCGCGAAAATCGATGAAGATGTGACTGTACTGGTGCCCGAACAGCGGTGCGAACGCGATCCGGTGGGTCGGCCCCTGCCCCCTCCAGTCGCTCGCATAGGGCGCGGTCCACTGGGCCCAAAGGTTTGCCGGTCCGGGATGCGTCGCGGAGCCGAGCGCCAGGATGTTGACGAACATGCCTTCATTGAAGCCGACCCAATTGGCCGGGATCAGGCCGTTCTCCGGATGCCAACCCATCGAGACGGCCGCCCGCCCGTCCGAGCGGAAAAAGTTCCAGTCGGCGCGATCGTAAATTGCTGAGGACAATCGACGGATTTCACGCTCCGCCGGGTCATCCCGGCCAAAATACTGGCCCGCGAACAGCACACCCATCAGCAGGATGGTCGTGTCGACGGTCGACAGCTCGACGTCGCGGAAGCGCACGCCGGTCTGCATGTCGAGGAAGTGGTAGAAAAAACCCTTGTATCCGCTGGTCCCGGTGGGATCGGGACCCTGCGGTGCGCTCCAGAAGAAGCGCAGCGTCGTCAACGTGAGGTCGCGCGCCTCCGCCCGGCTGCACCAGCCGCGTTCCGCTCCGATTGCATAGGCCGGCAACGCGAATCCGACCGCCGCGATGCTCGAGAAGCTTGGTGTCGGCCAGCGGTCCGGGACCAGGCCATTCCGGCCGTTCACCGTCGTCCAGAACCAGCGGAAGGTGCGGTGCTCGATATCTTCGTAGAAATCGGGAAGCCGCCGCCGCGACCCAGATGCAAGAGGCGCTGGCCATGCCGGAGCATAAGCGGAAGCCGCCAACAGCGACGATGACGCGAGGAACCGTCGGCGATCGATCTGCATCAGCGCCTCGGCAATCCTGGGCCGCTGCTCGACCGCATCACGAGCTCGGGGGCGTGGAGTTCGTCGGATTGTTCCGCCTTCCCCACGAGCATCGCGAGAAGGCGGGCGATGGCCCGTTCGCCAAGCTCGGCGATCCGCACCCGAACGGTGGTCAGCTCCAGATGGCGCGCCAATGGGATGTCGTCGAAACCGGCGACTGCGACATCTTCAGGTACGCGCAGGCCGGCCGCCTTCAGCGCCTGGATCGCGCCGATCGCCATATTGTCGTTGCCCGCGAAGACGGCATCGAACCGGACCTCGTTTCGAAGCAGATCGGCAATCGCCTCCTCGGCCGATTTCTCCTGAAAATCACCGTTCAATGTCTCGTGATGGACACCGTGCGCCGAGGCGGCTTCCGCGAAGGCATCGCTGCGTTCCTGCGCGTCGATATTGTCGGCAGGCCCGGCGATGTGCACCAGCCGCGTGCGGCCAAGCCCGACGAGGTGATCGACGACGGCGCGCGCGCCGGCGCGGTTGTCGAGATGGATCGACGGGTGATGCTCCCGATCCGAGCGGGTGTTGATGAGGATCGCCGGGAGCCGCTGCGGCAATGCCATCGCAAGCTCGTCAGCAGCGAGATGCGGCGCCATGACGATCAGCCCGTCGACTCGCCCGCGCATTGCCTGGAGCGCGTGTCGCGCCTGCTCGCCCCCCGCATGCATGTTGGACAGGAGCAGCAAATAGCCGTGCCGGCTCGCCTCCCGGTCCATGCCGCGCATAATTTCGGAGAAGAATTCGCCGTGAAGGTCGGGAAGGACGACACCGATCGCACCGGTGCGCGCAAGACTGAGGCTGCGGGCGCCGGCATGAGGTACGTAGCCAAGGTCTCGCACTGCCTCAGCGACGCGGGCGCGGGTGTGCTCGCTGACATTTTCGAGACCGTTGAGCGTCCGCGACACAGTCGCGACCGAAACTTGCGCCCGGCGGGCCACATCGCGGATGGTCGCGTCAGGCATGAATCTCCTTATCGCCGCGACCGCCGGCAAATGTCACGGGCGGAGCGATTGCAATTCTTGTTCCACCGGCTCATGTAACCGGTTACATCGCTGGTCAAGCGAGGACATTATCGCGCTATGGCGAGACTTCGCGGAGGAAGCGCAGAGATGATCGAGGGGACATTCATGGTCGAGACGCGCATTTCCCGCCGAGCGGCGATCATGGGCGCCGGCGCGGTAGCCGCGTGGCTTGCCAGTCCGGCGCGAGCACTGCTCCTGGTTGCCGGCAAAGTGAACGTTCCCGCGTTCGTCGACGATCTCATCCGCCGCATGACGCTGGAGGAAAAGGCTGGCCAGTTGAGCCTCATGGCTTCGGCGTGGGGCGGCGGCACGGCGCTGTCGCTCAACCCGGCAAGCGCCGGTCCCAATTTTCAGCAGCAGGTCAATGAAGCGCGGCAGGGCCAGCTCACCGGCGTGTTCAACGGCAATGGCGCGACCATGGCCCGAATCATGCAGAACGCGGCGGTGCGCGAATCCCGGATGAAAATCCCCCTGTTTTTCGCCGCGGACATCATCCACGGGCACCGGACCATCTTCCCCGTGCCGCTCGCGGAGGTCGCGAGCTTTGAGCCTGAGCTTGCCCGCCGAACCGCCGAAGCCGCGGCCTTTGAAGCGTCGGGCGCCGGGATCGACTGGACCTTTTCGCCGATGGTCGATGTCGCGCGGGACCAGCGGTGGGGGCGCGGGGTCGAGGGCGGCGGCGAGGACGTGCTGCTTGGGCGCCTATTTGCCGCGGCGCGAGTCCGCGGATTCCAGGGAAGCGATCTGAAGTCCACCGAACACCTCCTATCCTGCATCAAGCATTTCGCGGCTTACGGCGCGGCCGAATCCGGCCTCGACTACAATGCCGTCGACATCTCCGAAGAGCGGCTCCGCGAGGTTTACCTGCAGCCGTACAAGGCCGGGTTCGACGCCGGCGCTCTGTCGGCCATGGCCTCGTTCAACGAGATCAACGGCGTTCCATCGACCGGCAACCATTGGCTGCAGACCGACCTGTTGCGGGGCGAGTGGGGATTCGAAGGCTTCGTCGTTTCCGATTACACCGGCGACGAGGAGATGATCGCGGCCGGCTTCGCCAGAGACGGCCGCGATGCCGCGCGGCTGGCGTTCCTCGCCGGCGTCGACATGAGCATGCAGAGCGGGCTCTATCGCCAACATCTGCCGGAACTGGTGCGCGGTGGCGAAGTGCCACAGGCGATGGTTGATACCTCCGTCAGGCGAGTGTTGGCGCTGAAGGCGATGCTCGGGCTGTTCGACGACCCCTTCCGCCGCATCGACGTGAAGCGGGAGAGCGCGCGCTCGATGTTGCCCGCCACGCG
>JAICXF010000065.1 GCA_025981625.1 Sphingomonas sp. | reverse complement strand
GGACGTCGAGACCGAATTGCTGCCAGTCGTCGATGCTGAGTTCAGCGCCGATGTGGCGCGCGATCGCGGCAATATGGATCGGCGCATTGGTCGATCCGCCGATCGCGGAATTGACGACAATCGCATTAAGGAACGCGTCGCGGGTCAGGATGTCGGAGGGCTTGAGGTCCTGCCGAACCATGTCGACGATCCGCTTGCCAGTTTCGTAGGCATTCTCCTGACGCTCTCGATAGGGCGCGGGGATCGCGGCAGAACCCGGCAGGGACATGCCGAGTGCCTCCGTCAGCGAGTTCATCGTCGTCGCCGTGCCCATCGTGTTGCAATAACCGGTCGACGGCGCCGACGAGGCGACCAGGCGAATGAAGCGGGTGGCGTCGATCTTGCCCGCCGCGAGCAGCTCGCGCGCTTGCCAGACGATAGTCCCCGAGCCGGTGCGCTCGCCCTTGTGCCAGCCGTTGAGCATCGGTCCGACGGACAGCGCAATCGCCGGGATGTTCACCGTTGCCGCTGCCATCAGGCAGGCGGGGGTCGTCTTGTCGCACCCGATCGTCAGCACGACGCCGTCGAGCGGATAGCCGTACAGCACCTCGACCAGCCCAAGATAGGCGAGGTTCCGGTCAAGACCCGCAGTCGGCCTTTTCCCCGTCTCCTGGATTGGGTGAACCGGGAATTCGAACGGAATGCCGCCTGCATCACGGATCCCGTCACGAACTCTCGTCGCCAGCACGAGGTGGTGGCGATTGCATGGGGCAAGGTCGCTTCCCGTCTGCGCGATGCCGATGATCGGCCGTCCCGAGCGCAATTCGTCGAGCCCGATGCCATAGTTGAGATACCGCTCCAGGTAGAGCGCGGTCATGTCGACATTGTCGAGATTGTCGAACCAGTCGGCCGAGCGAAGCGTGCGCGCTGACGGATCATTCATGGGAGCAACTCCGGCCGCTGTCGCTCAGCGTTCGACCGACAGGCGATAGATCATGCGATGGTGATACGGGTGGCCCGGATCCACCCGTGCCGATCCGAATGCCGGCTGGTTGGGTGTGTCGGGGAACAGCTGCGGCTCGAGCGCGAGGCCGTCGCCCATCCGGTAAACATGCCTGTTCTTGCCGATCAGCGTTCCGTCGAGGAAGTTCCCGGTGTAAACCTGGACGCCGGGTTGATCGGTGAAGACCTCGAGCACTCGGCCCGAGCGGAGGTCCTCCACTTTCGCGGCCAGCTTGGGCTCGGCGGTCTTGCCGGCGTCGAGCACGAAATTATGATCGATGCCATGGCCGATCACGATCTGCGGGTCGTGCCCGTCGCGAACCACGTCGTCCATGATTCTGCCGGTCGTGAAATCGAACGGCGAGCCAGCGACGGCCTTCAGCTCTCCGGTCGGGATTAGCGCGGCGTTGACCGGCGTATAGCGATGCGCAGGGATGGTGAGCCGGTGTGGCAGCACGCCGCCGGGCGCGCCCTCCCCGGCCAGATTGAACAGCGCATGATTGGTCAGGTTGACGATCGTCGGCGCGTCCGTTGTCGCAGCAAAATCGATGGTCAGCGAACCCTTGTCGTCTAGGGTGTACGTGGTCGTGACCGTCAGGGTTCCGGGATAGCCCTGATCGCCGGCCGGGCTGACCATCCGGAGCGCGACCTTGGCGAGGCCCGCGACCTCGCTCACATCGACGATCTGCCACACGTGCTTGTCGAACCCGACGGTGCCGCCGTGGAGCGAATTCGTCTTGTCGTTTAGGGTCAGCTGATAGGTCTTGCCGTCGAGCGTGAAGCGGCCGCCGGCAATCCGGTTCGCGTATCGGCCGATCGTCTGCCCCCAGTAATTGGGATGCTCGACGTAGCTCGCCGCGTCATCGTAGCCGAGGGTCACATCGGCAACGTGGCCGGACCGGTCCGGTCCGCTCAATGATTGTAGTGTAGCGCCCAGAGTCATGATCCGCGCACTGACGCCATTGGCGCCCCTGAGGACGACAGACTCGATGGGCGTTCCGTCCGGCAATGTTCCAAATGGCTCCCTCCGCGCTGTCGCCGCATTGGCGGTTCCAGCCATTGCCGCTGCGCCGATCACTCCAACCATCATCGCTCTCCAACTCATCGACCCACCCCTTTCAAAGCACTCGCACCGCCGGATGTTGCTCGTCCGACCGCATCAACCGGTTTCGAAGCGGCAAGACGAATGGGCTCGCCTCAATTTCGAACTCGTCTCCGGGCTCGGTTCCGAAGCCGTCGCTGAACGACAGCGTCGCGGTTCCGAAAAAGTGTACGTGAATGTCCCCCGGGCGCCGGAACTGCGCATATTTGAACTGGTGCCATTCCAGGTTCGCCAGGCTGTGCGACATGTTCGCTTCGCCCGACAGGAACGGCTTTTCCCAGACTATTGAGCCACCGCGGCGGATTCGGCTGGTGCCTTCGACGCGATCGGGCGGCGGACCGACGAGCAACTCGGGGCCAAGCGCCGCCTGTCGGAGCTTCGAATGGGCGAGCCATAGGTAGTTGTGACGCTCTGTCACGTGGTCGCTGAACTCGTTCGCAAGGCAAATGCCGAGGCGGCATGGCACGCCGTCGCGGCCGATCATGTAAATCCCTGCGAGTTCCGGCTCCTCGCTGCCATCCTTAGCAAAATGAGGCATGCTGAGCGGTTCACCCGGACCGACCAGTTGCGAACCATCGCCCTTGTAGAACCATTCGGGCTGGCACCCGATTTCCCCATGGGCCGGCTTGCCCGATTCCACTCCCTCCAGAAAGATACGCATCGAATCCGTCAGCTTCTCGGCGGCAGCCAGCTTGTGCATCCGGTCCCGCGCATCCGCCGAGCCGAGGTGGGTCAGGCCGGTGCCGGACATCGTCAGGTGAGCGGCGTCTTCGTGATCAATCGGGGCGACGAGCCTTCCGGCGGCGAGTTCGGCGGCCGTATCGACCTCCCGCCCGAGCCCCAATCTGACGACGATCTCTTGCAACGTGATCCCGCCGTCGATCGCCTGCAACGCGAGTTCGCGCGTGGACCCAACGCCGTTCACGACACGCGCTGCTTCGCCATCGTCGGCGATCACCGACCGCTCCCCATCGACGCGACGCTGGAGAAGCCGCAGGGTCATCGCGACTTTACCTGTGCACTACCGGACTCGTGGCTCATTGCTCAATCCATTAGTCAGACTTAATGGAAAGGCCAATGGTTTCGCAAAGGGCAAGTGGGGAGGCACCGCCGTCCTCCCGGCAAGGCACCGGCCGGCGCCTTCACGGGGCGATCGCGCGCAAGGTGGGCGCCGACATTCTGTCGGGCGATTATGCCCCTGGCGACATGCTGCCAACCGAGGCCCTGGCGACCGCCACTCTTGGCGTGTCCCGCGCCGCTTACCGCGAAGCCGTGCAGAGCCTGATTGCCAAAGGACTGGTGGAAAGCCGTCCTAAAGCAGGGACGCGTGTGCTGCCTCGCAACCGCTGGAACCTCCTCGACCCCGACGTGCTCGCCTGGGCATTCACGAGGGAGCCGGACCAGCAGCTGATCGGAAGCTTGTTCGAGTTGCGCGAAATCATCGAGCCAGCCGCCGCTGCCTTGGCAGCCGAACGTCGATCTGCGGCGGAACTGCAGCGCATGAAGACTGGGCTTACAATGATGCGGCGGCACACGCTGGCCACCGAAGAAGGGCGCCAGGGAGACCGGGAGTTTCACGCCGCGCTGCTCCACGCTACGAACAATGATGCGCTGATCGCGCTCAGTTCGGGGATCGAAGCGGCCGTTGCGTGGACCACCGTCTACAAGCAACGCGGGCGCGAGCTCCCGCGCGATCCGGTGCCGTTTCACGCCGACGTCTATGACGCCATAGCAGCGTGCGATCCCGAGCGGGCGAGGGATGCGATGCGAATACTCGTGACTTCGGCGCGCGAAGATGTCGGCCTCAGAGCAGCATAGGCCTACTTGCACCCTCAATTAGTCTGACTATTACTGAGCAGTGATGAAGGGGAGGTCGAAAGCGATGGCGAGTTCAGCAGAATCGACGGCAAGCGGAACGCCGCTGACTCCTCGTTACGGCCCCGCGCTTGCGCTGCTCGCCACGCTCTTCTTCATGTGGGGCTTCATCACCGTCATCAACAATACGCTGTTGCCGCACCTTCGGAGCGTGTTCCAGCTCAACTACACCCAGACGACGCTGATCGAATCGACCTGGTTCATCGGTTATCTGGTCGCCTCGATCCCGGCGGCCAAGCTGATCGAGCGAGTGGGTTACCAAAAGGCGCTGGTGGTCGGATTGGTGGTGATGGTGCTCGGTTCGCTCGGGATGATTCCAGCGGCGCGATTGCCATCGTACGGACTGACACTGGCCTCGCTGTTCATCGTTTCATGCGGCATCGCAATTCTGCAGGTCGCCGCCAATCCCTATGTCGCGGTGATCGGTCCTCGCGAAACCTCCGAATCGCGCCTGACGCTTGTTCAGGCCTTCAATACCACCGGCGATTTCCTCGCCGTTGCATACGGCCAGCAACTGATCCTTGCCCGCACCGTTGCGGGGACGACGCTCGAGAGCACGAAGCTGACGCAGGCGCAGCGGATGGCCGATGCCCAGGCGACGCAGCTGCCATATCTCATCGTCGCTGTCGTGCTCGCCGTGCTCGCCGTCGTCATCTGGCGAGCGCGCTTGCCCGAGCTCGGCGCCTCCACGCGCCGAGTGAACGCGGAGGCGCGGAAGCATCTTTCCCTATGGCGCCACCGCAATCTGGTGCTGGGGGTTGTGGCGATCTTCGTCTACCTCATCGCCGAAATCGGCGTCGGCAACCTGTTCATCAGCTTCGCGTCGCAGCCGGACATCGGCAATGTGACGCATGAGCAGGCCGCGAATTACCTGATGTTCGTGTGGGGCGGCATGGCCGTCGGCCGCTTCCTCGGCGCGTTCGTCATGCGCGCGATCGCACCCGAAAAGGTGCTCGCTTTCTTCTCGATCGGCGCTTTCGTGGTGATGATGATCGCCAGTCTCGCTCACGGACCCACCGCGATGTACGGGCTGATGGCGGTGGGCTTCTTCCACTCGATCATGTTCCCGACCATCTTCGCCCTCGCCATCCGCGGCCTCGGCCCGCTCACCGAGGAGGGATCGGGATGGCTGATCTGGGCGATCGCCGGCGGCGCGCTGGTTATCGTCCAGGGCAAGCTCGCCGACCAGTTCGGAATCCAGCGATCGTTCCTCCTCACCGCGGTCTGCGAGCTGTTCGTGCTGTATTATGCGCTGTGGGGTTCTCGCACGAGCGAATGGCTGGCTCCTGAGCGACTGACCGTCGAGGAGTGAAGCAGCCTAAGCCGAAATCTCCGCACTCAAGCAGTCGGGACGAGCAACTATCCGGGGAGTGAGAGTAGTGGCGATCCGTCGAAAGTTGTTGTTGGTCTCTGTGCTGCTCGGGTGCGTAATGGGTTCGGCGGGGAATGCCGGGACTCTCGCGCCATCACCGCCGATGGGCTGGAACAGCTGGGACTCCTATGGCCTGACGATCAACGAGGCTGACTATCGGGCGAACGCCAAGGCACTGGCGGCGCTCAAGAGCTACGGCTGGACCTACGCGGTCATCGACATGGGCTGGTACATGGCGCACCCTTCGGCTGATAAGCGCGCCGCGCGAGAGTTCCAGATCGATCCCAGCGGACTGCTCGAGCCGGCACTCGACCGCTATCCTTCCGCTGCTCGTGGCGTGGGGTTCAGGCCGCTCGCACAATGGGTGCACAGCCTTGGCCTCAAATTCGGCATCCACGTCATGCGGGGCATTCCGCGCGGCGCCGTCGAACGGAACACCCCGATCGCGGGCAGCCACTTTCATGCCGCCGACGCGGCGGACACGTCCGATGTCTGCCCGTGGGACGACGGCAACTACGGCGTTCGGGACAACGCGGCGGGTCAGGCTTATTACGATTCGATGATGCGGCTCTACGCCCAGTGGGGGGTCGACTATCTCAAGGTCGATTGCATCGCGGATCACCCCTACAAGCCGGCCGAAATCCGCCAGATCGCTGCCGCGATCAAGAAGAGCGGCCGCCCGATCGTGCTCAGCCTCTCCCCCGGCCCGACCCGCATCGAGCATGCAGCCGAAGTCGGCCGCTACGCACAGCTGTGGCGCATTTCGAACGATATTTGGGACGGCTGGCGGTTTCCTTCGGACGCGCAGCCCGACGGGTACCCAAGCGGCGTCGCGTCGCAGTTTGACCGGCTCGCAAAATGGAGTGCTTATGCCCGCCCCGGCAACTGGCCCGACGCCGACATGCTGCCGTTCGGTTCGCTGACGCCGCACCCCGGAATGGGCGATCCGCGCTCCTCCAGACTGACGCAAGACGAACAGCGGACCCAATTCACCTTGTGGGCAATCGCTCGCTCGCCATTGATGCTCGGCACGAATCTCACGCGACTCGATCCATTCACGCGTTCGCTGATCACCAACCGCGCGGTGATTGCCGTCAATCAGACAAGTTGGGAGAGCCATCAGCTGAATCCGCTTCCGCCCGGTTTCGAGCACGCAAGGGTGTGGGAAGCTTCGGCGGGGCCGCGCCGCAACCCCGTTCGCTATCTCGCCTTGTTCAATCTTGACGAGCGGCCCGCCCAAGCCAGCGCGACCTGGAAACAGCTCGGGATCGCGGGCAGGCATTCGGCCACGAATCTCTGGTCTGGCGCGAACCTCTCCAGTGCTGCGTCGATCAGCGTGACATTACCTGCGCATGGGACGGCGATCTACCGCATCCCGTGATGAGCAACCCGGTCCAGCCAACCGATCAACGGAGCGAGTGACAGCTACGGTCGGACGGTCAGCCGAACGATCGACTTGGCCGGCATTTCGACCCGCAGCTTGCCGCCGAGCCAGCGTGCAGCGGTGAACGGCGTCGGCGCAACCTGAGGCTTGGCACCAGGCTCATTGCGCGAATCCATCTGCGCCGCCGTCAGCACCTGCCCTTCCACGCGCGCGCCAGCAAAGCGGCCGAGGTCGAGGTCCACTTCGGCGCCCTCGTCCGGATTGACGTTCACCAGCGCGACCTGAAGCGCGCCGCTGGCATCGCGCGCCGCCGTGAGGTCGATCGCCGGCACGCTGATCGTTCCTTCGACATAGGTCGGTCCCTTAACCTCGGCGGGAAGCGCTGACGCGCCCTGAAACGGCCGATAGAGCAGGAATGCATAATAAGTCGGCGTCAGCGCCAGGCGCGCGCCGTCGGTGAGCACCATCGCCTGAAGGACGTTCACCATCTGGGCGATGTTGGTCATCCGAACACGGTCGAGATGGCGCTGGAAAATATCGAAGTTCGTCGCTGCGATCAGCGCATCGCGAAGCGTATTCTCCTGCCGAAGCGCCGGAGCGCCTGGCGGCGTATCGTACCACGTGCCCCATTCATCAATCGCGAGCCCGACCTTCCTTTGCGGATCGGCCTTGTCCATGATCGCCGTGTGGCGGCCGATCATCTCCTCGATGCGCCGCGTCTGCGCGAAGGTCGATGCCCAGTCGGCTTTGGTGAATCCGACGGCCGGGCCCTTGTGCGCCCACTGACCGGTCGGAAGCGTGTAATAATGGAGCGACAACAAGTCGAACTTGTCGTGCGATTTCATCATCTCCTCGGTCCACGCGTAATCACCGCCGGACGGGCCGACGGAGACAATGACGGGGCCGTGCTCCTGCCGCACGAAGGTCGCGAAGCGGCGGAGCAAGGGAGCATATTGCGCCGCAGTGAGATTGCCGCCGCAGCCCCACGCCTCGTTGCCGATGCCGCTGTAGTCGATCGTCCATGGTTGTGCGCGGCCGTTCGCGCGCCGGAGTTCGGCGAGGGCGGAGTGACTGGCCGAGCTGATATATTCGACCCAGTCCTTGGCTTCGCCTGCGGTGCCAGTGCCGACATTGACGCTCAGGAATGTTTTGGCGCCGATCAGCTCGGCGAAATCGAAATATTCGTGGGTGCCGAAGGCATTATGCTCTTCGTTGTCGCCCCACCATTTGTTGAGCGTGACCGGTCGGCGCGGGCGCGGCCCGATGCCGTCCCGCCAATGGTAGGTGTCGGCATAGCAGCCGCCCGGCCAGCGCAGCACGGGCACGTGCATTGCCTTCAGCGCCTCGACCACATCACGCCGATAGCCGCGGATGTTCGGAATGTTCGAATTCGCCCCGACCCAGATGCCGTCGGTGATGCCTTTGCCCAGCTGTTCGGAGAACTGACCATAGATCTCCGGCGGAATGCGCGTCCCCGCGGCCTGTACGTCGACGCTCGCCGTCGCTTTGAGCGTCGCCGCCGCGCTGCTGGCCTGAAGCGCGGCAAGTACGGTTACAAAAGTCAGAATGGCTTTCATCGGAAACTCCCCCTCGACAGCGGCAACTGATTTGGAAACTGCCCCGCCGACTGCCCTTCGATTATTTTAACGAGCGAGGCCGCATCCTGACCGGTCGGCAGCTTTCCTGAACTCGTCAGTCGTTTTGCATGATCGTCCCAGTGCAGGACCGCGGACCGGCCGCCGCCGGACTTGTACGCATTGCTCACCCCGTCATCATCGTAGATCGTGAACGTCGCACTCGCACCCGGATAGACCCGGATCTCGCTCAACGGCTGCCTTACGCTCGTATTCGGTATCGGAGTCCCGAGCGTCACGATCGACCCCGCCCGGACGTAGAGCGGTATGCGATCGATCGGTGCCGCCGCATTGATCCACTGGCCGCCAGCGTAGCGCCTGTT
>JAICXF010000029.1 GCA_025981625.1 Sphingomonas sp. | reverse complement strand
GGGCTGCACACCCTCTACGTATCGCCGCTGAAGGCGCTTGCGGTCGACGTGCAGCGCAATCTCATCGGTCCGATCGAGGAGATGGGACTGGCGATCCGGGTCGAGACGCGCACCGGCGACACGCCGTCGGACCGAAAGGCGCGGCAGCGCGTCAAGCCGCCCGAGGTGCTCCTCACCACGCCCGAGTCGCTGAGCCTGCTGCTGAGCTATCCGGACGCGGCTTTGATGTTCGAGAACCTGCGGACCATCGTCGTCGACGAGCTACACGGCTTCGCCAAGGAAAAGCGTGGCGACCTGCTGTCGCTTTCGATGTCCCGGCTGCAAAGACTGGCGCCGGGGCTTCGCAGGGTGGGTCTCTCGGCGACAATCAGCGACCCGGATGCCTACCGCTCCTGGCTCGCGCCCGACGCCGACATGGAGCTGGTCGACCTCGTCATCGGCGATCCGGGCGCGGAGCCCGACCTCTCGATCCTGATACCGGAGAACAAAATACCCTGGGCCGGGCATTCCGGATACCACGCGATCGCCGACGTGATGCGGCTGATCGAAGCGCACAAGACCACTCTCGTCTTCTGCAACACGCGAGGTCTGGCCGAGCTGATCTTTCAAAAGCTGTGGGATGAGAACGAGCAGGGCCTCCCGATCGGGATCCACCACGGCAGCCTCGCGGTCGAGGCGCGACGCAAGATCGAATCTGCAATGGCAATGGGGCGGCTTCGCGGATTGGTCGCGACCGCCAGCCTCGACCTCGGCATCGACTGGGGCGATATCGATCTCGTCATCCAGATGGGTGCGCCCAAAGGCAGCTCACGACTGCTGCAGCGAATCGGCCGCGCCAACCATCGCCTCGATGAGCCGAGCAAAGGCATCATCGTCCCGGGCAACCGCTTCGAATATCTCGAAGCCCGCGCCGCGCTCGACGCGATCGGCGATGGCGAGCTCGATCCCGAAGTGTTCCGCCCCGGCGCGCTCGACGTGCTGGCGCAGCACATCCTGGCAATGGCCGTGGCCGCGCCGTTTCAGCAGGATGAATTGCTCGGGGAGGTTCGCTCCGCCGCCCCTTATGCCGGGCTGAAGCAGGAGACGTTCGAGGAAATCCTGAACTTCATCGCCACCGGCGGCTACGCGCTCAAAGCCTACGATCGCTTCCGCCGGCTGGTGCCCGAGCCCGGCGGAATGTGGCGCATCGCCCGACCGCAGATCGCGCAGCAACATCGGCTCAACGCGGGGGTGATCGTCGAGCAGCCGCTGCTCACGGTCCGTTTCCGCAACGGCCGCAGCCTCGGCACCATCGAGGAAGGCTATGCCTCCACCCTGTCACCGGGCGATCATTTCTATTTCTCGGGTCTCAGCCTCGAGGTCGAGCAGTTCAAGGACACCGACATCATCGTCCGTGCTTCGTCCAAGCGGGCGCGCATCGTCACCTACGGCGGACAGCGGATGTCGATGTCGACCCATCTCGCCAACCGCGTTCGGCACATGCTGTGCGATCGCAACGACTGGGCCCGCTTCCCCGACGACGTCCGCGAATGGCTGGAGGTGCAGTCGGAGCGCTCGGTCTTGCCCGAGCCGCACCAGCTCCTGGTCGAAACCTTCCCGCACGAAGGCCAGCACTTAATGGTCGCCTACAGCTTCGAGGGCTGGAACGCGCACCAGTCGCTCGGCATGCTGGTCACCCGCCGAATGGAGAGCGCCGGCCTCAAGCCGCTCGGCTTCGTCGCCAACGATTATGCGCTCGCCTGCTATGGGCTGGAGCCGATCACCGATCCGAAGTCGCTCTTTTCCGCCGATATCCTGGAGCAGGAGTTCATCGACTGGGTGGAAAGCTCGTACCTGCTCAAGACCGCCTTCCGTGAAGTCGCGGTGATCGGCGGTCTGGTCGAGCGCCACCACCCGGGCAAGAAGAAGTCGGGCCGGCAGGTGAGCTTTTCGACCGACCTGATCTACGACGTGCTGCGCCGCTACGAACCGCAGCATCTGCTGTTGCGGGCGGCCTGGGATGACGCCCGCCGGCGGATGACCGAGCTCGGCCGCCTGGTTCGGCTGGTCGACCGCGCTTCGGCGACCATGCTGCATGTCCAGCCTGGGCGGATCACCCCGATGGCGGTCCCGCTGATGGTCATCGTCGGCCGCGAGGCGTTGCCGCCCGGCGCCGAGGCCGATGAAGTGCTGCTGACCCAAGCCGAGGCGTTGGCCCAGGAGGCGATGAGCCTTGGTTAGCGGCCGTCAATCATTCTGAACGCCCGGCCAACGGCGGCATCAGCCATCGTTCAACTGCCGTAACGAATATTTCCCCATCGCAACGCAAAGGGGTTTGTTCAATTAAGTCTCGTTTTTTAGTTGGAGCCGCAGTGCTCGGCACCGTTGGTGTAGCCATCGGCGGAACCGCGGCGGCTCAGCGCCTCGGCCGCTTCCAGCAGATCGTTGCGGCAGAGCAGGCCCGGCGGGGCGCGACCGTCGCCGACCCGAACCCGACGCCAATCACCGCTCCCGGCGACTACCGCTTCAGCCTCAGCTTCGGCGGAATCACCCGCGAATATCTGGTGCATGTGCCGAAGAGCTATCGCGGCGCGCCGACTCCGATGCTGGTGGCGCTCCACGGCGGCGGCGGCGACGCGGACTTCCAGGCCGATGACAGCAAGTACAAGCTGATCAGCAAATCGGAGCAGGCCGGCTTCATCGCCGTGTTTCCGAACGGCTATTCGCGCTTCCCCAGCGGCGTTTTCGCCACCTGGAATGCCGGAACATGCTGCGGCGCGGCGCAGAAGAACGATGTGGATGACGTGGGCTTTATCCGGGAGGTGATCCACCGAGTGGAGCGGCAGGCGAGCATCGATCCGAAGCGAGTGTTCGCGACCGGCATGTCCAACGGCGCCATGATGACCTGGCGGTTAGCCTGCGAAGGGCCGGAGGTCCGCGCGATCGCGCCGGTCGAGGGCACCGACAACACGACCGGTCAGTGCGTGCCTTCGCATCCGGTCGCGGTCATCGAGTTTCACGCCGCCGACGATCCCGATGTGCCGTTCAATGGCGGCGTCGGCACCGGGCCATCGCACACCAGCTTCAAATCCGTTCCGGAGACGCAGGGCAAATGGGTGCTGATCGACCGGGCCTCGATCGCTGAGGTCAGGCGAGTGCTGACGGTGCCCGGCGCCCACTGCGACGTGCACCCAGCGGGTCCGGGCGGAGCGCCGGTCGAGCTCTGCGTCACGGCCACGGGCGGTCACAGCTGGCCAGGTGGCGGGACCCAGCAGGGCCGTAAGCAGCCGAGCATGGCGATTAGCGCCAACGATCTGATGTGGAACTTCTTTTCGTCGCTTTGACGGTTGTCAGGCGCGCCGGAGCAGGCGAGGATGAGCGCATGCGTAGCCCGTTTCTCATCCTCGCCGCCTTGCCGCTGCTCGCCGCCTGCTCGGTCGCCAAGACCGCCGTCGACGTGGCGCTGGTCCCGGTCCACGTCGCCACCGCCGGCGTGAACGCCGCCCTTCCGAACCAGAAGAAGGCCGACGAGAAGCGCGGGCGCGAGCTTCGCAAGGCAGACGAGGAGCGCGGCAAGCAGATCCGGATGGCGCAGGAGCGTTGCCGCAAGGGCAAGCCGGTGCCGACCGACGACTGCGCAGCGGTCGCCCAGCGCTGAGATACTTTCTCGACACGGAGTATAACGGCTGGGGCGGAGCACTGCTTAGCCTGGCACTGGTCCCCGACGACGGCGAAGAACTTTACCTGACGCTCGACTGGGACGGAGCGCTCGATTCGTGGGTCGAGCGCAATGTCATTCCATACCTCGACATGGTGCCCGACAGCCTGACCTCGCCGCGCATGAATCGCCCCGACGCCGCCCGAGCCGTCGCCCATTATCTTGCCGGCGATTCCGACCCGCTGATCATCGCCGACTGGCCCGAAGATATTGCCCAGGTCAACATGCTTTTGGTGACCGGGCCCGGAGTCATGGCGGAGGTGCCGGGGCTGCGTTTCGAATTCGTGCCCCTCTCGGGCTTCAGCACCGCTGCGAACAGCAAGGTGCCGCACAATGCGCTGCACGACGCACGCGCGCTGCGCGATCACATCCTTTCGCTGGAATAGCTATTCAGCAGCGGTCTTGAGCGACATTGAGTCTTCGCGTTCGATCCAGGTAAGGTCGCCAAGCTCGAGCGGTCGCCCGTCGTGCGACAACAAGCAGATTTTTCTTACCGGCTTGCAATCGCGGCGGTCGGCGAGCTGGACGCGCATGCTGCCATAGCCCCAATGCTCGCCCCATTGGCGCAGCGCGACGACCACCGGCAAAAGCCCCTCGCCTTTCGGCGTCAGCGAATAGATCACTCGCCGGCCATCGTCCGGATCGGACCGTCGCTCGAGGATTCCGCCGGCGACCATCTTGCCGAGCCGGTCAGACAATATGTTCCGTGCAATTCCGAGCCCCGCCTGGAATTCCTCGAAATGCTGAAGCCCGTTGAACGCGCCGCGAAGGATCAGGAAAGCCCACTTTTCGCCGATCAGCTCCACGGCCGCAGGCAGCGGGCACGACAATGCCGCCTGTTTGAACGCATCGATGTGTGTCGTCAGCGTATCTGCCGGCATAAGCCGTTCTCTCCCCTAACGAATCTCATCGAAGCACATTTTGGTTCCGAAGAACAGTTGCCAAATGAAATCGAAGGCGGTAATTAGTTGCGAGTCGCAACTGAATAGGGTGTCGCGATGTTTCGTTCACTGATCATCTTCTCCGCCCTCGCCGCAATCGCCTCTCCGGCGGTTTCGGCGAGCTATTCGGCCAAGCTCTCCGTTCCGGCGACCGGGCGATTCATCGCGCCGGACATCGTCTGGGCTTGCGGCGCGGACGCCTGCCAGGGCTCGACGGATGAGAGCCGCCCGGTTGTGCTATGCCAATCGCTCGCGCGTCACGCCGGCAAAATCGACAGCTTCCTCGTCGACGGCCGTGCGTTCAGTGCCGCCGATCTCGACAAATGCAACGGTTCGGTTAGGGCTGCTCCCGCCAGGGCTCTTGCCGCCCAGTAAGTCTCCCCCGAGGGCGCCCGTCACTCCCTCCTGGGCGCCCTCACCCGCATTGCCGCTTGCGCTACCGCGCCGCTGTCCCCCATCTTAGGGGTGTGCTGAGGCAATATGAGCTTGTCGAGAAGGTCCGTTCCTACGATCCCGACGCGGACGAGGGACTGATCAACCGGGCGTACGTCTTCTCGATGAAGGCGCACGGCGACCAGCAGCGCGCGTCCGGCGATCCCTATTTCAGTCATCCGATCGAGGTCGCGGGAATCCTCACCGACCTCAGGCTCGACGACCAGACCATCGCCACGGCGATCCTCCACGACACGATCGAAGACACGCTCGCCACTCCACAGCAGATCGAGAAATTGTTCGGCAAGGACGTCGCGCGGCTCGTCGACGGGGTCACCAAGCTCAGCAAGATCGAGGCGCAGTCGGAAAATGAGCGCGCGGCGGAGAACCTTCGCAAATTCCTGCTGGCGCTGTCGGACGACATCCGCGTGCTGCTGGTGAAGCTCGCCGACCGGCTCCACAACATGCGCACGCTCCACCACATCCGAAGCGAGGACAAGCGCCGCCGGATCGCGCGCGAGACGATGGATATCTACGCCCCGCTCGCCGAGCGGATCGGCATGTACGAGATGATGACCGAAATGCAGACCCTGGCGTTTCGGGAGCTGGAGCCCGATGCCTATGCGTCGGTCACCAGGCGCTTGAAGCAGCTCACCGAATCCGGCGGCGACCTCGTCAGCCGGATCGGGCTCGGGTTGCAGCTATATCTCGCCGACAACGGCCTCGAGGCCGAGGTCACCGGCCGCCAGAAGCACCCCTTCTCGATCTGGAAGAAGATGGCCGAGCGGCACATCAGCTTCGAACAATTGTCCGACGTGATGGCGTTCCGGATCATCGTCGACGATGTGACCGAATGTTACCGAGCGCTGGGGCTGATCCACCTGCGCTGGCCGATGGTTCCGGGCCGTTTCAAGGATTACGTCTCGACGCCCAAGCGCAACGGCTACCGCTCGCTGCACACCTCGGTCATCCACGATTCCAAGATGCGGATCGAAATCCAGATCCGCTCCAGGGAGATGCACGAGCAGGCCGAGCGCGGACTCGCCGCCCATTGGGCCTACAAGGAAGGCAAGCCCGAGGGCGAGATGAACATCCCGTGGGTCGACGATCTGGTCGAGATCCTGGAACATGCCGAGAGCCCCGAAGAGCTGCTCGAGCATACTCGAATGGCCATGTACCAGGACCGGATTTTCGCTTTCACTCCCAAGGGCGAGCTGATCCAGCTGCCCAAGGGAGCGACCCCGGTCGATCTCGCTTATGCCGTTCACACCGACCTTGGCGACCGGACCGTCGGCGCCAAGGTCAACGGCCGCGTGGTTCCGCTGCGCACCATGCTGGAGAATGGCGACCAGGTCGAAATCCTCGCATCGGAAGCCCAGCACCCGCAGCCGAGCTGGCTGCGCTTCGTCGCCACCGGCAAGGCGCGCGCCGGGATTCGCCGCTTCGTCCGCCACAAGGAGCGCGACGAGACGATCCAGCTCGGCCGCAAGATTTACGAGGAAATCGTCGCCCGGCTTCCGGCCGAGCTCGACAAGGAAGCGCTCAAACGATCCCTCAAAAAGCTCAAGATCGAGAATGAGGACGAGCTGATGATCGCCATCGCGCGCAAGCGGGTGAGCGACGAGGCGCTGATGGAGGCGCTGATGCCGGGCTCGGCCGGCGGCGACGTCGCCTCGCCGCGGCCGCTCGGGCAGCGCCAGGCGATCTCAATCAAGGGCCTCACTCCCGGCGTCGCCTACCACCTCGCCCAATGCTGCCATCCGATCCCCGGCGACCGGATCGTCGGGCTTCGCCGCGAGGATGAGGAGATCGAGGTCCACGTCATCGGCTGCGACACGCTGGCGAGCGGAATCGATGCCGACTGGCTCGATCTTGCGTGGGGCGAAGGCTCGGACGGCGGCGCGGCGCGGCTCGCAATCATCCTGCGCGATATCCCGGGAGCGCTGGGCACCATGTCCAGCATTCTCGGCGCCAAGCACGCCAACATCATCAACCTTCAGCTGGCGCACCGCGACGGCAGCTTTCAGACTTTCCACCTCGACATCGAAGTCCACGACCTCGCGCACCTGCACGCGATCATCGCGGCGCTCCGCGATGCCGAGCCGATTTCGAGCGTAGAACGGATCTAGCGCCGAGCGGCTTCCCGCTGCTGGCGCGAATGCGCGTCGCCCGCGGCCAGCACCGCGAGCATCACCAGGTCCGAGGCGCTCGCGGTCATCGGCGCGATTTGCACGGGACGCGCGAGGCCAAGAAGGTAGGGACCGAGCACGCTCTCGCCGCCGAGCTGTCGCAGCAGCTTCGCCGACAGGCTGGCTGACTGGAGCCCCGGCATGACCAGGATGTTGGCTGGTCCGGAGAGGCGCGTGAACGGATAGAAGCGCTGCTGCATTTCGTAGGTCAGCGCCACGTCCGGGGCCATTTCGCCTTCATATTCGAAGTCGACGTGAAGCCCGTCGAGCAAGGTGACGGCTTCACGCAGCTCTTCGACATGCATTCCCGGCGGATTGCCGAACGTGGTGTAGCTGGTGAACGCGACGCGGGGCTCGAGGCCCATGCGCCGGGCAAAGGCCGACGAGCGCATGGCGATGGCCGCATATTGCTCCGCCGTCGGGCGCTCGGTCACGGCGGTGTCGGCGATCAGGACCGTGTGGTGACGCCCGACAATGACGTTGATGCCGAACGGAGTCGCGTCCTGTTCGTCGTCGATCACCAGCCGCACCTGCCGCAGCGATTGGCTGAACGGCCGGGTGGTGCCGGTGATCATCGCATCGGCTTCGCCGAGCGACAGCATGGCAGCGGCGAAATAGTTGCGATCCTGGTTGACCAGCCGCTCGACCTCGCGACGCAGATAGCCGTGACGCTGATGCTTGGCGTAGATGTGATCCACCGCCCGGCCGACCAGCGGCGAGTTGCGGCTGTTGAGCACTTCATACTCGCGCGGGTTCTCGACGCCCATCTCGGCAAGCAGGTCATAGACCTCCTCGCGGCCGACCAGCACCGGCGTGCCGTAGCCAGCTTCCCTGAACGCGATTGCGGCGCGGAGCACGTTGGGCTCCTCGCCTTCCGCGAACAGCACGCGCTTGGGGTTGTTGCGCGCATGCTCATAGGCCTGGCTCATCACCGCGACCGTCGGGTTGAGACGCGCCCGGAGCTCCTGCCGATAAGCCTCCATGTTGGCGATCGGCTTTTGCGCAACGCCGCTCTGCGCCGCCGCTTGGGCGACTGCCGCGGAGACCGTCTCCATCAGCCGCGGATCGAACGGCGCCGGGATGATATAATCGCGCCCGAAGCTGTGGGCGCGACCTCCATAGGCGGCCGCCACTTCCTCCGGCACCGGCTCTCGCGCGAGCTCGGCGATCGCTTCGGCCGCCGCGATCTTCATCGCGTCATTGATTGCCGTTGCGCGGACATCGAGGGCGCCACGGAAGATGAAGGGGAAGCCGAGGACATTGTTGACCTGGTTGGGAAAGTCCGAGCGCCCCGTGGCGATGATCGCATCGGATCGCACTTCCATCGCATCCGGCGGCCAGATCTCCGGGTCCGGATTGGCCATGGCAAAGATGATCGGATCCCTGCCCATGACCTTCACCATCTCCGGCTTCAGCGCGCCGGCGGCCGACAATCCCAGGAACACGTCCGCCCCGTCGAGTGCCTCGGCCAAATTCTTCTTGTCGGTTTCGACCGCGTGAGCGGACTTCCACTGATCGAGGTCGATGCGATCCTTGGAGATCACGCCCTTGCGGTCGCACATGATGACGTTGTCGCCGCGAACGCCCATTGCCTTGACCAGTTCGGTGCAGGCGATCGCCGCGGCGCCGGCGCCGTTCACCACGACCCTGATGTCCGACAGCTTCCGATTGGTGAGCAGGCAGGCGTTGATGAGGCCGGCGGCGGTGATGATCGCGGTGCCGTGCTGGTCGTCGTGGAAGACCGGAATGTTCATCCTCTCACGCAGCGTCTGCTCGATGATGAAACAATCGGGCGCGGCGATGTCCTCGAGGTTGATCCCGCCAAAGCTCGGCTCGAGCAATTCGACGCACTCGATGAACCGCTGCGCGTCCTCCGTCTTCACTTCGATGTCGATCGCGTCGACGTCGGCGAAGCGCTTGAACAGCACCGCCTTGCCTTCCATGACCGGCTTGGAGGCCAGCGCGCCGAGGTTGCCGAGGCCGAGGATCGCCGTGCCGTTCGAGATGACGGCGACGAGGTTGCCCTTGGCGGTGAAGTCATAGGCACAGCCGGGATCGTCGGCGATTGCGCGCACCGGAACCGCGACTCCCGGCGAATAAGCGAGGCTGAGGTCGCGCTGCGTGGCCATCGGTTTCGAAGCGACGATTTCCAGTTTCCCGGGCCGCCCGCGCGAGTGATAGTCGAGCGCCTCGGCCTCGGTATATCTGATGTTGCTCTCCGACATGGGTGCGGTGCTTAGTCTAAATCGTCACCCCCGCGAAAGCGGGGGCCCAGCTTTCTTTGGATTCCCGCTTTCGCGGGAATGACGAACGAGGGTAGTCAGGGAAATGGCCCGCGCCGATGCTCCAACGCCCATGATGGCCCAATACCGGCGGCTGAAGGAAGAGGCCGGCGACGCCTTGCTGTTCTACCGGATGGGCGACTTTTTCGAGCTGTTCTTCGACGACGCCAAGGCAGCGTCGGCCAGCCTGGACATTGCGCTGACCAGGCGCGGCGAGGATTCGGGCGAGCCGATCCCGATGTGCGGCGTCCCTGTGCATTCCGCGGAATCCTATCTCGCGCGGCTGATCAGGGCTGGCCATCGAGTCGCCATCGCCGAGCAGACTGAGAGTCCGGCCGAGGCGCGAAAGGCCCGCGGGTCGAAGGCGCTGGTCGATCGCGCGATCGTCCGGCTGGTCACGCCCGGCACGCTCACCGAAGAGACGTTACTTGAGTCCGCATCGGCCAACTGGCTGGCCGCGGTCGCCCGAGCAGGCGATGACTTGGCGATCGCCGCGGCCGACATTTCGACCGGCAGGTTCGAGCTGGTGAGTTGCCCTGCCGGCGAGCTTGCCGCCGAGCTCGCGCGGCTGTCGCCTGCCGAAACGATCGCCGATGCATCCGTCGCCGGCATCGTCACCAGCCCCGGAAAAGGGGGCTTCGACAGCCTGACCGGCGAACGCGCGCTGAAGAGCCGGTTCGGCCTCGCGACACTCGATGGCCTTGGCGCACCGACGCGGGCGGAGCTTGCGGCCGCCGGCGGATTGCTCGCCTATCTGGATGCGACGCAGAAAGGTGCCGGGATCCTGCTCGATGCGCCGCGCCGGATCGGCCGCGCAACCTACATGGCGATCGACCCGGCAAGCCGCGACAGTCTCGAGCTGACCCGCTCGGTGAGCGGCGGCATTGCCGGCAGCCTGCTCGGCGAGATCGACCGCTGCCAGACCGCGGCCGGACGCCGGCTGCTGTGCGAAGACGTCGCCGCGCCGCTGACGGATCGCCATGCCATCGACCAGCGCCTGTCGCTCGTCGGCTGGCTTCACGAAGATGCAATCCGGCGCGAGCGCGTCCGCGTCGCGCTGAAGGCGATGCCCGATTTCGCCCGTGCTCTGGCGCGGCTGGCGGCGGCCAGGGGTAGCCCTCGCGACCTGGCACTCCTGCGCGACGGCCTCGCGGCGGCATCCGTGCTGCAGCAGGAGCTGCAGTCCGAATCGGATCAGCCGCCGTTGCTCTGCGCCCTTCTGCCCAGGCTCGCGGGGCACGAAGCTGTGATCGACAAGCTGTCGCGCGCCCTCGTCGCCTCACCGCCGCTCGATGCCTCCAAGGGAGGCTACATTGCCGAGGGCTACGACCCAGAGCTCGACAGCCTGCGCGACTCCGCCTCGAACGGCCGGCGGGCGATCGCGGCGCTTGAAGCGAGGTATCGCGACGGGACCGCGATCAGCTCGCTCAAGATCCGCCACAACGCCGTGCTCGGCTACCATGTCGAGGTCTCCGCCCGACACGCGGACAAGCTGATGTCGCCGGACAGCGGCTTCACGCACCGCCAAACCCTTGCCGGCGTCGTGCGCTTCAATTCACCGGAGCTGCACGACGAAGCCAGCCGGGTCATCGAGGCTGGCGCCCATGCGTTGGCGGCCGAAGCCGCGCACTTTCAGGAGCTGACCGCTTTGGCCGTTGCGGCGGCGCCGAAGATCACCGCGACAGCGGACGCCATCGCGCGCATCGACGTCGCCGCGAGCCATGCCTTTCGAGCGGCGGAAGGGGGATGGGCGCAGCCGCAGCTGACCGACCATCCGTGCCTCGAGATAGAAGCCGGCCGTCACCCGGTGGTCGAAGCCGCGCTGAGGGATTCGGGCGAGCGCTTTGTGGCGAACGACCTTTCGATGGGCCCCGCCGATCGGTTGTGGCTGATCACCGGTCCCAACATGGGCGGCAAATCGACCTTTCTGCGCCAGGCTGCGCTGATCGCCGTTCTCGCGCAGAGCGGCAGCTTCGTTCCCGCATCCATGGCCAGGATCGGCATCGTCGACCGGTTGTTCAGCCGCGTCGGCGCATCGGACAATCTCGCCCGCGGCCGCTCGACGTTCATGGTCGAGATGGTCGAGACGGCGGCGATCCTAGCCCAGGCCAGCGCCAACAGCCTCGTCATCCTCGACGAGATCGGGCGCGGGACGTCGACCTACGATGGGCTCGCCATCGCCTGGGCGGTCGTCGAGGCAATGCATGATCAAGTGAAGTGCCGGACCCTGTTCGCGACCCATTATCACGAGCTGACGCGGCTTGCCGGGCGGCTCGACTCGCTGTCGCTTCACCATGTCCGCGCGCGCGAATGGAAGGGCGACCTCGTCCTCCTCCATGAAGTAGCCGGCGGCGCCGCGGACCGCAGCTACGGGATTGCAGTCGCCAAGCTCGCCGGCCTGCCGCCAGCAGTGGTGGCGCGCGCGAGGTCGGTGCTCGCCAAACTGGAAGCAGGACGAGACGCGACCGGCGGAATCGCGGCGGGTCTGGACGATCTTCCGCTGTTCGCCGCCACAGCCGAGCCCGAGCATCGTCCCGACCCGCTGCTTCATGCTGTCGAAGCTATCGAGCCCGACAGCCTGACTCCCCGCGAGGCGCTGGAGGCGCTGTATCGGCTGAAGAAACTCGCAGGCGAGCGTCACGGATGATTCCCGACGTCGACCATCGACGCGCGGTGATCGACCGGCGAGCGGTTGCCGATCATCTTCATAGCCTGCGCCCCGGCAGGAAGCTGACCGGCGAAGCGACGGCCATCCTGCGCGCCGCACTCGACCATGGCCGGGCGGAGATCGCCAGGCGCCTCGCCGAGCAGCCGGGAAATGGCCGCGCCGCCGCGCAGGCGACCGCCTACCTTCACGACCAGCTCGTCCGGCTCACTTATGACTTCGCCGTCGAGCGGCTGTTCGATCAATCTCCGCAAGGCGTCGCGCTCGTCGGACTTGGCGGCACGGGACGGGGCGAGATGGCGCCGTTCAGCGACGTTGATCTGATGTTCCTGACCGCGAAGGCCCCGACGTCCGAACAGGAACGCCTATCGGAGGCGATCCTCCATGTGCTGTGGGATCTGAAGCTGAAGGTCGGCCATTCGCTCCGTTCCATCCCGCAGCTCATTGCCTTGGCCAAAAAGGACATGACGGTCCGGACCGCGGTGCTCGAGGCGCGCTGGCTGTGGGGCGACGAAAAGGTGTCCGACATGGCGGCGCGGCGCTTCCGCAAGGACGTGGTCGCAGGCACAGCCGCCGAGTTCGTCTCGGCCAAGCTCGCCGAACGCGACGAACGGCACATCCGGATGGGCGACAGCCGCTATGTGGTCGAACCCAATGTGAAGGAGGGCAAGGGCGGGCTTCGCGATCTCCAGACACTCTACTGGATCGGCAAATACATCCATCGGGTCGAAACGCCCGCCGACCTGGTCAAGGCCGGGCTGCTCACCGCCGCCGAGTTCCGCAAATTCGAGCGGGCGGAGCGCTTCTTCTGGGCCGTCCGCTGCCATCTGCACCTGCTCGCCGGGCGACCCGAAGAACGCCTCAGCTTCGACTACCAGCGGCAGATCGCGGAGGTGATGAAATACGCCGACCGGCCCGGGAAATCGGCGGTCGAGCGGTTCATGCAATTCTATTTCCTGAACGCGAAGACCGTTGGCGATCTGACCGGGGTGTTCCTCGCGCAGCTTGATGAGCAGATGGGAAAGAAGAGCTTCCGCCTGGCGCTTCCGACCATACGCCGGCGGCCAAAGCGGCTTGGCGGCTTTGTGCTGACGCGCGGGCGGATTTCGATTCCGTCGGACGATTTCTTTCGCGCCGACCGGGTGCGCCTGCTCGAACTGTTCGCTCTGGCCGCCCGCGAGCAGCTCGAGATACACCCGACGGCGATGCGCGCGGCGGCACGCGACGCATCGCTGATCGACGCGAAAGTCCGCTCGGACCCTCGGGCGAATGCACTGTTCATGGAGGTGCTGACCTGCATCAATCACCCCGAGCTGGTGCTCAGGTGGATGAACGAGGCGGGCGTGTTCGGTCGGTTCGTTCCCGACTTCGGCCGCGTGGTCGCGCAGATGCAGTTCGACATGTATCATCATTACACCGTCGACGAGCATTCAATCCGCGCGCTCGGCCTGCTTGCCGCGATCGAGCGCGGCGACCTCAAGGCCGAACATCCGATCTCGACCGCGATCTTCAAGCAGATCGCTTCGCGCCGCGTCCTCTACGTCGCCGTCCTTCTGCACGACATCGCCAAAGGCCGCCGCGGGGATCACAGCATGCTCGGCGCCGAGATCGCGCTGCGGCTGTGCCCGCGCCTTGGGCTCGATCCGGGCGAGACGGAGACCGTCTCGTGGCTGGTGCGCTATCACCTGCTGATGTCGGCCACCGCGTTCAAGCGCGACCTCGCCGATCCCAAGACCATCGAGGATTTCGCCAGGCAGGTGCAAAGCCCGGAGCGGCTGCGGCTGCTGCTGATTCTCACGGTCGTCGACATCAAGGCGGTTGGACCGGCCGTCTGGAACGAGTGGAAGCGAACGCTTCTGAGCACGCTGTTCGAGGCGGCCGAGGAGCGGCTTCGGCTCGGGCACAAGCAGCATGGGCGGGCGGAGATCGTCGAGGAACGGCAACAGCTGCTCGCCGAGCGGCTCGGGTGGAAATCGGCAATTGCGAGAGCGCACGCGCGAAGGCTCCCGGACAGCTACTGGATCGCCGAGCCGCAATCGGTCCAGCTTGCCAACGCGCGGCAGGTTGCGAACGCCGAGGCGCACATCGGCGAGGCAAGCCCGAACGTCCTCGTTGAAGACGACGCGGATAGCGGCGCGAGCCGGGTCAGCGTCTTCACGCCGGATCGCGAAGCATTGTTCTATCGGATCTGCGCCGGGCTGGCATCGGTTGGCGCGACGATCATCGACGCGCGGATCCACACGACGCGCGACGGAATGGCGCTCGACAACCTGCTCGTGCTCGACGGCCGCGGAAAACCCTATTCGGACCGGCGGCATCACAATCGTCTCGCACGCGCGGTCCAAGCGGCGCTGGTCAGCGACGCGCCGCCCCCACTGCCGACTGCTGACCACCACCGACGCAGCGCGGCCTTCGAAGTCGCCCCGTCCGTCGCCATCGCCGAGCGTGCTTCCACGCGCACGACGGTGGTGGAGGTCAATGCGCGCGACCGCCCGGCATTGCTCGCTGGTCTCGCGGGGGCCATCCACGGCTGCGGGCTGGTCATCCATTCGGCGCATATCGCAACCTATGGCGAGCGCGCGGTGGACGTCTTCTATCTGACCACCGCCGACGGCAAGAAGCTCGATCCGGAAGAGATCGACCGTTTGCGCTCGGCATTGCTCGAAGCGGCCCGTGAGCCGGCGAGGGCAAGGGCCGCATGAAAAGAGGCCCCGCCGCTCGGGCAAGGCCTCTCTTCATCGTTTGACGTTCGTTTAGCCCCGCTCGGGCGCCGGCGCCGGCGGCGGCGGAGGCGGCGGTGCCGGACAGGTCGCCGTCGCCAGGATCACCGACCCGTCCGCGCAGGTCTGAGTCGCGGGCGGTGGAGGCGCAGGTGGCGGGGGAGGAGGCGGAACATAGGCCGGCGCGGCCGGACGGGCGAAGCCGAGCTTCCCACGCAGCGTCAATCCAAACGTCCGCGGTTCGCCGAGGAAGGCATTGAACAGCTGATTGGAGAACGGGAAGAATCCCGCCTCGACGGCACGCGTATTCGTTCCCGGCGGAACTCCCTGCAACGGCGAATCGAACGCCACTTGATAATAGTTCTTGTTGAAGATGTTCTGGCCCCACAGTTCGATGCCCCAGCTGTCCTCCGCGCCGTGGATGCCGACGCGCGCATTGAACACGGTGAATGCATCCTGCATTTTCTCGAGGGACAGGTCTGAACCGGTATCGAAGCCGCTCATGTGTCGCATGTCGGCATAAATCAGGCCTCGAAGGCCGCTTTCGCCAATCCGTGGCGTCCATGCGGCGGAGGCGGTGATTGTCCATTTCGGCGCGTTTGAGATCTGCCGTCCAGGCAGCTGGAAGAGCGCGTTGGACAACGGCGTCCCATCCGCGCCGACGAGGTTATGCCGATAGCGCGCGTCGGAATAGGTAAGGCCGCCGTTGACCGACAAGTCGGCCAGCGGATGCGTGAACGCTTCGAGCTCGAAGCCGGTATCGATCACGCCGGCGCCGGTGCCGCCGGTGCACGCACCCGTGCGCGGGTCGTTGTCCATGTCGGCGCCATTCAGATTTTGGCTGCAGCTGTTGAGGTTCTCGACGATGAAGTTGAGGCCATTGAACGTATTCAGCTGGAAGTTGCTGAACAGCTGACGGAATACCGCCACGTTGAAGTCGATGCCGCGGCCGTGATATTTCGCGCCGATCTCGAACGCATCGTTGGTCTCGGGCTTGAACTCGAGGTCCGCCTCGGAGGCGATGAGGCCTTGGCAGTTCGGTTGGGTAGAGGTCGCGCAGATGGCACCAAAGCCGGACAGCGGGGGAGTGCCAGGCGTCGCCGTCGCCCTGGTCAGCGCCGAACGGTCGAGATTGAACCCGCCCGCCTTGTAACCGCGCGAGTAGCTTGCATAAATCAGCAGTCGGTCGGTCGGCTTATAGCTCAGGACGACGGTGCCGGAGACCTTGTTCTCCGTGCGCTTGCCGGCAATGTCGAACGTTCCGCCCGGCGCGCTGGCAATAACGCACGGCAGCTGAGCGAGCTCGACGAACGGTGAGCTGGAGATCGCCGTGCAGAGCCTGTTGTTGTCGGAAAGATTGCCGACGAGCCGCTTCTGTTCGTGGGTGAAGCGAGCGCCTACGGTCAGCTTCAGCTGATCGGTGAACGACACGATGTTATGCGTGAACAACGCCCAGTTGTCGCTGGTCTGGTTCCAGTGATCATTGAGGCTGGCACCGTTCAACGTCGCCGTGGGCGGCAGCCCCAACAAGATCCCGGCATTGGTAAAGCCGCTCGGCCCGAACGGTGCCGCGCTGAAATTGTAGGGGACGAATGCGTCCTTGGGCAGCTGCGCGAATGCGCTCAGTGCCGTGAACTCCCCGGCGATTCCAGCCTTCGCCGCGGCAGGTGCGGTCAGATATTCATTCTCGAGAAAACTCCGCACTCCCGATGCCACCAGCGGGTTGAAGCAAGTCGCCGAGGTGGGCGAAAGGATGCTTGCCGCCGAAGCAGCGAAGCTCGCCGCCACGATGCAGTTGGAAAAGCGGCTGTAGTCTGAACCGTAGGCGAGATCGTCGACCAGCCTCAGCTTCTCGTGCGAGAAATAACCCCCCACCAGCCAGTCCAGATGGTGGTTGAAGGCCGTGCCCTGGAGCCGAAGCTCCTGCGACAGCGTGGTGAACCGGTTGTACGATCCGCCATCGTCCGCGCGGTAGAGCAGGTCGAGATTGTTGAAGTCCGGATCCTGACCGTGCGTGTTCTTGTTGTAGCGGTAGGCGGTGATCGAGGTCAGGTGGGCCCAGCCCATGTCGTAATTGGCTTCGCCCGAGACTCCGCCGTCGTTGACCCGGCTGGCGAAATCGCGGCCCGGGGTGATCGAGGTTTTCCTGGCGAACGTGTCATCCTCGATGATTCCGCCAAGTCCCCGCTCGATAAAGGCGATCGTCGAGGGAGCGCTGACGACCCCGCCCGAACCGTTCGCCACGACGTCCTGCGTCGGCAGGTAAGGAGCGGCGCAGCATTCCTCGTTCTGATGCGAATAGTCGCCGATAAGGCGGAACGAAAAATCGCTGCTCGGTTGATAGAGCATCTGCCCGCGAACCATCCACCGATTGCGGTCGTTTACACGCCGGCCGGAGATCACGTCGGTGATGAAGCCGTCGCGCTTGAGGTAGACACCGTCGAGCCGAAGCGCGACCGTGTCACTCACCGGACCCGTCACGCTGCCTTCGAACCGCCGCTCATTGTAGTTGCCGACATCGACCTGGGCGTCGATTTCCGGCGTGAACCGCGGCTTGGCGGTGATGATCGAGATCAAACCCGCCGAGGTGTTACGGCCGAATAGCGTACCCTGGGGCCCGCGCAGAACCTCGATGCGATCGAGCGGCCCGAGCTCGGTCAGCGCCATGCCGGTGCGCGCGCGATAGACCCCGTCGATGAACACGCCGACAGACCCTTCGAGCCCCGGATTGTCGCCGACCGTTCCGATGCCGCGAATGCGGGCCACGGCCGCGCCCGATTCCGACGAGGTCGAGGACACCAGCAGCGACGGCGCAACCTGGTTGAGCTGACGGATGTCATTGGCTCCGGTGTAGCGCAGGGTCTGCGCAGTCACCGCGCTGACCGCCATCGGCACGTCGGACAGCGCCTGGTTACGGCGCGTCGCGGTAATGACGATATCGTTCGTGTCGACCGGCTGCTGCTCGAGCGCCTGATTCTGAACTGCCGCGGCCCCGGCCGTTCCGGAAGTCGGCTGCGCCGTCTGCTTGTCGCCGCTTGGAGTTGCGTCTTGTGCAAACGCCGGAGCCGCCAGGACGAACAATCCCGCCGACACAAGCCAGGCTGACTTGCCGATCATCTTTTTCTCTCCCCTTCGGGCGACGGTGCGCCCGGCCGGAGGGGAGGCTAAACCCGATTGCCGCTCAAAGGGAAGCGGTGCCGCATTCGGCCGGCAACATTGCCCTACTGCTGCTGCAATTTGGCAACACGGATGTAAGTAAGGGGCTCCGCCTCAGGCGTAGCTTTCGAGATAGCCGCACCGGCGGCAGCGATACGTGGCAACCTCGATCTGCTCGCTCCTGGGGAGCCTCAGGCCCATCCACCAGGTCATCCGGGGCTCACCCGCGATCCACTTGGGAACGAGTTTCCTGCCGTAGGTCTCGTCGACGATGAAGCCCGCTTCCATGCTGGCCGCGCAGCGAGGACATTCGATCGACTTGTCCCACGTGCCCATCGCTTATTTCGGCGCGAGCACCATCAGCATCTGGCGGCCTTCCATGCGCGGATGCGCTTCGATCTTCGCCATCTCGGCGGTCTGCTCCTGGACGCGGCGGAGCACCGCCATGCCAAGCTCGCCATGGGCCATCTCGCGGCCGCGGAAACGCATGGTGACCTTCACCTTGTCGCCTTCCTCGAGGAACTCGACGACCTTCTTCATCTTGGTGTCATAGTCATGGTCGTCGATGTTCGGACGCATCTTGATCTCCTTGATCTCCTGCGTCTTCTGCTTCTTGCGCTGCTCGTTGGCCTTCTTCTGGACCTCATACTTGTAGCGGCCGATGTCGAGGAACTTGGCGACCGGCGGATCGGAGTTGGGAGAAATCTCGACCAGGTCGAGTCCGACGCTCTGCGCCTGCTCGAATGCTTCCCGCGTATACATCACGCCCAGGTTTTCACCGTTTTCGTCGATCACCCGGACCTTCTGGGACTGGATGAATTCGTTGAAGCGGGGGCCGCTCATCGCTGGCGGCGGCGCCATCCCTCGGCGCGGATAGGGCGGTGGTATAGCGAAAACTCCGTTGTCGTTGATTGAACAGTGGCGAATTAGGCACTTGCGCGGCGGATGAAAAGTGCACGTGAAGAAATGTGAGTCATTTTTGCCGCGACCTGTGGCCCAGACTCGTCAGCCGCGGCATCGGGCGCGTGGATCGCTACGTTCTTAGATCGGGCGCAACCGCTTCGGCACTGATCATCGCAAGAACCTCATCGATCGACATCATCTTCTGATGCTCTTCGCTGCCGAGCCGCCGCACCGCGACGGTCCCTTGCTCGGCCTCGCGCTTGCCGACGACCAGCAGCAGCGGCACCTTGGCGAGGCTGTGCTCGCGCACCTTGTAGTTGATCTTTTCGTTGCGGAGATCGGTTTCGACGCGAATGCCGGCGGCGGCGAGCTTCTCCGCGACGTCGAGTGCGTATGCGTCGGCATCCGAGACGATCGTCGCGACCACCGCCTGCACCGGCGCCAGCCACAGCGGGAACTTGCCGGCATAATGTTCGATCAGGATGCCGATGAACCGCTCGTACGAACCGAAGATCGCGCGGTGGAACATGATTGGCCGATGCTTCTGCCCGTCCTCGCCGACATAGGTCGCATCGAGCCGTTCGGGCAGGACACGGTCCGACTGAAGCGTGCCGACCTGCCAGGTTCGGCCGATCGCATCCTTGAGGTGCCATTCGAGCTTGGGCGCGTAGAAGGCTCCTTCGCCCGGCAGCTCCTCCCAGCCGAATTCCTCAGTCGCCATTCCGGCGGCTATGACAGCCTCGCGAAGCTCCTCTTCGGCCTTGTCCCAGTCCTCGTCGCTGCCGAACCGGTTGTCCGGGCGAAGAGCGAGCTTGATCGCGTAACTGAAGCCGAAATCCTTGTAGACCCGGTCCGCGAGCTCGCAGAAGGCGCGCGCCTCCTCCACCAGCTGATCCTCGCGGCAGAAGATGTGGGCGTCGTCCTGAGTGAACTGCCGAACGCGCATCAGGCCATGAAGCGCGCCGTGCGGCTCGTTGCGGTGGCAGCTGCCGTTCTCGTAGAAGCGGATCGGCAGCTCCTTGTAGCTGGTGATCCCCTGCTTGAAGACCAGCACGTGGCCGGGGCAGTTCATCGGCTTCAAGGCCATGAGGTCGGCCCCGCCGGAGAGGATCGGCGCATTCTCGTCGGTGCCCGGGATCTCGTCGGGCACGACGAACATGTTCTCGCGATACTTGCCCCAGTGGCCGCTCTTCTCCCACTGGCGCGCGTCCATCAGCTGCGGAGTCTTGATTTCCTGATAGCCGGCCGCGTCGATGCGGCGCCGCATGTAGCCCTCGAGCTCGCGCCAGATGATGTAGCCGTTGGGATGCCAGAAGACGCTTCCGTGCGCCTCGGCCTGGAGGTGGAACAGGTCCATCTCCTGCCCGATCTTGCGATGGTCGCGCTTGGCCGCTTCCTCGAGCCGGACGAGGTACGCGTCGAGCTGCTTCTTGTTGAGCCACGCGGTCCCGTAGATGCGGCTCAGCATCGGGTTCCTGGGATCGCCGCGCCAATAGGCGCCGGACACGCGGGTCAGCTTGAACGCATTGGGGTCGAGCTTGCCGGTCGAGGCGAGATGGGGGCCGCGGCAAAGGTCCATCCAGGCGTCTTCGCCACGACCGGACCGGTACATGGTGATCGGCTCGCCTTCGGGAAGCTCCATCACCCATTCGGCCTTGAAGCTCTCACCACTGCGTTCGAAGAAGGCGCGAACGTCTTCGCGCGTCCACACTTCGCGCACCAGCGGCTCGTCGCGGCCGATGATCCGCCGCATCTCGGCCTCGATCCCCGGCAGCTCCTCCTCGGTGAACGGGCCGCGTCCCGGCGCCGGCGCGAAATCATAATAAAAGCCGTCGTCGGTCGCCGGACCAAAGGTGATCTGCGTCCCCGGATAGAGGTTCTGCACCGCCTCGGCGAGGACGTGCGCGAAATCGTGGCGCACCAGCTCGAGCGCGTCCTTCTCGTCGCGCGAGGTGATCAGCGCGAGCCGCGAATCGCCCTCGAACGGGCGCATGATGTCGCGCACCTCGCCGTCGATCTTCGCCGCCAGCGCCGCCTTGGCGAGGCCGGGCCCGATCGCGGCCGCGACATCGGCCGGGGTCGAGCCCTCCGGAATTTCCTTCACCGACCCGTCGGGCAGCGCGATCTTGAACATCTTGGTCATCGGCATGCCATGTAGCGACGCGGCCTCTTCGCCTCAACCGAGCGACCGCCGCAACTTGACGTAAAGCTTGCTTGACAAGCTGCCTGGGATGGACGTAAAGCTACCTTTACCAACTGAAAGGGACGCTTGACATGGTTCGCACATCTGCCTGGAAGCGCTACAATCGCCGCGCCATCGGGCTCAGCCTGCTCTACGCCATTTTCCTGCTGGCCGCGGTCTACGGGTTCAAGCACCAGCTGCTCCACGGTCCCGTCGCCTATCTGGCGGCATTGCTGCCGGCGCTTCCGATCATCGGCATCTTCGGCGCGATCGGCCGCTACCTGGTCGAGGAGCAGGACGAATATGTCCGCATGCTGATGGTCCGCCAGACGCTGTGGGCAAGCGGCTTCGCACTCAGCGCGGCGACCATCTGGGGCTTCCTCGAAAGCTTCGGCCTCATCTCTCACATCGACGGTTATTACATCGCGGTGGCGTGGTTCGGCGGCCTTGGCCTTGGCGCCTGCATCAACCGCGTGACGCTCGGCGCCGAGGCGCATTGCTGATGGAAAATCAGCTTCGCGTGCTGCGCGCCGCACGCAGCTGGAGCCAGCAGGACCTCGCCGAGCGGATCGAGGTCTCGCGCCAGAGCGTCAATGCGATCGAGACTGGAAAGTATGACCCGTCGCTGCCGCTCGCGTTCCGCATCGCCGAGCTGTTCGGTGCGCCGATCGAGGACATTTTCGTGTCGCCTTCGCGCCGCAGCTCCAAGGCGATCTGAATCGTCGACGAGGGGCTCAGCCGCCGGGTTTGCGGGCTGAGCCCTTCATCAATGCGTTAGCGGCTGGCCATCGCCTGAGTCGTGGTCACCACGCCGCCCGAGACGCTGAGCGTGGAGGGCGAAAGGCGCAGGACGCGGCCGGTCGAGGAGGTGACCAGCACCAGCCGCACTGAACCGTCGGCGCCGGTGATGATCTGGCTGACCTTCCCGAGCGTCGTCCCGCTGCTGGTGTTCACGGTCTCGCCGGTGGTCAGGCCGGCAAGCGTCCCGCTCACCACGGCACGCCCGGCGAGCACGCTATGCGAGTTGGCATGTGCGATCCCGGTCGGCGACGCATGGAAGAGGCCCTGGCTATTGATCCGCCCCTGGTTGCTGGACATCATGTTGGTGGACGAGTTGATGCCGGCGAACCTGGCCGTGGTGGAGAGGATTCCGCCACTCAGCATCAGCTTGCTTGCCGGGACCGCGAAGAGCCCGCCGTTGGTGCCCTTGACGATCACCACCGCGACCGAGCCGTTTCCGGAGGTTCGGATCTGCTGGACGGTTCCGACCGCCGTGCCGTTGGACATCAAGGTCATGCCCGTGGTCAGGCCGGCGAGCGTGCCCGCCGAGATTGTCGTGGTCGTGCGGGTCCCCGGGAACATCCGGTCGAGGTTGCCCGAAGTATTGGTGTTACTCGAGCCCGAGAGCACGCTGTTCGAATTGGCATGCTCGATTCCAGTGGGTGAAGCGTGCTCCAGCCCCTGGCTGTTCAGCCGCCCTTCGCTGCTCATCGACGAGCCCATGCCGCCCATGCCGCCCATGCCATCGTGACCGAAGCCACCCGGCCCGCCCATTCCACCTGCATTGCCCATTCCGCCTACGCCGCCGGGAGCACCGCCATGACCGCCGCCTCCACCGCCGCCGCCGCCGTGCTGGGCAACGGCCGCCGTCGAAATCATCGCCGCGCTTGCGAGCGCGCACAGGATCACTCTGCCGTACATGCTAACCTCCTCTGCATTTCCCCAAGAACCTCACACGCGAAACGCCCCGGAAGTTCGAGGGTTCGTTAGATTACAAGGAGTTCACCGGTTAACGGCGAGAAGCAGGCGGGTGGCGGCGAAGCGTTC
>JAICXF010000053.1 GCA_025981625.1 Sphingomonas sp. | reverse complement strand
GGGCGGCTACAAGGTTGCCGAATTCTATGGCGAGGCCAATTTCCCCTTCGCCAAGGATCGTCCTGGCGCGGAGTTGTTGGAGCTCGACCTTTCGGGCCGCTATTCGCACTACAAGACGGATCCGATTACGACCACGGACCCGCTGACCAGCACGGCGGTCACGACGCCGAGTCAGACGTTCGCGCACACCACCTTCAAGGCCGAGATGAACTGGAAGCCGGTCCAGGCGGTCCGGTTCCGGGCGTCCTGGGCCGAGGGTTTCCGCGCACCGTCGATCGGCGAATTGGCAGGAGGTCCGTCGCGGTTCGATTCAGCAATTGACGACCCTTGCTCGGTCCAGAGCGCGCAGGCGCGTAATTTCACGAACGACGCGACGGTCCATGCGAACTGCCTTGCGCAGGGTGTCCCGGCAGCCGGCGCGCAAACGGCACCGAGAGACCAGCTTTCTGTCATTACCAGCGGCAATCCGCGGCTGAAGCCCGAGCTCTCGACGAGCGTGGTGATCGGCGGCGTTGTCAACCCGATCCCCGGCTTCACGGCGGAGATGAACTGGTACAACATCAAGATCAAAGGCGCGATTCAGGCCGTTTCGGGCGCCACGACGCTCTACCGCTGCGTTTACCAGAACGATCCGCTGTCCTGTGGCAGCGTCAGCCGATCGGTGGGCACCGGCAACGTCACGCGGATCGACGCGATCCTGCAGAACATTGCCGCAATCCGCACCTCGGGCATCGATCTCAACCTCGCCTATCGCCGGCCGCTTCCCAGGATGGGCACTATCGGCCTGACGTGGAACAACACCTTCTTGCAGAAATTCGATGTGATCACGCCGTCCTCGTCCGGCTCGCAAGTAGAGAAGCGTGCGGGTCAGGAGACGGATAGCCCGAGCCAGGCGTATCCCAGGTGGAAGTCGATCGGCTCGATCGATTGGGACGGCTTCGGCTTCGGTGCGACGCTCACCGGCCGCTACATCTCACGGGTCCGGGAATTGCAGAACAACGAGAGCCCGCTGAAGGCGACTTTCTACACCGACGCGCAGTTGCGCTGGTCGCCGAAGTTCAACTTCATCCTCCACGACATCCAGCTCGCGGTCGGCGTGAACAACCTGTTCAACGTCAGTACGCCGGGTTGCGTCGCTTGCGACACGAACTTCATGGACCCGACGACCTACGACACGCCGGGCCGTTACTATTACGCGCGTATCGGCGTGAAATACTGATCCTCGGGGAACGAGGAGGGTTGGGGCGGTCCGAGGGCAACCGGGCCGCCCCTTCCTTTTGTCCGCGCGCTTGAACCTTCGCGGTTTCACGCCGATGTAGGCCGACACCACAAAAGAGGATTCCCTTTCCCGTGATCGATCACCAGGACATCATCTCGCAGCTCGTCCCCATCGTCATCGAGCAATCCAACCGGGGCGAGCGCAGCTTCGACATCTATTCCCGGCTGCTGCGCGAGCGGATCGTGTTCATCACGGGAGCGATCGAGGACCACATGGCCTCGCTCATCACCGCCCAGCTGCTCTTCCTCGAGTCCGAGAACCCGAAGAAGGACATCTTCATGTACATCAACTCGCCGGGCGGCGTGGTGACGGCCGGCCTCGCGATCCACGACACGATGCAGTACATCCGCCCGAAGGTCAGCACCGTGTGCATCGGCCAGGCGGCGTCGATGGGCAGCTTCCTTCTCGCCGCGGGCGAGCCGGGGATGCGCGTCGCGCTCACCAACAGCCGGATCATGATCCACCAGCCGTCCGGCGGCGCCCAGGGCATGGCCGCCGACATCGAGATCCAGGCCCGGGAAATCCTGCGCATGCGCCAGCGCCTCAACGAGCTCTACGCCAAGTACACCGGCCAGCCGCTCGCCGAGATCGAGAAGGCCATGGACCGCGACAAGTTCCTCGAATCCGACGAAGCGAAGGCGTTCGGCCTCATCGACGAGGTGTTCGACAAGCGGCCGGAGCCCGGCGATGACGCTGGCACCGGCGCGGGGGATGTGACGCCTGCGTGAGCGCCCGAGCATAAGGGAGCGTTTACGCCAGCAAACGTGAGCTTATGTCGAAGAGAGCGCGAATGCCCGGCCGGCGGGGCGTTCGGCCTAAAGTGGAGCGAACCCGTCCGACGCGGTCACGGGATTTACTACCGTGACCGGATCTATTTCCGGTGCGGCCTGCTAAGCGTTGGTCGAGTGTTTTTCTTTCGCTTGCTTCAGCATCGCTTCGAACCGTGTGCTCTCATGAAAGCTCCTCAGAAACTGGCTTTCGCATCGTCCGGGCGTGCCGCCCGGTCCCCACAAGTTGTACTGCGAAACATCATCCAGAAATTCTTCGAGCCATTCGTGACGATGATACGGGAATTCGCGATGGCCGCCGTCGGTGAACGAGCTTATGAGCTTGGGCTGCTGAAATCGATAAAACAGAAACTCGTTGGCATACCCTTGCAACGCCTCGTTGAAGAACTGGACTTCAGCTGGTTCGAGCCTCAGTGTCACTAGGCGGGGCTCAGTAGGATAGCTTCTCGGATAAGCGTACACGATCCCAATCGTGGGAGTGAGTGGTACAATCGCCCTCCTTGGAGCACATAGGCCGTCAGTTGAGGCCGGAAAATCGTGAAGGAAGCCATCACCAAAAATGAACTCGTAAGCATCGCTGAACAGAACAGCCCAACGACCGCTCCTCTCAGTCATTCGGTAATATGCATCATATAGCCCGCGTTGATTCATTGCGATCAAGGGCTCGCGGGCTTCCGCCGGCACAACGCCCATCTGCTGTCGCCAATGGGTGGTAGTGGCCCTAATCGACGCACGCGTGCGAGGGCTGCGCGCGATCAGAGAGGAAACGGCTGCGGCGAGCTGGCTGTTCTGTTCCGCCGGTAGCTCTTGAGCACGGATGCGCTCGTGCCTGGGCTGCTCTGAAGCTCCTGTCGCTGTGTCCAGCGTAAGAATCCAATCTATCAACGAGCTCATCTGGGCATCGGCCGTGTTGAACATGGGTTCGAACGTCGAGTCGAACGGTCCGCCCAGTTTGACGTGATGAGCGTTCGTGACGGCGCCGAAAGCGCCTGGCGGAGCACGTCGTACTTGGCCGTCTCGCCGAATCATCGAGACCATGCCTTCTTCGTCCCGCCAGTGCTCAGCCAGCGTGCGCGGCCACCAGTGATGTAGTTCAGACTTGAGGGACTTTGGAATTAGTAGCTCCTCGTTCGATAGCCGGCCATGTATTGCATCTGCTCAACGATCTTGCGCACCTTGCCCTTTGCTTCGCCAAATAAGTCCAGCGCCACCAATTGTCCGCCCTTCACGTTCTGTTTGGCGTTTCCCGAGGCTTGATAGCGGTAAGGGCCGACCTCTTCGAAATAGATTGAACCAGACACGCCGCTCCACGACCCCATCGTCATGCCGGTCGTGAAAGACACCAGCCCCGATGCTTCGTCAGCCGCATCTACCTTGTAATTGCACGCTTGAATAGCTTTGACTGCTAGTCGTACGATCGAAGCCTTCGTACCTAAAAAGCAGCCGTCATCTACAGTCACCTCCTCAGGAGCATCCTTGTCTCCTTGCGTCGCAATCGGAGCACCACAACTTGGGCATGCGGGTGCCCGATCAGATACGTCGCGTCCGCAGTCCTCACACTGGATTAGCGCCATTCGGAAGCCTCCCCGCTACTCGGCACAATCCAACTTTGTGCGCCAAGTAGCCAGAAAGGCAAGATGTCACGGGAGTAAATCCCGTGACGTCGGACGGGCTCGCTCGACTGAGGCATCGGGCCGCGGGGCACCCAATGTCTCTATGCCCAAGCTACCGATTGCTGCGCATTCGTCCGCTTGGGCTCGGCATTTCGTGCTGTCCTACAGCCCCCGACATGAGATAACTGCCCGGCCTCCTTTCTTCTTGGAGGCACAAACTCATCGCCGCACGAAACTTCACCCGGTGAGCGCCCAGCCGGGCCAACGGATTCCGACACTTCCGACAACCCCCCGTTCGCGCGCGGAAAGTGTCGGATTCGCCACCGCCGCTGTGAAGAATCACCTTACTGTTCTCCTCTTGTTCCTAAAGAACAAATAGGATACGAACGCTCCTCCACAGGCGGAACTCGGCCGCCGATCTGGTCTTGAACGGAGGCAGGGGACATGGCAGCGCAGTTGAAGGTCATCGGTAGCGGATTGGAATGGTCAGGCATGGATCGTCAGAAGGCCCTCGAAGCGGCGCTCGCACAGATCGACCGCGCGTTCGGCAAGGGCTCGGCGATGAAGCTGGGCAGCCGCGAGAAGATCGAGATCGACACGGTGTCGACCGGCAGCCTGGGACTGGACATTGCGCTCGGCGTCGGTGGCTTCCCGCGCGGCCGGGTGATCGAGATTTACGGGCCGGAAAGCTCGGGCAAGACGACTCTTGCGCTGCACGCGATCGCCGAAGCGCAGAAGACCGGCGGCACCGCCGCGTTCGTCGACGCCGAGCACGCGCTCGACCCGGGCTATGCCAAGAAGCTCGGAGTCGACATCGACGAGCTGATCGTATCGCAGCCCGACACGGGCGAGCAGGCGCTCGAAATCGTCGACACGCTCGTCCGCTCGAACGCGGTCGACGTGCTGGTGGTCGACTCGGTCGCGGCGCTGGTGCCGCGGGCCGAGATCGAAGGCGAGATGGGCGACAGCCACGTCGGGCTCCAGGCGCGGCTGATGAGCCAGGCGCTGCGCAAGCTGACCGGATCGATCAGCCGCTCGCGTTGCACCGTCATCTTCATCAACCAGGTGCGGATGAAGATCGGCGTGATGTACGGCAACCCCGAGACGACGACCGGCGGCAATGCTTTGAAGTTCTACGCCTCGGTCCGGCTCGACATCCGCCGCACCGGGCAGATCAAGGACCGCGACGAAATCGTCGGCAATGCGACCCGGGTCAAGGTCGTCAAGAACAAGGTCGCGCCGCCGTTCAAGCAGGTCGAGTTCGACATCATGTACGGCGAAGGCGTGTCCAAAGTCGGCGAAATTCTCGACCTCGGCGTCAAGGCCGGGCTGATCGAGAAGTCGGGCGCCTGGTTCAGCTACGACAGCGTGCGGATCGGCCAGGGGCGCGAGAACGCCAAAGTCTATCTCAAGGAAAATCCCGACGTTGCGCAGCGCATCGAAAACGCGATCCGCGGCCGGACCGAGGAAGTCGGCGAGGCGCTGATGGTCGGCGCGGGTCCCGAGGACGACGGCAACATCGCGGCCGAGTGAGACCTGGTCCTTCGAGACGGGATTTCGATGCGGACTTCGGCCTCACTCAGTCCCTGCTGAGGACGAGCGGAGTGAGAGTTCGTTTGACTTCTCGCTCATCCTGAGGAGCGGCTGAGCTTGCCGAAGACGTCTCGAAGGACGCGAACCGGAAAATTGAGTGCGGCGCGATCGAATTCTCCGTGCAATAATGCCCGGCAAAGCATGGGGGGCAGATGATCGAGCGTCGAACTTTCCTGGCCGGCAGCGCCGTTTCCGCCGCCGCGGCGGCCGCTCCGTGGAGCAGGGCCATGGCGGCATCCGCAGATTCGATGAAGCCCGTGCCGCTCCCGCCACCGATCTCGCAGGCCGAGCGGCTCGAGCGCATCGCGAAAGCGCGCACGCTGATGCAGCGCAACAGCATCGGCTCGGTGATCGTCGAGTCGGGCTCGAGCCTCGATTATTTGACCGGCGTAGAATGGCACCGCTCCGAGCGCCTGACCGCGGCGGTGATCCCCGCGCAGGGCGACCCGATCATCGTCACGCCGTTCTTCGAGAGCCCGTCGGTCAAGGAGACGCTGGCGATCCCCGCCGAAATCCGCACATGGAACGAGGATGAGGACCCGCTGAAGCTGGTCGCCGGCTTCCTCCGGGAGCGCGGGGTCGCTTCGGAGCCCGTCGCCTTCGAGGAGACCGACCGCTATTTCATCGTCGACCGGCTCCAGCAGCAGCTGCCGGGAATGAAGGCGGTGAGCGCCAACCCCGTCGTGCGGGCGCTGAGGCTGATCAAGTCGCCCGCCGAGCTCGCGCTGATGCAGGCGGCGAACGACATCACCATTCGGGCGATGCGGCACGCTGGAGAAAACGCGAAAGCCGGCATGACTCCCGCCGACTATGGTGCGGCGATCGATGCCGCGACGTCGGCACTCGGCGGAAATCCCGAATTCTCGCTGGTGCTGATCGACGAAGCGGCGGCGCTTCCCCACGGCTCGAAAAAGCCACAGATCACCAGGCGCGGGAGCATTGTGCTGTTCGACTGCGGCTGCACGGTCCACGGCTATCAGTCGGACATTTCGCGTACCTTCGTGTTCGGCGAGCCGACGCCCGAGCAGCGCAAGGTCTGGAACCAGGTCCATGAAGGCCAGCAGATCGCCATCCGCGCGGCGAAGATCGGCGCTCCGGCGGGAAGCGTCGACGACGCCGTGCGCGCTGCGTACACGAGCTGGGGCTACGGGCCCGGCTACAAGCTTCCCGGCCTCTCGCACCGGACCGGCCACGGCATCGGCATGGACGGGCACGAGCCCGCCTATCTCGTCCACGGCGACATGACCCCGCTCGAGCCGGGCATGTGCTTCTCGGACGAGCCGGGAATCTACATTCCGGGCAAGTTCGGAATCCGCCTCGAGGACTGCTGGCACATGACCGAATCCGGCCCCGAGTTCTTCACCCAGCCGCCGCCGAGCGTCGACGAGCCGTTCGGATAGAGTGAGTCGATGCCGCTCATCCTGAGTAGGGACTGAGCGAACTCGAAGGCCCGTACCGAAGGACGGTCCTTCGATACGCCATTTCGACAGGCTCAATGGCTACTCAGGATGAGCGGTGCTGGTGTGGGCGTGAGCCGGCGCATGCGGAGGCTCGATATCGACCGGCTCCCTGGGATCCAGCGTGCCTTCCCACCGCGCGACGACGCTCGACGCGACCGCGTTGCCGACGACGTTGGTTGCCGAACGGCCCATGTCGAGGAAGTGATCGACCGCGAGGACAAGCAAGAGCCCGGCTTCGGGAATTCCGAACATCGGGAACGTCGCGGCGATCACCACCAGGCTCGCGCGCGGGACTCCGGCCATCCCCTTCGACGTGACCATCATCACCAGCAGCATCGTGACCTGCTGGCCGAGGGTCAGGTGCAATCCATAGGCCTGCGCGATGAAAATCGACGCGTAGGTCATGTACATCATCGAGCCGTCGAGGTTGAACGAATAGCCGAGCGGCAGGACGAAGCTCGCGATCCGCGGCGGGACGCCGAACCGGTCGAGCGCCTCGAGCGTCCGCGGATAGGCCGCCTCGCTCGAAGCGGTCGAGAAGGCGAGCACGACCGGATCGCGAATGTAACGGACGAGGTGGCGAGTTCGCGGGCCGACGATCGCGAAGCACACGCCGATCAGTACCGCCCAGAGCACGATCAGGCCGAGATAGAAGCTGCCGACGAACTTGCCGAAGGTGGCGATGATCTGCGGCCCGCGTTCGGCGATCGCGCTCGCGACCGCGGTGAACACCGCCAGCGGCGCGAAGCGCATCACGTAATCGGTGACCTGGAGCATCACCTTGACGAGACTCTCGACGCCGCGGACCACGGGCGCTCCCGCCTCGCCGATCGCGGTCAGCGCGACGCCGAAGAAGATGGAGAAGATCACGATCGGGAGGATGTCGTTGGTGCTCATCGCGTCGAAAATCGACGCGGGGACGAGATGGGTGACGAAGTCCTTGAGGTTGAACGCCGCGGTCGCAACGCCGCTCGATGCGCTCGCCGGAGGGATCGGGAGATTGAGCCCGACGCCGGGCTGCAGCAGGTGCACAAGGATCAGGCCCAGCGTCAGCGAAACGAGGCTCGCAAGAATGAACCAGCCCAGCGAGCGGATTCCGATCCGGCCGAGCGCGGCGACGTCGCCCATGTGCGCGATTCCCGCGACCAGCGTCGAAAAGACCAGCGGCGCAATGATCATCTTGATCAGCCGCAGGAACAAAGCCGTGACGATGCTGAGATAGTCGGCAATCGACTTCAGCCGCTCGGCCGACGCAGGCGTGCCGTCGTCGATCGCGTAGTTGGTCAGCCAACCAACGATGATGCCCAATACCAGCGCGATCAGGATGAACCTGGTCAGCTTTCTCGCCACGCCCACTCTCCTCCGAGGCTGCGCTCGCAGCGACTTGCGCGGGCGTCAAGCTTCACACCGCAGTGCACCACAGCTAGTGCCGCTGCATGGCATCGGATGTGCTGCAGTTCGGACGCGAGATCCTGCACGACGAGGCGCGCGCGCTCGACGCGTTGGCGGACGCGCTCGACGGGCCGTTCGAGGAGGCGGTGCGGCTGATCCTCGACTGTAAAGGCAAGCTGATCGTCAGCGGGTTGGGCAAATCGGGCCATGTCGCGCGCAAGATCGCCGCGACCTTCGCCTCCACAGGCACCACGGCCACCTTCCTTCACCTGGCGGAAGCGATCCACGGCGATCTCGGCATGGCGAGCGCCGGCGACGTCGCCATCCTGGTTTCGCAGAGCGGCGAAACCGCGGAGCTCGAGGCGGTGATCGATCACTTCCAGCACGTGGGGATTCCGATCATCGCCATCACCGGCGCTGGATCATCGATGCTTGCTGACGCTGCATCCGCGGTGCTGGTCCTCCCGCACTGGCCCGAGGTCGGACCGGAATCGGTCGCGCCGACGACCTCCACCACGATGACGCTGGCGCTCGGGGATGCGCTTGCGATGACGGTAATGCGCCAGAAGGGCTTCACCCGCAGCGACTTCGGCCGGCTTCATCCCGGCGGCGCATTGGGCGCACGTCTGAAGCCGGTCAGCCGGGTCATGCATTCGGGCGACGGGCTCCCCCTGACTCGAGAGAACGCCTCGATGCACGAAACTGTGGTGGAGATGTCGGCCAAGCGGCTCGGCATCGTCGGGGTCATCGACGATACCGGCTATCTCGTCGGCGCGATCACCGATGGGGACCTCAGGCGCCATATCGAGCGCGGGCTCGACCATAAAGCAGCCGAGTTCATGACCCGCGATCCGAAGACGATCGCCGCCGATGCGCTCATTGACGACGCGCTGACGCTGTTTGAAGAGCACCGGATCACCGCACTGTTCGTCGTCGAGGACGACGGCACCGGCAAGCGGCCGGTAGGCGTTCTCCACATCCACGACTGCCCGCCCGTTCGATGAACAGCGTCATCCTGATCCCGGCGCGCTTCGCGTCGACGCGCTATCCGGGGAAGCCGCTGGTCGAATTGAAGGGCGCAAGCGGCGCGGCGAAGCCGCTGATCCAGCGCAGCGTCGAGGCGGCGCGGCGGGTGCCGGGAATCTCGGGCGTGTTCGTCGTGACCGACGACGAGCGCATCGCCAATGCCTGTGCGCCGGCCCAGGTGGGCGTGATCATGACCTCACCCGAGTGCCGCAACGGCACCGAGCGCTGCGCCGAAGCGCTCGCGCAGCTTCACGAGCCTGACCTGGTCATCAACTTCCAGGGCGACGCGCTGCTCACGCCGCCGGGCTTCGTCGAGGCGCTGATCGCGCGGATGGAGCAGGACCGCGATGCGCTCGTCGCGACCCCCGCGATGCGCCTGAGGAGCGACGAAGTACGCGTGCTCGAGGCCGAAGAAGCGGCCGGGCGCGTCGGCGGGACGACCGTCGTCACCGACGAGCAGGGTCGCGCCCTCTACTTCTCGAAGCGGCTGATCCCGCATTTGCCCCCGCACGCGCTCGACGGCCCCATGTCGCCCGTCCGGCTGCACGTCGGTATCTACGCGTACCGGCCGGAAGCGCTGGAGCGCTACGCCGCAACACCCGTCACCGAGCTCGAGACGCTCGAAGGACTCGAGCAGCTGCGTTTCCTCGCCGCAGGCGTTCCCGTCGCCGTCGTCGATGTCGAGACGCCTCCGTTCGCGCTTCGCGAGCTCAACAATCCCGAGGACGTCACGCCGATCGAGCAGGCCCTCGCGGAAGCGGGCCTCGAATGAGCTTCTTCGACCGGCTCGATCCCAGATATCGGCTGATCCTGTGCGACATCTGGGGCGTCGTGCACGACGGCGTCCGGCTGTATCCGGGCGCGGCGGAGCGGCTGCGGCAATGGCGTAACGAGGGCCGCTGCGTGATTCTCCTGACCAACGCACCGAGGACCGAAGAGGCTGTCCGGCAGCAGCTCGGACGCATCGGACTCCCGAGCGTAAGCTGGGACGCCATCGCCACCAGCGGCGAGGCGGGGATCGCGGCGCTCGACGCGCTCGGCAAGCCGGTCGGCTTCATCGGTACGCTGGGCGACCGCGAGGTGCTCGAGGGCAGGGGAGTCCGCATTGCCGAGGACGACGAGTTCACCGATCTCGCCTGCACCGGCATTCGCGAGGGCGAACCCGACCCGCAGCAGTATCGCGCCGAGCTCGAGCGGCTGGCCGACCGCGACGTCCACATGCACTGCCTCAACCCCGACCGGGTTGTCGTGCGCGGCGGTACGACGGAAGCGTGCGCCGGCGCGCTCGCCGACATCTATGAGATGCTGGGCGGGCGCGTGACCTGGTACGGCAAACCTTTTCCTGCGATCTACGAGCATGCGCTTCGCCACGCCGGGAATCCGCCCAACGACGAGGTGCTTGCGGTCGGCGACGGACTGCAGACGGACATGCTCGGCGCGGCGCGGATGGGCTTCGACGCCGCGTTCGTTGCCGGGGGGATTCATGCCGGCGAGCCGTTCCCAGAACATTTCGGCGAACGGAACGGTCTCGGACATTGGCAGCCGGTGGCGGTCGTCGACGGGCTCGCCTAGATAGCGCGCATGAACCTGCTTGGACGTACCGTGGGCCTCGACCGGCCGCTGTTCCTGATCGCCGGTCCGTGCGTGGTCGAGAGCGAAGAGCTGCAGCTGCGCACCGCGGAGCGGCTGAAGACGATCACCGACAAGCTCGGCATCTTCTTCATCTTCAAGTCGAGCTTCGATAAGGCCAACCGCAGCAGCGACAAGAGCTATCGCGGGCCCGGAATCGACGAGGGTCTGCGCATCCTCGAAAAGGTCAAGAGCGCGCTCGGCGTGCCGGTGCTGACGGACGTTCACGACATTCCGCAGATCGCGCCGGTAGCCGACGTCGTCGACGTCCTCCAGACCCCGGCTTTTCTCGCCAGGCAGACCGACTTCATCCACGCGGTCGCCGCTTCGGGCAAGCCGGTGAACATCAAGAAGGCGCAGTTCATGGCGCCGCACGACATGACCAACGTGGTTGAGAAGGCGCGGCGCGCCGCGCACGCGGCCGGTGTCAATGAAGAGACGATCATGGTCTGCGAACGCGGCGCCTCGTTCGGCTACAACAACCTGGTATCCGACATGCGCAGTCTCGCGATCATGCGCGAAACCGGCTGTCCCGTGGTATTCGACGCGACCCACTCGGTCCAGCTGCCGGGAGGACAGGGGACGAGCTCCGGCGGGCAGCGCGAGTTCGTTCCGGTGCTCGCGCGCGCCGCGGTGGCCAGCGGGATCTCAGGCCTGTTCATGGAAACGCACCCGGACCCCGCCAATGCCAAATCGGACGGGCCGAACGCCTGGCCGCTCGACCAGATGGAAAGCCTGCTCACCACGCTCGTCGAGATCGATCGTCTGGTGAAGGAGCGAGGCTTCGAGGAGTCCAACCTCTAGACCGGTCGCGGGCCGCGCACGCGCCGGTGCTCCTGGCGCAGCTGCCACATCATGGTGCCGACGGTGCCGATATTCCCGACCACGAACGCGATCGCCGCGCCATTGACGCCGTAGTTCCAGCAGAGCGGTGCGATAATCAGGAAATAGAGGATGACACCGACGAGCCGCGCCTTGAGCGGCCCGTCGGGCCGGTCGAGTGCATAGAGCATCGGCGGCAGCGGGAAGCTGAAGACGCTGAGGAACGGCACGACCATCAAAATGACCAGCGCGCCATAGGCATCGAGGAAATCCTTGCCGAACAGCAGGGAGACGAGCGGCTTGCCGGCGAGGAGCAGTATCAGAATCGCAATCAGCGCGAACCCGCTCGCGAGCACCGTGCCGCGCAGCATCAGCTTCCACGGTTTCTTGCTCGTCAGGTCCATCCGGACGACCTCGGGATAGAAGGCCTTCGCGAGGAGGTCGGCCGGCTTGCTTGCGCTATCCGACAGGGCCGAGGCGACGCGGAACAGCGCGGCGCCCGCAGCGCCAAGCAAGCCGCCGACGACCAGCCGTGCGATCGGCCCCCACGCCGCCTGGACGCTGGCGTTGAGATTGACGTGGATCGCAAAGCGCCATGCGCCCGGCAGCCGCTCGGGATTGAGCGTCGGGCGAATGCCCTCGAGCAGCCCGCGGCGGCGAAGCTCGCGCCACGCGATGAACCAGCCGTAGAGCTCGCCCGCGAGGCTGGTCACGTACCAGGCGGCGACATAGGCCGCGAACGGAGCGTGCATTGCGTATGCGATCGCGACGAGGACCACGCGGCTGATCGGGGTCGCCGTGCTCTGCCAGCTGATCAGGTCGAAGCGGT
>JAICXF010000016.1 GCA_025981625.1 Sphingomonas sp. | reverse complement strand
ATGATCTCCGAAGACCTCGGCATCAAGCTCGAGAGCGTTACCGTCGCCATGCTCGGCACCGCCAAGCGAGTCACGATCGACAAGGACAACACCACCATCATCGATGGCGCGGGTGATGCCGACGCGATCAAGGGCCGCACCGAAGCGATCCGCCAGCAGATCGAGAACACCACCTCCGACTACGATCGCGAGAAGCTGCAGGAGCGGCTTGCCAAGCTCGCCGGCGGCGTAGCGGTGATCAAGGTCGGCGGTGCCTCGGAAGTCGAGGTCAAGGAGCGCAAGGACCGCGTCGATGACGCGCTTCATGCGACCCGCGCGGCGGTCGAGGAAGGCATCGTCCCCGGCGGCGGTTCGGCCCTCCTTTACGCGACCAATGCACTCGAAGGGCTGAAGGGTCAGAACGACGACCAGACCCGCGGCGTCGATATCGTCCGCAAGGCGCTCTACGCTCCGCTGCGGCAGATCGCCCAGAACGCCGGCCATGACGGTGCGGTGATCTCCGGCAAGCTGCTCGAAGGGAATGACCCGGCCCAGGGCTTCAACGCCCAGACCGAGACCTACGAGAATCTCGCCAATGCCGGCGTGATCGATCCGACCAAGGTCGTTCGCACCGCGCTCCAGGACGCGGCGTCGGTAGCCGGGCTGCTGATCACCACCGAAGCGGCGGTGAGCGAGCTGCCCGAGGACAAGGCTCCGATGCCGATGGGCGCCGGCGGCATGGGCGGCATGGGCGGGATGGACTTCTAGGTCCTCAAGCTCAGTCTGACTTGTTGGAAGGGCTGGCGGAGGAGGGTCCCATCAAAGTACTACTTTGATGGGGTCCTCGATCCGCCGGCCCTTCTTCGTTGGCGAGCTTGTCGAGCATGTCGTCGGCGTCGTTGAGCTGAGCCGATTGCTCGGCGGTCGGCGCGGGTGGGCGGTCCTTGTGGCAGGCCGTCGTGAACAGGAAGCCGCAAAGGATCAGGCGTCGCATGCGGGCCAAATACCATTTCGAGCGGACACAGAAAAAGGGCCGCACCCGAAGGCGCGGCCCTTTCCTGAAACCTTGTAAGCTGAAGCTTACTTGTTCTCGACGGCGTTCGACGCGTTGTTGACGGCGGCGCCGGCGTTCTCGACCGAATTGCCTGCAGCGTTCAGCGCGGCATCGGCATTCGCTTCGGCGCCGGTGTTCTCCGTCGCGGCGTTGACGTCGGTCGACGCGGTGTTCTCGACCGCGGTCTCGTTCGCCGCATTGTTCTCGGCGTTGTTCTTGTTGCACGCGGCAATGCCGAGCGCGAGGACCGCAACGGTCACGATCGCAACCTTCTTCATGTCTATCACTCCCTTTAAAAGCACCCCTGGGGTGGGCACCACCCGGGCCTGTCCGTGCGAGTCGTTCAGGCCAGGCCGGCGGCAATAGCGATAATCTCTACCGAGGCACAAGGGATTATTTTGAAAGGCTGAATTGACCATATAAAGATATCTTTATATCCTTATTTCGTGACCATGCCGCTTCCTCTCGCCGATCGCTTCCAGGCACTTGCCGATCCGACCCGGCTACGCATCCTTGCGCTGCTCCGGCTGATGGAATTGTCGGTCGGCGAGCTCGCGCAGGTGCTCGGCCAAAGCCAGCCGCGCGTGTCGCGCCATCTCAAGATCCTGGCCGATGCCGGGGTCCTCGAGCGCCGCAAGGAAGGCAGCTGGGTATTCCTGACCCTCGCCGACGCGGAGCGGGTCGAGCCGCTGTTCGTGCTCATCGACTGTTGGGCGGACCAGTCGACGCAGGCGCTATTCACGTTCGATGCCGCGCGCACCGAATCGATCCGAGCGGAGCGGGCGGAGGCGGCCACCCGCTATTTTGCCGGCCACGCGGAGGTGTGGGACCAGATTCGCTCGCTCCATGTCGCCGAGTGCGAGGTCGAGCGCGCGATCGAGGCAGCACTCGGCACGCGGCCGCTCGGGCGGTTCGTCGACATCGGCACCGGCACCGGGCGGATGATCGAGCTGTTCGGCCCGCGTTCGGCGCAGGCGGTGGGCATTGATCGCTCGTCCGAGATGCTTCGCCTCGCTCGCGTGAAGCTGGAGGCCGCCGGAATCCAGTCGAGCCTTCGGCAGGGCGACATGTATGCGCTCCCGCTCGCCGATCACAGCGCCGACAGCATCATCATCCACCAGGTGCTTCATTACGCGCACTCGCCCGCCGCGGCGATTGCCGAAGCGGCGCGGGTTCTGGCGCCCGGCGGGACCTTGCTCGTGGTCGACTTCGCGGCCCATGAGCGCGAGGAGCTGCGCGAGCGCGATGCCCACATCCGCCTCGGCTTTGACGACGAGGCGATGGCCGCATGGTTCTCGGCCGCGGGTCTTGAGATCGACCAGGTTCAGCACCTCGAGGGCGGCGAGCTGACGGTCAGCCTGTGGCGCGGCATCAAGGCCGCGCTGCCGCAGCGGAGGGCCGCATGAACGCCCTGGAGAGCATCGGCCGGCACCTGCCACTGTTCGCCGAAGCGCGCGGCGATATCGCCCTCAGCTTCGAATTCTTCCCGCCGAAGACGGAGAAGATGGAGCAAACGCTGTGGGAGTCGATCAAGACGCTCGAGCCGCTGCACCCGCGCTTCGTCTCGGTGACCTACGGCGCCGGCGGGACGACCCGCGAGCGCACTCACGCCACGGTCGCGCGGATTCTCGGCGAGACGGCGCTGACTCCGGCCGCGCATCTGACCTGCGTCGGTGCGAGCCGCGGCGAGATCGATGCCATCGCGCGCGAATATTGGGATATCGGCGTCCGAAACATCGTCGCCCTGCGTGGTGACCCGCCCGAGGCCGGCTCGAAGTTTCAGCCGCACGCTGAAGGCTATCGCGATGCGGCGGCTCTCGTGGCGGGGCTGAAGAAAGTCGCGCCCTTCGACATTTCGGTCGCCGCCTATCCGGAGGTTCACCCGGACTCTTCGACGCGCCAGTTCGACCTCGAGAATCTCAAGCGGAAGGTCGGGGCAGGGGCTGATCGGGCAATCACGCAATTCTTCTTCTCTGCCGAGGCCTTTTTCCGGTTCCGCGACGATGCCGCCGCTGCAGGCATCGATGTCGAGATCGTGCCCGGCATCCTGCCGGTGTCCAACGTTGCCACGACGCGCCGCTTCGCCCAGGCCTGCGGCGCTTCGATTCCGCAATGGCTCGACGATCTGTTCGAAGGGCTCGACGATCTTCCCGCGGCGCGGCAGCTGGTGGCGGCGGCGGTCGCGGCAGAGATGTGCGGACAGCTCTATGCAGGGGGCGTCCGGCACTTTCATTTCTACACGCTCAACCGCGCGGAGCTCAGCTACGCCATTTGCCATCTTCTCGGAGTACGTCCCAAAGCATGACTGTCGCTCAAACTCTTCGCGCCGAAGCCGCCAGGCGGATCCTCGTCAAGGACGGTGCCTACGGGACGTCCATCCAGGCCCGCAAGCTCCAGACTGCCGACTATGCGGGCCGCCTCGGATTGCCCAAGGACCAGCGCGGAAACAACGATCTGCTCAACATCACCAAGCCCGAGGTGGTCCGGTCGATCTGCGAGAGCTTTGCCGCCGCGGGCGCCGAAATCCTGGCTACCAACACCTTCAACGCCAACGCGATCAGTCAGGCCGACTATGGCGCCGAGGCGCTGGTCGGCGACATCAATCGCGCCGCAGCACGGCTTACCCGTGAGGTCGCGGATGGCGATGGCAGGCTGCGCTGGGTCGCCGGAGCCCTGGGCCCGACCAACAAGACTCTGTCATTGTCCCCCAACGTCAACGATCCCGGTTATCGCGAGGTCGATTTCGACCAGGTGAAAGCGGTCTATCGCGAGCAGATCGACGCACTCGTCGAGGGCGGGGTCGATTTCATCCTGATCGAGACGATCTTCGATACGCTGAATGCCAAGGCGGCGATCATGGCCACGCTGGAGGCCGAGCAGGCGCTCGGTCGCGAGCTGCCGCTGATGATTTCGATGACGCTCACCGACCTCTCCGGCCGCAATCTGTCCGGGCACACCGTGGAGGCGTTCTGGGCCTCCGTCCGGCACGCGCGGCCGGTGACGATCGGGCTCAATTGCTCGTTCGGCGCCGCGCAGCTGCGGCCGCATCTCGCATCTCTCTCGGCGATGGCCGATACGCTGATCATGGCCTACCCCAATGCGGGTCTGCCCAATGAACTTGGCGAATATGATGAGGCGGCGGAGCAGACGGCCGCGCAGGTTCGCGAGTGGGTCGAGAGCGGCCTGGTCAACATCGTCGGCGGCTGCTGCGGGACGACACCTGCGCACATTGCCGCAATCGCGGCGACGGTGCGCGATCGCACGCCGCGCGCAATTCCGACCGCTCGCTCCGGGACCCTGCTGGCGGGTCTCGAGCCGATGCTGATCGCAGCATGAGTACGATGGCTACGGAAGCCCTCTCCCGCCCCGCGGGAGAGGGAGCTGGCGCGCGCTTTGTGAATATCGGCGAGCGCTGCAACGTGACCGGCTCCGCCCGCTTCAAGAAGCTGGTGATGGCGGGCGATTACGATGCCGCGGTCGAGGTTGCGCGCGACCAGGTCGAGAACGGCGCCCAGATCGTCGACGTGAACGTCGACGAGGCGCTGCTCGACAGCGAGCTGGCGATGACGACCTTCCTCAAGCGCATCGCCGCCGAGCCGGACATCGCCCGCGTTCCGGTGATGATCGACAGCTCGAAATGGAGCGTGATCGAGGCGGGCCTCAAATGTGTGTCGGGCAAGCCGATCGTCAACTCGATCTCGATGAAGGAAGGCGAGGGGCCGTTTCTCGAACTGGCGCGCAAGTGCCGGTCGTACGGCGCCGCATGCGTCGTCATGGCGTTCGATGAAGTCGGTCAGGCAGACACGGTTCAGAGGAAGGTCGAAATCTGTGAGCGGGCCTACAAGCTGCTCGTCGCAGACGGCACCGATGCGAACGACATCGTGTTCGACCCGAACATCTTCGCGGTGGCGACCGGGATCGACGAGCATCGCCGCTACGCCATCGACTTCATCGAAGCGACGCGCGAAATCCGCCGTCGCTGTCCCGGCACGCATATCAGCGGGGGCCTGTCGAACCTCAGCTTCTCGTTCCGCGGCAACGAGCCCGTTCGCCGGGCGATGCACAGCGTGTTCCTCTATCACGCGATCCCCGCAGGCATGGACATGGGCATCGTCAACGCGGGCCAGCTAGACGTCTATGACACGATCGACCCGGAGCTGCGCGAGGCGTGCGAGGATGTCATTCTCGACCGGCGCGACGATGCTACAGAGCGGCTGATTACCCTCGCCGAGCGCTACAAGGGCACCGACGAAGCCGAGGAGAAGAAGCTTGCCGAATGGCGCTCGCTGCCGGTCGGCGAGCGGCTGTCCTACGCGCTGGTCAAGGGAATCGACGCGCACATCGTCGATGACACGGAGGAAGCACGGCAGGAGGTGTTCGCGCGCGGCGGTCGGCCGATCGAAGTGATCGAAGGGCCGCTCATGGACGGCATGAACGTCGTCGGCGATCTGTTCGGATCGGGCAAGATGTTCCTGCCGCAGGTGGTCAAGTCGGCGCGCGTGATGAAGCGCGCCGTCGCCCACCTCATCCCGTTCATCGAGGCGGAGAAGGAAAAGACCGGTGCCACCGCGGGCAAGGGCCGGATTGTCATGGCCACCGTGAAAGGCGACGTCCATGACATCGGAAAGAATATCGTCGGGGTCGTCCTCCAGTGCAACGGCTTCGAGGTGATAGACCTTGGCGTGATGGTGCCGTGGCAGGACATCCTCAAGGCCGCGAACGACAACCGGGCCGACATGATCGGCCTCTCGGGCCTGATCACGCCGTCGCTCGACGAGATGGTCACGGTTGCCGGAGAGATGCAGCGCCTCGGGCTCACGACCCCGCTGCTGATCGGCGGAGCGACGACGAGCAAGGCGCACACGGCACTCCGGATCGATCCCGCCTACACGGGACCGGTGATCCACGTGCTCGACGCCAGCCGAGCGGTCGGCGTTGCTTCCTCGCTCGTCTCGGATACGCAGCGCGAGCCGCTGATCGCGACCACCGCGGATGATTACGACAATCTCCGCAAGTCGCGTGAGCGGAGCGGTCAAAGCGTGCTGTCGAGCCTTGAGGAAGCGCGCGCCAATGCTTTTCCGTTCGACCCCTCGGGCCAGCGGCCGGCGCCCGCTTATCCGGGGCTCCACCATTTCGGCGAGTGGCCGCTCGCCGACCTGCGAGCATCGATCGACTGGACCCCCTTCTTCCGCGCGTGGGAACTGGCAGGCAACTATCCGGCGATCCTCGACGATGAAGTCGTCGGCGAAAGCGCCCGAAGCTTGTTCAAGGACGCCAATGCGATGCTCGACCAGATCATCGCCGAGCGGTGGATCACGCCCAAGGCGACGGTCGGGCTGTGGCGCTGCAAGCGCGAGGGTGACGACATCCTGGTGCTGGCCGGCAACGACTGGACGCGTCTGCCGATGCTTCGCCAGCAGATGAAAAAGCGCGAGGGGCGCCCTAACATGTGCCTCGCCGATTTCATCAATCCGGATGGCGAGGACTGGATCGGCGGGTTCGCGCTCGGCATCCATGGCCTCGAGCCACATATCGAACGGTTCAAGCAGACGATCGACGATTATGACGACATCCTGCTAAAGGCGCTGGCCGACCGGCTCGCCGAGAGTTTCGCGGAAGTCCTCCATGCGACGGTGCGCAACCGGCTGTGGGGCTATGCCGACGAGCATCTTTCGAACGAGCAGCTGATCCGCGAGAAATATGAGGGCATCCGGCCGGCGCCAGGCTACCCGGCCTGTCCCGACCACAGCCTCAAGCCCCTCCTGTTTCAGATGCTCGGCGAGAATCCCGGTGAAGTCACCCTCACCGAGAACTTTGCCATGCTTCCGACCTCGGCGGTCTCCGGATTCTATTTTGCCCATCGGGACAGCCGGTATTTCGGCGTCGCGAGCATCGGTCGCGACCAGCTCGAGGAATATGCCGCGCGGCGCGGAGTGTCCCTCGAGCAGGCCGAGCGCTGGTTGAGGCCGAACCTCGACTGAGGTCGTGATCGCGAGTGAGGCGAAGCAATCCAGATTGCCTTGGCGATGAACTGGATTGCTTCGTCGTTGCACTCCTCGCAATGACGAAGGCCAGATGCTGCGAAGGCTAATTCTACTCGTTGCGCTGATGCTCATGCCCGCGCTTGCGCAGGCGCGGCACATCGTTCCGGAGCTGGTCGCGGAAGGTCCGGCGCCCCCAGGCGGGGAGGTCGAGCTTGCCATCCATATGCGCCCGCAGCAGGGCTGGCATGGCTATTGGCTCAATCCGGGCGATGCGGGCCTGCCGATGCGGATCGATTGGCGGCTTCCCAAGGGCTTTGCCGCCGGGGCGCTTCGCTATCCGGTGCCGACGAGACTGACGGTCGCAGGGCTGATGAATTATGTGTTCGAGCACGATTATGCGGTGCTCGTGCGGCTCCGGGTTCCACCCGATGCCCGCGGCACCATTCCCGTCCGGGCCGAGGCGCACTGGCTCGCCTGCACCGAACGGGTCTGCGTCCCGGAGCAGGGTGAGCTTTCGCTCGATCTTCCCGTGGGCAGCGGTTCGCCCAATCGCGCGCGGTTCGACGATTGGCGCCGGCAGCTCGCGCAGCCGATCGCGACACTGGGGCATTTCCAGCGCGCCGACGGCAAGCTCCGCGTGGCTATCCCGCTTCCGGCCCGGGTCGCAGTCGGGAAGCCCTACATCTTTCCGATCACCGACGGCGCGGTGGATTACGAGGCGCGCCAGTCGTTTCGCCGGGCCGGAGACTGGCTCGTTGCCGAACTGCAGGCCAAGCAGACGCCGTCGGACTTCGCCGGCGTGCTCGCCATGGAGGACGGGCGCGGGCTGGAGTTCCACGCGGTTGCCGGCGCAATCCCGGAAGGCGGGAACAGCATCGGTGAGCTCGGCTGGAAGGCCGTCCTGCTCGCGGTGCTCGGCGCCATCGCCGGCGGCATACTCCTCAACCTGATGCCCTGCGTTTTCCCGATCCTCGCACTGAAGGCGCTTCATGTCGCGAGGGCCGGCGAGGGACCGCGGCAGGCCCGGCTGGACTCAATTGCTTATCTTGGCGGAACGATCGTGGGCACCGGCGCGCTCGGCGTCGTGCTGCTGCTGATCCGCGCGGCGGGCACGGAGGCGGGGTGGGCATTCCAGCTCCAGGACCCGCGCACCATCATGCTCCTGCTGCTGCTGGCGGTCGCCATCACGGCCAACCTGCTCGGCCTGTTCGAGCTGCCCGTGCTCGGCGGCAGCGCTCAGCCGGCGGGGAGCTTCGGCACGGGCGCTCTCGCCGCGTTCGTCGCGACGCCCTGCGCCGGACCGTTCCTTGGCGCAGCGCTTGGGGCCGCGCTTGCGTTGCCGCCCGCAGGCGCGATCGCAATCTTTGCCTCTCTGGGATTAGGCTTGGGACTGCCGTTTCTGCTGCTGGCCTTCGTCCCATCGCTTCGAGACCGGCTGCCGAGGCCGGGCCGCTGGATGGGCCGGCTCAAGCACTTGCTCGCCATACCGATGGGCGTGAGCGCACTCGCGGTTGTTTGGCTGCTGTACCGGCACGGCGGCCGTGATGCGCTGATCGCCGCCGTCGCCTGGTCGGGAATCCTCGTGGCATTGCTCGTCGCCTTCGGCGTGGCGCAACGGCGGGGCAGGGCCGTGGCGATCGGCGTTGCGGGACTGGCCCTCGTGTGCAGCGTCATCGCAATCATGACGGTGCCCAGGCTCGCGGGCGAGGCAACGGAGATACCCGCCGGAGCCGGGAAGTGGAGCGAAGCGCGGCTCGCCAGCTACACGTCACAGAACAGGCCGGTGTTCGTCTATTTCACCGCCGACTGGTGCCTCACCTGCAAGGTCAACGAGGCCGCGGCGATCGACCGGCGCGAGGTGCGCGACGCGTTCAAGCAGGCGGGCGTGCAGGTGCTCGCCGGCGACTGGACCAACGGCGATCCGGCGATCACGCGGTTTCTCGAGAGCCGGGGTCGCGCCGGAGTGCCGCTTTACCTCTGGTACGCGCCCGGGAAGGCGCCGGAGGAGCTGCCGCAGCTGCTCACCCCCGCGATGCTTATTGACCGCGCTCGGTCGGTGAAGCGCTAGGCATCCGGCTCCAGACCTTCTTCCCCGCGACCCAGGTCTCCAGCACCTGCGTCCGCGCCAGACTTTGCGCGTCGACCATGGTCGGGTCGCGGTCGACGATGACGAAGTCGGCCCATTTGCCCGGTTCCAGCGCGCCGATCCTGTCCTCGGCGAAACCGGCATAAGCGGCGCCCCGCGTGTAGGCGCGGATCGCCTCGCCAAGAGTCACCCGCTCGGAGGGAATCCAGCCACCGGGAGGCTGGCCGTTCATGTCCTGCCGGCTGATCGCGGCCGAAAGGCCGGGGAAGGGGTTGGGCGATTCGACCGGAAAATCCGTCCCGAACGCCAGCTTGGCGCCGCTCTTCAGCACTGATTGCCAGGCGTAGGCCCCGGCGAGCCGGTCACGACCGAGCCGCTCCTCGGCCATCAAGCGGTCGCTCGTCTGGTGGGTCGGCTGCATCGAAGCGATGATCCCCGCTGGTGCCAGCCGCGGGATGTCGGCCGGATCGACGATCTGGAAATGCTCGATCCGCCACCGTCGGTCGCCGGGATACTTCCGGTGCAGCTGCTCATAGGTGGCGATCATCTGCGCGTTGGCCGCATCGCCGATGGCGTGGGTGGCGATCTGGAAACCCGCCGCCGCCGCTTGCTCTGTCAGGCGCAGGATTTCAGCATCGGAATGGAATTGCAGGCCCCGACTGTCAGGCTTGTCACTATAAGGCTGCTTCAGCCAGGCGCCGCGCGAGCCGAGCGCGCCATCGGCGAAGAACTTGATGCCGACCGCTCGCAGGTGGTCGCCGTACAGCCACGGCGTCGGGTGCGGGACCGCACTCATCGACTCGGTGCCGAGCAGATAGCTCATCAACCTGACGTTCAGCCGGCCGGCAGCACCCGCCCTGCGGAATGCCTCCCAATCGGGGACCGACGTGCTCATTGACCCCACCCCCGTCACGCCGAAGCCGAGCAGGATGTCCTCCGCCCTGGCGAGTGCCTGATCGAGCTCGGCGGCTGTCGGCGTGGGTTCTGCCTTGTCGATCAGACCGCGTGCGGCATCGACGAAGAAGCCATTGTCGATTCGCCCACCCGGCGGCGGCGGCGTCGCAGCGGTCACTCCGGCCGCCTTCATCGCCGCGCTATTGGCAACGACGCCATGTCCGTCGACCCGCTCCAGCACCACGGGCCGATCCGGGACGACGGAGTCGAGGTCGGCGGAGGTCGGGAATCTCTTCTCCGGCCAAAGCTCCTGATTCCAGCCGAAGCCGATGATCCAGCGTGCAGCAGGGTGCCCCGCCGCATAGGTTTTCAGCCGCTTTTTCAGCTCCGCGAGCGAGCGGGTACCGACCAGGTCCAGGTGCAACGCCGCAAAGCCCAGGTCCGTCACGTGCCCGTGCGCGTCGATGAAGCCGGGCAGCATCGTGCGGCCATGAGCGTCGATGACCGTGGTCCCGCGCGGCGCCGGATCGCCCGCATGGAGCACGCGGATCAGCTTGCCGTCATTGCCGATCAGCAGTCCCGTGAAATGGTCGATCTTGCCGTCGATCGTCGCCTGGATGCCATTGGCATGATCGATCAGCGTGTCGGCGGCGGCGGGGACGGCGAACAGCGCGCCGGTCAGCGCAAGCATGGATTTCAGCATGGTCCCGGCCTTAGCATTGTCCGCCGTGAAGTGAACCGCTACGCCGTCGCCCGAATGTTCCTCGAGCCGCCGACCATCGATGACATCCGCGCCGCCGCCGAGCGGATCGAAGGCGCCGTCATCCGGACCCCGATGCTGGTCAGCCGGACGCTGTCGGAAATCGTCGGTGCCGAGGTCTGGCTGAAGTTCGAGAATCTGCAGTTCACCGCCGCCTACAAGGAGCGCGGCGCGCTCAACAAATTGCTGCAACTATCGCCCGACGAGCGGGCGCGGGGAGTGATTGCGGCGTCGGCGGGCAATCACGCGCAGGCTGTCGCCTACCACGCGCGCAGGCTCGGCATCCCGGCAACGATCGTCATGCCGGAATCGACGCCGACGGTGAAGGTGACGCAGACGGAAGGCCATGGCGCCCGCGTCGTGCTCCACGGCGACATGTTCGACGACGCCTACGCCCGCGCCCGCGAGCTCGCGCTGGAGAACGGCTTCGTGTTCGTCCATCCGTTCGACGATCCGCAGATCATCGCTGGCGCCGGCACCGTGGGCCTCGAAATGCTCGAGGACGCGCCCGAGCTCGACACGATCATCGTTCCGATCGGCGGCGGGGGCCTCATGTCAGGAATATCGATCGCCGCCCGCTCGGTGAAGCCGGACATTGAGCTGATCGGGGTCGAGGCCGAGCTCTATCCGTCAATGAAATGCGCGATCCAGGGCTGTCACATGCCGCTCGGCGGCGACACGCTCGCCGAGGGAATCGCGGTCAAGCAGCCTGGTGAACTCACCTCGCGCATCCTCAGGGACTATGCGAGCGACGTGATGCTCGTGTCTGAACGTAAGCTCGAGCGCGCCGTCGCGATGCTGGTGGGCATCGAAAAAACCGTCGTCGAGGGAGCCGGCGCCGCCGGCGTCGCGGCAATGCTTTCGCAGCCGGAGCGCTTCCGGGGCAAGAAGATCGCGACTCTCCTGTGCGGCGGGAACATCGACACGCATCTGCTCGCCAATGTTCTTGTCCGCGATCTCGTCCGGCAGGGCCGCATCGCCCGTCTCCACATCGCCGCGCACGACCAGCCCGGAGCGCTCGCCGCGATCACGCGCAAGGTTTACGAGGCCGGCGTCAACGTGCTCGAGATCAACCACAGCCGGATTTTCACCAGCCTCCCTGCCAAGGACACAATGATCGAGGTGGAGTGCGAAGCCCGCGATCCGAAAGCCATCGAGGACGTGGTGGCACGGCTCGAAGCGGTCGGTTTCCGAGTCGACCGGGCGTCGCTCGACTGATTTGCTGTCCCTGGCCGGGACAAGGGCAATCTTCGATCGAAAATCGCGAGCCCGAAGTCTTTTCTTCGGCGTTAACCGGCAGCATAAAGAGTCGCGTAACTATTGAGCGAGGTCACGGGTGAGCGCACCATTCCGCTTCCCCAAGTTTTTTGTCACCAACCCGAGCCCCTGCCCGTATTTGCCGGGCAAGGTCGAGCGGAAGGTGTTCACCGAGTTGAGCGGTCGCCATGCGGCCGAGCTCAACGAGGCGCTCGGGCGAATCGGCTTCCGCCGCAGCCAGTCGGTTGCGTACCGTCCAAGCTGCATCGATTGCTCCGCCTGCGTGTCGGTCCGCGTTCTCGCCGCGGAGTTCGAGGCCAGCGGCACGCAGCGCAAGCTCCTCCGGCGTCACGCCGATATTGAGGTGAGCGCGTGCAAGGCGTGGACCAACGAGGAGCAATATGTGCTTTTGCGCCGCTATCTCGCTGCACGGCATCCGGGCGGCGGAATGGCGGAGATGGACGAGAGCGACTTCGCCGACATGGTCGAGCAGACGCCTGTCCGGACCTTCGTCATTGAGTATCGCGAGCCGTCGGTCGACGGCCGTCCCGGCAAGCTGATCGGCGCGTGCCTCAGCGATCAGCAGAGCGATGGGCTGTCGATGATCTACAGTTTCTTCGATGTCGGGCCGGGCGCGCGCAAGGGCCTCGGCACCTTCATCATTCTCGACCACATTATCCGCGCCGCGCGCGCCGGACTCCCCTATGTCTACCTCGGCTATTGGGTCGAGGGTTCCACGCGCATGGCCTACAAGACCGGCTTCCGGCCGCTCGAGCGCCTCGGCCGCGACGGGTGGCGGCGGATGGACGAGGTGCAGGGCACGCTGCCGCTCAGCGAACCAATGGTCCTGCCGACCCGGCGCGAGCGCAGGCGCCTGCTAATCGACGCCTAGTCGCGCCGGCGGCGGCGAAGCACGATCTGGATGGCGCCGACGACGCAGGCGGCGAAAAGGGCGCCTTCGAGCATCGACGTGACCGCCTGAGTTGCCGGGCCAAAGTCACGCTCACCGAAAAGGCTGCTGATCGCATCGAGACGAAGATGCGATTGGGGGAGATGGCGCTCGAGCAGGTCCAGGCTGCCGAGCAGCAGGCGCCCGCCGAATAGCGAAATCGCCAGGCCCGCCGCCGCGCCGCACGCCGCCGTCGCCGCGACACCGCGCCTCAGCGAGGAGACGCGACTGGCGATCCACGCGCCAAGACCGACGACTGCGCCAATGACGAGCCCTTCGGGGCCGCCGGTGATGTTTCCGGGGGACTGGCCGATGAGCAGGCTGAATGCGTCGAGGCCGAGCAACTTGACGAACGCGCCGACAAACAGCCCGCCGCCTGCGCCCGCGACGATCATCCATAGTAGCGATCGTCTGGGCGCAAACACGACCGTCGCGATGGCGAGGCTCACGCCTGCCGCGCCGATGACTGAGACGAGGCCGCAAATCGCCAACAGGACCAGCACGAATGAAATTGCGCCGCCGCCGAGCTCGGACGCCATCGTCAGACCATAGATGAGCCCGCCGATCACTCCGGCGACCGCTCCGCCGAACATCCCGGCGACCGCAATGGTGACGAACTCCTGCCAGTTGCCGACTTCGGCCTCGGCGCGGGCTTCGCGGACGGGCGGCGCTCCATCGATTGCCTCGACAGGAGCGATGAAGCGGTAGCCGTGCTTGGCGATGGTCTCGATAAAGCGCGGCCGGGCCGCGTCGTCGCCGAGTTGCCGGCGAAGAGTCTTGATGCACTGCGTCAGCGCTTCGTCGGTCACCGGAATGCCCCGCCAGACGCTGGTCAGGAACTCGTCCTTGGACACCAGCCGCCCCTGCTCCTGGACGAGCAGCGCCAGGGCATCGAGATAGCGCGCGTTGAGCTCGATTAGCTGGTCCCCGGCCCGCAGCCGGCGTTCGCGGGTATCGAGGACGAACCGGTCGAAGGCGAAGGCTGCGGCCATTATTCAGCGATCCCTCACGGCTTCCTCATGCTTCCCACCCGCGACCGGGCCAAGATCGAAGCACAAGTCATGTATGGAGGTTTCAGAATGGCAAGCAAGGTTCACGAACCGAGGACAGTCCCGTGGCGGCTGCTCGGGTGGGGAGGGGCGGCGGCGCTGTTGCTCGTACCGCTCGTCGCAATGCAGTTTACCAATGAAGTAAACTGGACTCCGGCCGACTTCGCGTTCGCCGCCGCAATCTTCGGCCTGGTCGGCGGCACGTTCGAGCTGGCGGTGAGGAGGAGCGGCAACGGATGGTACCGTCTTGGCGTGGCGGTCGCCCTCGGGACGGCTTTCCTGCTCGTCTGGATCAACGCCGCGGTCGGGATCATCGGTGACGAAGGTAACCCGGCGAACCTGATGTTCCTCGCGGTCATCGCAATCGCGCTCGCAGGCTCGATCGTCGCACGGTTCCAGGCGGCCGGAATGGCTGTTGCAATGATCGTCACGGCCGCCGCCGAGCTTTTGGTCGGGGTGATTGCCTTGATTTTGCGGCTGGGCGCGAACGAGCCGCCGTTCTTCCCTGGCGTGCTGATCCTGATCGGCTTCTTCGCGGGGATCTGGCTGGTCTCGGCTTTGCTGTTCCGCAAGGCAGCGCACGCCTGAAAAGGAAAAAGGCGGGGCGTCGCTGAGACCCCCCGCCTTCCCGCCCCTGTTCGAAAATTGATTTAGGCGACCGCTGCCTGCGGCTGGGTTTCTTCGGCCTCTTCGGCCTCGCGCAGCACGTAGCCACGGCCCCATACGGTCTCGATGTAATTGGCGCCGCCGCAAGCCAGGCTGAGCTTTTTCCTGAGCTTGCAGATGAACACGTCGATGATCTTGAGTTCGGGCTCGTCCATCCCGCCATAGAGGTGGTTGAGGAACATTTCCTTGGTCAGCGTCGTGCCCTTGCGGAGCGAAAGCAGCTCCAGCATCGCATATTCCTTGCCGGTCAGGTGAACGCGGCTGCCGTCGACCTCGACCGTCTTGGCGTCGAGGTTCACCGCCAGCTTGCCGGTGCGGATGACCGACTGCGAATGGCCCTTGGAGCGGCGAACGATGGCGTGGATTCGGGCGACCAGTTCGTCGCGATGGAACGGCTTGGTGACGTAATCGTCGGCGCCGAAGCCGAGCGCGCGGACCTTGCTGTCCATCTCGCCAACGCCCGACAGGATCAGGACGGGAGTTGAGACCTTCGCGGTGCGAAGCTTCTTCAGCACGTCGTAGCCGTGCATGTCGGGCAGGTTGAGGTCGAGAAGGATGATGTCGTAATCGTACAGCTTGCCGAGATCGAGGCCTTCTTCCCCAAGATCGGTCGTGTAGACGTTGAAGCCTTCGGTCCCCAGCATCAGCTCGATGCTCTTGGCCGTCGTCGGCTCGTCCTCGATCAGCAGCACCCGCATCGAATTAGTCCCCCCGTCCGAGGCCGAGAGCGTAACCCGCCCTTAACGGCCTTGAAGCGTCTATTAACCATTCGACGTCTGAAGGGAAAAGGTTAATATTGTGTAACCGGCTGGATTCCTTGGCTTGTTGTAATCGAGTCACAAGTTCATCCACAGCGGGAGCTTGCGCCCGGTCCAGGTTCGCTCTCATGGCGGCCTGATGTTGCTGTCCGATCTCATCCTCTTCATCGATGCCGAGGCAATCGTCCTCGACAAGCCGGCGGGGCTGCCGGTCGACGCGCCGCGACGCGGCGGGGAGTCGATCGCGGCCCGCATCGATGAGCTCAAGTGCGGGTTCAAGCGGCCGCCGGTCGCGATGCACCGGCTCGACACCGACACCAGCGGTTGCCTGCTGTTCGCGCGCACGGCGAGAGCGCGGTCCGCTTTCCAGCAGGCGTTCGAGGCTCGCGTGGTGGAAAAATTCTATCTTGCCGTTGTCGCCGCCGACATCGCCGAAGAGCAGGGGGTCATCGACGTACCGCTCGCCAAGCACTCGAGTGCTGAAGCGGGCTGGAAAATGGTCGCCGATGATCATGGTCTTGACGCGGCAACGCGCTGGCGCCGGCTTGCGGTCCGGGATGGCGCGACACTGGTCGAGTTTCGTCCCCTGACGGGACGCACGCACCAGATCCGCGCGCATGCGCGTGAGGCGTTCGGGCGGGGCATCGTCGGCGACCGCGTTTATGGCGTGCCCGGCGGACCCATGCTGCTTCACGCCTCGCGGCTGATGGTTCCGCGCGAGCGCAAGCCGGCGATCGATGTCGTTGCTCCGCTTCCCGACTATTTCGGCGAGTGGCGCGATGCCGCCTGACGACATCGTCATTCCCGACGAGGCGCTCAGCGAAAGCTTCCTCGCCGCGACCGGGCCCGGCGGCCAGAACGTCAACAAGGTCGCGACCGCGGTGCAGCTGCGGGTGAATCTGTTTCGGCTGGGCCTTCATCCTGATGTCTACGAACGTCTCAAGCGCATCGCGGGGAGTCGGGTCACCGGCGCGGGCGAGCTGCTGATCACCGCGCGCCGATTCCGCACGCAGGAGGCGAACCGGGCCGATGCGCGACGCAGGCTGGCGGAGATGATTGCCGCGGCCCATATTGCGCCGCGCAAGCGCAAGCCGACGCGCCCGAGCAAGGCCGCGAAGGCCGAGCGGGTCGACCGGAAGCGGCAGCGCAGCGCCGTCAAGCAGGGGCGCGGAAAGGTGGCTTTCGACTGATGTACGATTTCAAGATTGCCGCCGGCGATACCGCGACCATGTACCGCGACCTCGCCGCCGCGCTCGAAGGGCTGGTGGCCGGCGAGCCCGACGCATTCGCCAACATGGCCAATGCCGCCGCGCTCATCTGGGAGACTCTGCCCGGCCTCAACTGGGCGGGCTTCTACCGGAATGTCGCGGGTGAGCTGGTCGTCGGCCCGTTCCAGGGCCGTCCGGCCTGCATCCGCATCCCCTTCGGAACGGGCGTGTGCGGGACGGCCGCGGCGACGCTGCAGGTCCAGCGGGTCGATGACGTGAACGCCTTTTCCGGCCACATCGCCTGCGATTCAGCAAGCGCCAGCGAACTGGTCGTGCCGATCGTTCGCGACGGTGAATTACTGGCTGTTCTCGACCTCGATAGTCCAAGCACCGGCCGCTTCACTGTCGACGACGAAGCAGGGTGTATGCAGCTCGCCCAAATCCTGGCGAAAGTCCTCTAGCTCCCCGGCGAATGCCCGGGAGCAGTAGTCAGCTCAACTGCTCTAGCCGCTCGTCGGTCAGCGATCCGGGGATGATCATCACCGGGCAGGGAAGCTGGCCTGCGTCGGATCCCGCAAAGTCGGCGACGAGCAGGCCCGGGCTTCCGCTGGGCGCCGCGCCGAGCACCAGCGCGCAGATTTCCTCGCGCTCGCCGACGAACTCGCGGACGGTGCGGACGGGATCGCCCTGGCGGATGACGATCTGGGCCTCGATCCCGGACTCGTCGAGGATTTCTCCGATCGCGGAACTGACCACGCCCTCGATGCGCAAGCGTTGCTCTTCCTCGATCGCCGCCTGGACTCCGCCGAACTGGACGAAGTCCTGCGGCTCGACGATCCCGAGCACCTCGATGCTGCCGTTGGTCTTGGCCGCACGGCGGGCGGCGAAGCGCAGTGCAACGCGCGATTCGGCGCTGTCGTCGACCACCACCAGATAGGTGCGCTTAAGGTCGCTATTCGCCATCTCGGGCCCATTGCTGCGTGAAACAGGGACCGAGCGCAAGCACCCCGATCGGCCCGGACCGATTTTCCCTCTGTACGGGCATTGCAAAGCGGCCGGCTTTGCGCTCTATCGACAAGAGGAACAACAGGAGGGCCATGATGGCACAAGGCGCACGTAAGGCAGGGGGCGGACTGGCCCGCCCGGTTCAACCTTCGGCGGATCTCGCCGCAATCACTGGCAATGACCCGCTGCCGCGCAGCCAGGTCGTTTCCAAGGTGTGGGACCACATCCGCAAGAACAACCTGCAAAATCCGCAAAACAAACGAGAAATTGTTGCCGACGACAAGCTGAAGAAGGTTTTCGGGGGCAAGGACCGGGTCAGCATGTTCGAAATGAACAAGCACCTGTCGAACCACCTGAAATAGGCGCAAGCCCGTTCAGGCACGAAGGGGATCCGCGCTCGCGGGTCCCCTTTTCTTTATGTGGAGCAAGGGCGACTCGGCGGTGACCGTCAGCCACGCCACAAGCCGTCGAGCTTTCCCCGGGTGACCGGATAGCCGAGGTCCGGCGGGATGGTGATGTATTGTTCGCCGTCCACCTCTTCGACCCGCGGCGTGACCGGTTCGATGGCGTGAGCAAGCGCGTCGGCGCGAATTTGCTCGAATGAGCCATGCCGTGCCAGCCGCTCGAGATTGCGGCGCGTGGGGAAGATCAGCCGTGCTTCGCCGCGCCGGTCGCGATCGAGCACCTCGGCGGCGGTGATCCAGCAGGCGCCGCTGCATTCGCCTTCAACCACGCGCGGCTGCCATTCGCCCGGCGGGCAGCGGGCGACGAAGAACATTGTGTCGAAGCGGCGCACCGCATGGAACTTCGGAACCCATCGCGCGAACGGAATGAGCCGGTCGGCCTCGATGCGCAGGCCATGTTCCTCGAGCAGTTCCGCGAACCGCCCTTCGGCGACGAGCGCGTCCTGAAGGCCGCGCGCGGTGTCGCGGCCCGGTGCCGGCGTCAGGGCCACCGGCACTGCCGTCTCCTCGATCGTTTCGCGGATTGCCGCAATCGCGGCTGCATCGACGCCGATGTGCTCGCCTAGGTCGATGTCAGCCGTATCGATGCGGCCACCGGGGAAGACCAGCGCGCCCGCAGCGAACGCCATCCCGCCGGCCCGCTCGACCATCAGCAGCTCGGGCGGACCGTCGGCCCGTTCGCGCACCAGGATCAGCGTCGCGGCCGGGATCGCGTCGTCGCTCACCGGCCGCGCCTTGGCTTACATGCCGCTGACGTTTTGCTCGTCTGCTTCCTTGGGATTGACCGTGTTTTCGGTCGCCGCCGCATTCTCGTCCTGCAGCACATTGTTGACGGGCGCCTGGGCGTTCGCGTCCACCGCCGCCTGATTGGCGAGATCGTTGAGCTGCTCGGCGTCGGGCTGGTTAAGCTCGGCATTCTGCACCGCGTCTTCATTCCCGTTGTGGCACGCCGAAAGTACTAGCGAACCTGCTCCAATCACCACAAAAGCCAGTCTTTTCATTGATTTCCGTTCCCATGAAATCCGGTTGGGCAAGTCGCCATAACAGCGGTCGACTTGAGATTCACGCGCTAATTCCCTATCTGAACCGTGCCGGGTGACCGGCTATGTCGGTAGACTGTCAGGTGGAATAGGCACTTCGGACCCGGGGGGCAGTACCCCGGCGCCTCCACCATCAACCGCGCCACCGGTCTTGGTCGGCGCGGATGTTGATGGGGGCGAAATAGGATCGACGAGTGCAATAAAGGCCCGATTGCCGATCGGTATGAGACCACCGTGACGGCTCATTCACACAAGTGCCAACGATAACGAAGCACTTGCTCTTGCGGCGTAACTGAAGTCCTAACGGACTGACGTTACAAAGCTAAAGCGCGGTCGGACCCCGCCGGGCAACAGAAGGGGATTCCAGCGGCCTCCGAGGGAGCCGGGCAACAGAATCCCTCGGACTCATTCAAAAGGGCGCGAGGCATCGGGCAACAGAAGCCCCCCACTTCAGGTCCTCTAAACGAGGTTCAGCGGCTCGCGACCGCCAGGACCGGGTCCTTCACGAAGTGGTGGCCCCGCGCCAGTTCGTAAGAAGCCATGCATCGATCGCCGAGCGGCTTCTGGCCTTGGGCGCACATCATTTGCAGATATCTTGTGACCGGATGGTCTGGTCCGCAATAACGCGGTGCCTTGGCGATGCTGTAAGGCGTGTCGCCCCAGACGTTCCGGTCGTCTATTGCCGCTCCCTCGTCCGTAAGCGTGCGAATCATGAGCAAAATCTGTTCCTGATTATGGCCGTGGTCCCATTCGCATTGGTTTAGCACGTAATTGATCGCGCCATTGCCCTGATCATCCAAGGACTTGTTCGGATCCCAGCCGGCGGTGAGCATTTCCTCGACGGCGCCAATATCGAGCTTGCGCAGTGCGTACCGAGCCGGACGCTGGGTGTAAGCTGGACTAGCCAGGGTCGCGTGAAGATTGTCGGGCCGCGCGGACAGAAAGGCTGCAAATACCGCGGGAACTCCGACAGCGGTCAGTACCGAAAGCAGGCGCAGGGGGCGCTTCCAGTGCGACCAAGGTGCGACAGGCGTTTGTGGCGCGGCAACTGAGTCCGGAAACCCGCCCGCAACGGGTAATCGAGATGGTGCGTCCGGCGCCGCCTCGACTCGAACGGGTACGGCAATCCGATAGCCAATGCGGGGCACCGTCTCGATGATTCGCGATGGACGGCCTTCGTCTTTGAGGACCTGCCTGAGCTTATGAACGGCGGTCGGTAGCGACCCCTCGACCACGGTCACATTGGGCCAGACGCGATCGAGCAGTTCGTCCTTGGAAACGAGGTTTCCGGCATCCTCCAGAAGCGCGCGCAGCAGCTCGAGCGGTTTGGTTTCAACCGTTACCCGATTGCCGCCTACGGTGAGGGACCAACTCGCATCGTCGAAGGCGCAGTCGTCGAAAACCCAGCGGCGGCGAGGTCGCCGATCAACTGCGCTTGCCATCAAATCGGACATCCCCCGCGCCCTTTAGAAAAGCTTGAGAACGGCTTGATGACGCCGCCTCCCGGTTGACGCAAACATTACCAGCGAGCGTTTAAAGGAAAATTAACATGCTGAAAACAAGCAAAGGCGCACCGCTGATTCGGGGCGAAAGGCGAACGGGCGATCGTCGGCGGGCGAGCTTTATGCGGTTGGTAGCGTCTGCATTAAATCTCGCTCTGGTCGCTTTGCTGGGTGTTTCCACGCCGACATTGGCCTCGACAACGGTGAATTACGGCTCGCCCAGTCCGTCGGCAATCAACAATACCGCGCCGTCAAGCACGCCGACTTTGCAGACGGTGTATAGCCACACCCTTTTCGGCTCTTCGCCGGTCGTCATCAGCGCGATCGACCTTTTCCTCGGAAATACCTCAATCCCGAACACGCAGACTTACACGATCACGCTTTCGACCAGCGCCAATCCGGTCGGTTCGCTGTCGAGCACGTTCGCTAACAATCTGGGCGCGGACGCTGCGACCTTTTATACGGGCGTCCCGGGCGCTCCCGCCTATCCGGGGACCTGGGTGAGCTTCTCCGGGACGGACTTCCTATACGATCCCAATCTCGGCGACCTGCTCGTTCAGATCACCCATCCGATAGGCGATGATCGCATCTACTCGTCCTACGAGGGCGCGACCGCGGATGCGCAACAGGTCTATACGTTCATCGATGATTCGACGACGGGGACGGTGAGTGACCCAGGTTACGCGATGGCCACCCGGTTCACGTTCAACACAAGCGTTGGTGCCGTTCCGGAGCCGTCGACGTGGGCCATGATGTTGCTCGGTTTGGGTGGCATGGGTTGCGCCCTGAGGCGGGGCAACCGGGGCGGCATGGGTCGTCAACAGGCTTAATTACGATCCACGGGGGCAGTACCCCGGCGCCTCCATTAGCATCCGCGTCAGGGGCAATATCGGGCGCGGATGTTGATGGGGCGAAACAGGATGGACGAGTGTGTCCGCTTCGGGTGGAAATCGAACCGGCGGCGCATAGTTCAACGGAAAGAAAACTCCCAGATCGCGGCCGCACTTTGCCGCGAAGGCACCGCGACAAGCAGGTGATCGCTGATCCGGTCGAGGACGCCCGTTCTCGCACCCCGCTGGGTACGGACACGGACATGCTGCCTCGGCTGATCAATCAGCTCAACCGCGCCGCTTCCGCAGATGATAATCAACTGCCGACCGCGGAAATAAAGGTCGTCGGCGTCGCCGCAGATCGGGGTGGAAGAAATGGCGGCGCCCGACTGTGCGTCCAAAACCGACACGGTTCCCGGCGTCCGATATGCAACCGCAATCCGCGACCCTGTTGCGTCCGATGCCATTGGAAAGTTGCCGAAGAAAAGTCCTGTGCTCAGCGTCGAACTGATCCGTTCTCGACCAAGATCGGCAACGACAATTTTGTGGGCATCCGGAATGTTCACGAAGACCTTGGCCCCAAGTAGTTCGAATGCTTCGGGATGCGCGGGCAGGGCTACGCGTCCAATGACGCGATGCGTTGCTGGATCGATTACGGCCAGCCCACCTGAGCCGTAACCCACGACCAGATCGCCATTCCGAGGATCGACGCGAACATTGTCTGCGTCCGCTCCTAAGCTGAGTGTTGCAACCTCACGCCCGTCTGTGCCGCGATAGAAGGTGACCAGACCGTCGCCGGATGCGACGGCGATCTCCCCTTGCGAAGGCAGCCACGCAACGCCCTGCGGTTCATGCAGTCCGTCGATCCGACGGACGATCTTGCCCGAAGCCAGGTCGACGTCATCAAGGCTGCCGTTGCCGTTTTCCGCAACAAAGAGGTGCTTTCCGTCAGCATCCAGGGCCATGTGGTCGATGCGGCCTTTCACCCCCGGAAGCTCGATCACGCGAATGAGATGCAAGGGCGAACGCGGGTCACGGGGATCAAAGGTCTGCGCACTGGCTGAGCAACTGCTCGACAAGAACAGGCACAGCACGACCGCGAACGGCTTGACGCTGCTGCAGCGAGGCTGATCGCGGCGGTTCACTTTTCCGCTCTCCGCATTGTGATATTGAGATCTTCGAAGCGCGGTTGATCCATGCTGGCCATGAACGAACCTTCCCACCAGCTACTGATGTCCGCAACGGGTTGAACGCGGTCATCATCGAAAACGACTGCTCAGCCGCCCGCGGTCGATTTATAAGCAGGGCGGGAGGGGGCTCTCATGACGATCTTCGAATTCGTCTTTTCGCTCTACAGCCTGCTGTTCGGGCTCGCCCTGGCGCAGGTGTTCCAAGGGTTCGGCAATACGCTCCAGGAGCGGCACAAGCTCAAGATCGGCTGGCTGACCCCGCTGCTCGGCCTGTTCGTCATCCTCGATCTGATCTCCTTCTGGGAGATCGCGTGGCAACTGAGGGACATGTTCGAGCGCCCTGCTCTCATCGTCCTGATCCTCGGCGTCTTCCTAGCCGGCATCTATTATCTCGCGGCGCGGCTGGTCTTCCCAAGGGACTTCGTCGAATGGCCGACTTTGACGTTTATTATTCCAAGCACAAGCAATGGGTGCTCGGTGGCATCCTCTTCTGCAACATCGTCGCCGTCGTGGTCCTGACGGCGCTCGGCAAGCCATTCGTGCGGTCACCGCTCGGCTTCGCGAACGATCTCACCCTTTTCGCACTGCTGATCGCGCTCCTCGCGCTGCGCGACAAGCGAGCGAACATCGTGCTTTTGATCCTGATGCTGGCAAAAGATGCCGTCGTCCCGGCGCTCGCCTTCCTCGGTATCGGCATGCACAGCCGGCTCTTCTAAGGCGCCATTCGGCCTATGTTCAAAGCTGCAATAGGCCTTCTTTTATTGGGGACATTGGCTGGTTGCTCTGACCTATGCAGCAACACCCTTGTGCAGGTGGTGAAGGCTCCGGATGGTCAGTATGCTGCTGCGTTGTTCCGACGGGATTGCGGAGCCAGCACGAGTTTTTCCACCCACATTTCCGTGCTGCTCCCCGGCGACAAAGTGGCAGGCGGCGGAAACGCCTTCATCGCTGATGATAATGACGGCGCAGCCGCAGTCGGGCCGTGGCAAGGTTCGTGGGCAGATATGCGGTGGCTATCACCAGACCATTTGCTCATCAGGTATGCCGCCAACTCCCGCATCTTCAAAGAGGCCAATGAAGTCGCCGGCGTCAGGATTACTTACCAAAAAGCCGCCCGCTAACGTCAGTTCTGCGTCGAAAGCGGGCATCATGGCTCCGCTTCTTCGTCTGCCGGATAGCGGGCGTTCGCCATGCCCCAGGCGGCCCCGAGCGCCAAAGCGGCCCACGCGGGCGTGGAATATGGCCCTTGAAACCCGGTCAGAACGATCGTGATCAAAGCGAAGAAGCCCAGGACATAGAAGCCGGAAGGCGACCCCTTCCCGGCGAGTTCGTGAGCGATCCAGCTTTTACCGCTGCCGCCAGCCCCCTCTTCAGGGCTGAACGGCGTCTGACGGTCCCTCGAGGCCATCACAGCGAGCGCCAGGCAACCGACCACAATCGCGAGACCATAGGGCAGCCACAGTGGTGCGTCCGCCCAATCGGCCACGAGCGCGGCACACAAAGTGACGATCACGATCGTGGGAGCGCGCCTGGACAGCGCATCCAATTTTCTACTGTCCCGCATCTCAGCTTCTATCGTGTGCGGGGCCGAGCTTCGCAATGCACCCCAGTGGCCGCTGGCGCCTTTAAGCGCGCCGCCGCAGCTCGTCGCGGATCTCGGTCAGCAGCTCGGTCTCGGTCGGGCCGGCGACCACCGCCGGTTCCTCTCGCCTGCGCATCACCTTCGTCGCCCAGCGCACCATCAAGAAGATGATGAAGGCGAGGATCAGGAAGCTGACGACCTCGGTGACGAACTGTCCCCAGCCGAGCACCGGCGCGCCCGCTTTCTTGAGCGCCGCATAGTCCGTCATCGATCCGTGGTAATCCGCCGGAACCGGACCGAGCATCGTGAAGTGGCTTGAAAAATCGAGCCCGCCGAAAATCTTGCCGACGATCGGCATGATGATGTCATCCGTCAGGCTGGTCACGATCTTGGCGAAGGCCGCGCCGATGATCACGGCGACAGCGAGATCGAGGACGTTGCCCTTGGCGATGAACGCGCGGAAATCTTTCAGCATGTGCACGCACCCCTTTCCATGTCGGTGAGCCGACACTAGCGAAGTGACGGCTGTTTGCCAGCAGCAGCTTTGCTGTGTTGCATTCTTAAGACAGCATCTTGAACGGGAACGGCGGTCGCTCTACTTATCCGCTCGACCATATTGGGAGGGGCACATGACTATCTTCCGCCGTCTCGGATTGCTTGCACCGCTGGCCGCGCTGAGCCTTGCCGGCTGCGGCATCAACAGCGTCCCGACCGCCGAGGAGCAGGTCAACGCCAAATGGGGCGACCTCCAGGCCGACTACCAGCGCCGTGCCGACCTCATCCCGAACCTGGTCGCGACGGTGAAGGGCTATGCCCAGCAGGAAAAGACGGTCCTCACCGACGTGACCAACGCGCGGGCCAAGGCGACCAGCGTCCAGCTCAATGCCGGCGACCTCAGCGATCCCGCCAAGGTCCAGGCGTTCCAGAATGCGCAAAGCCAGCTCAGCGGATCGCTGGGGCGGCTGCTGGTCAGCGTCGAGGCCTATCCGGACCTGAAGTCCAACCAGAATTTCCTCGCGCTGCAGGACCAGCTCGAAGGCACCGAGAACCGGATCGAGGTCGCGCGCCGCGATTACAATGAATCGGTACGGCAATATAACACGCTGATCCGCACCTTCCCGACGGCCGTCGGCGCCAAGGTGTTCTACGGCGCCAAGCCCAAGGTCCCGTTCGAGGCCGCCGCCGCCGCCCAGAACGCGCCGACAGTGAACTTCGGCAACGCGAGCTGAGGTGAAGCACGTTCTTGCCGTCCTGTGGTTAGCGCTTCTGGCGCTTGCCTCGCCGGTTGCAGCCCAGACCTTTCCGGCGAACAACGGGTCGCCCGTTGTCGACCAGGCGGGTATCCTTCGTCCCGACCAAATCGCCGACCTGACCGCGAAAGCGCAGGCGCTGTACGCCCAGTCGGGACGGGCCTTCGCCGTCGCGACGGTCAAGAGCCTCGAAGGCTATCCGATCGATGACTACGCCTATCGGCTGGGGCGCGCGTGGGGACTCGGCCAGAAGGGCAAGGACGACGGGGTCCTGCTGCTGGTCGCGCCCAATGAGCGCAAGGTGTGGATCGCCACGGGCTATGGCGCCGGCACTTTCATGACCGACGCGATGTCCGGCATCATCATCCGCGACGACATCCTGCCGCACTTCAAGCAGACCCCGCCCGACTATGGCGGCGGCATCGAGGCCGGCGCCGACGCGATCATCAAGCAGATGAGCCTGCCGCCCGACCAGGCCGCGAAGAACGTCGCTGCTGCCGGCCAGGCGCAGACCCAGCGACAGCATTCGGGCGGAAGCCCGCTGCCGGTCATCTTCTGGCTGATGGTGATCGGCTTTGTTGGCTTGTCCCATTTCCGGCGCGGCTTCGGCCGCCGCTATCGGACGCGCGGCGGCGGCATCAGCCCGTGGGTGATGCTTTGGGGCCTCAATGCGCTCGATCGCGGCTCGCGCGGCGGCGGCTGGGGAGGCGGTTCCGGCTGGGGCGGCGGTGGCGGAGGCGGCGGTTTCGGCGGCTTCGGCGGCGGATCGTTCGGAGGCGGCGGCGCCGGCGGGAGCTGGTGATCAAGCTCAGCGACGCGGACCGGCGGAAAATCGCCGAGGCGATTGCCGCGGCCGAGGCGAACTTCAGCGGCGAGATCGTCGCCGTCACGACGCCCGTCAGCGACGCCTATCACGACGTCGCGCTCCAATGGGCGCTGATTCCGCTATTCGCGGTGCTTGCCTGGGCAGCGTGGCGGCCGAGTGCGCTGGTGTGGTGGTACGACTTCCTGTTCGGCGGCTGGAGTCCCGATCCGACCATGAGCGAGCTCCTCACGCTGCTGATGGTTTTCGCCGCGCTGGCGTTCACCGTCACGCTGCTGATCCTTAAATGGATGCCGCTTCGGCTGGCGCTCACGCCGGCGGCGACCAAGCATCGGCGGGTTCGTCGCCGTGCTGTGACGGTGTTCAAGGCCGCGGCCGAGCGGCGCACGACGGGGCGCACCGGCATCCTCATCTACCTGTCGGTTGCCGAGCGCCGCGCGGAAATCGTCGCCGATGAAGCCATCCTCACGGTCACCGACGCGCATACCTGGGGTGAGGCCATGACGGCGCTGCTCATTGAGCTGAAGCATGGCCGTCCTGCCGACGGGATCGTTGCTGCGGTCGAGCGCGTTGGGGGCGTGCTGGCGGAGCATTTCCCGCGCTCGGCCGGCGATGTGAACGAGATTCCGGACGCGCTGCTCGAATTATGAACCTCGACGACCTGCCTCCGGTGGAGGTGATGTGGCAAGGCAAGTTCGTCCGCGCGCTCCGTCGCGGCAAATGGGAATATGCGAGCCGCACTAACAACATCAACGCGGTGGTCATCCTCGCCGAGCATGACGGCAAGGTAATCCTGGTTGAACAGCCGCGGGTGGCGCCGGACTGCCGTTGCATCGAGCTGCCGGCCGGACTTGTCGGCGACCAGGACCCGAACGCGACGGTGGAAGCCACCGCGATCAAGGAACTCGAGGAGGAGACCGGCTACACCGCCGATCGCATAGAGCGGCTCGGCGAATTCTACGCTTCTCCGGGCATGCTGTCGGAGAGTTTCACGCTCGTCCGCGCTCACGGCCTGCGGAAAATTGGCGAAGGCGGCGGCGACGAGAATGAGGACATCAAGGTGCACCTCGTGCCGCGCGCCGAGATCCCGAACTTCATCGAGCAGAAGCGCGCCGAAGGACTCGGGGTCGACGTCAAGCTCCTGCTGTTCATGAATTTCTGACGGCGACCGGCTGAACCTGACGCGGCCGGCGGCGTTTTCCAGCCGAGCTCATGCCGCGCATCGTCCACCTGTCCGATCTCCATTTTGGAGCGCACGACCAGCGCCTGGTCGATGCCGTCGACCGGCAGGTCGATGAGCTGAAGCCCGATCTCGTGGTCATCAGCGGCGACTTCACCCAGCGCGCGCGCACCGAGCAATTCCGCGAGGCGTGCGAGTTTCTCGACGGCTTGCGGGAGCGCGGCCACGACGTGCTCGGCGTTCCGGGCAACCATGATGTCCCGCTCTACGACGTCCTCCGCCGGTTCCTGTCGCCGCTGGCGCGCTACCGCCGCTTCATCGACGAGAGCCTTTGCCCGTTTCTGGAGCTTCCCGGACTCGCCGTGCTGGGGATCAACACGGCGCGCTCGCTGACGTTCAAGGACGGGCGCATCAACAAGGACCAGGTCGCCTTCATCCGCGAGACATTCGCGCGTACCCCGAGTGAGGCAATGCGGGTCCTCGTCACCCATCATCCACTGTTCGCGCTGGAGGTTGGCGGCGAGACGGGCCGGGCGATCGGCCGCCAGGAGCTCGCGCTCGATGCAGTGGAAGAAGCCGGCGTCGACATCCTCCTTGCCGGCCACAATCATCATGCCTCGAGCCAGGACGCGAGCGATCTCGTGACGCGCGCCGGCGGCGTGCTGGTTGTCCAGGCCGGGACGGCGACATCGACCCGGGTTCGGGAGCAGGAACAGAGCTTCAACGTCATCGACGTGGCGGACCGCTCCGCGACCATCACCGTGCACGGCTGGACCGGCGAGCGGTTCGCGCCGACAGAGCCCCGCCGCTACCAATGGTCCGACGGCAAGTGGCTGCTGCGCAAGGCGTCCGAACACGCCGACTGAGCTTGTTTCCAGGCGCCGCGCTCGCCTAGAGGCAGGCGAATGGCGCTTCCAGACGGTTTCGATCTCGACGATTTCGTCAGCCGCGTGCTGGCCGAAGATCTCGGCCGCGGCGGCGACGTGACGTCGCGGGCGACGATTGCCGAGGATGCGCGGTTCACCGCGGCGATGAACGCGCGACAGCATATCGTCATCGCGGGGCTGGAGGTCGCCGCCGCATTCTTCCGGGCGATGGATTCCGCGGTCCGCGTCGAACTGCTCGCCAGCGATGGGGATTGCGTTGAAAAGGGTGCGGCGCTGATGCGCCTGGCCGGAAACGCCCGCGCCATGCTCTCGGCGGAGCGTTCGGCGCTCAACACCCTCCAGCATCTCTCGGGCATCGCAACGCTGACCCGACAATATGTCGACGCGATCGCCGGCACCGGCGCGATCCTGATCGATACCCGCAAGACCCTTCCGGGGCTCCGCGTGCTCGAGAAGTTCGCGACCCACATGGGAGGCGCCCGGAACCACCGGATGCGGCTCGACGACGGGGTGCTGATCAAGGACAATCACGTTGCCGTGTGCGGCGGCGTCGCCGAGGCCGTCCGTCGCGCGAAAGCCGCCGATACGGGGTTGCAGATTCAGGTCGAGGTCGACCGGATCGAGCAGATCGAACCGGCGCTCACGGCCGGCGCCGACCGGCTGCTGCTCGACAACATGGATCCGGCGCAGCTCCGAGAGGCGGTCGCCCTGGTCGCCGGACGGATACCGCTCGAAGCTTCCGGCGGAGTGACCCTCGCAAGCATTCGTTTCATCGCCGAAACGGGGGTCGACTTCATCTCCGTGGGCAGGATCACCCAATCGGCTCCAGCGGTCGATATCGGCCTTGATTATTCAATAGGTTAAGCTGAGGCCCCGTTTGCGGCAATTATAGGCAAGCTTATCGATTCCTGACCGCAACGTTCAGACCCATGACAGCTACTCAAGCGTATTTACTGGCATCACAGGGCCGCGAGTTCCCTCCACGGCCGGCTAGTAAACGGAGGAATGCCATGTTCAGGAAGTTTGCATTGGCCGCTTCGGCTGCAGCAATGGTCGCAGTACCGGCCGCTGCCGACGCGCAATATTACGGTGGCTACGGCTATCATTATCACCATTATTCGAGGCCGCGGGTCCGGACGGTGATTTCCATCGGAACGCCGGGCTACGGCTATTACGGCGGATATGCACCGTACGGCTACGGCTATCCGAGCTACGGCTACAGCTATCCAAGCTACGGCTACAGCTATCCCGCTTACAGCTATAACTATCCGGCCTACGGTTACGGGTACAACGGCTATTACAACAACGGCTACCAGTGCAGCGGCAACACCGTTGCCGGTGCCGCGATCGGCGGCATCGCCGGCGCAGCCCTCGGCAGCGCTGCTGGCCAGAACCATTACAGCTATCGTGGGTACAATCGCGGAAACAACGGTGCCCTCATCGGCGGCATCGCCGGCGCGATCCTCGGCGGAGCGGTTGGCGCTTCCAGCTGCTAAGCTGACTTTCGGTTAGCCGCATAAGGAGCGGGGCCTCGGAACCTCCGGGGTCCCGCTCACTTTTTTCGGGCATTGCTAACCATCCGCTCCTATAGGAGCGGTAACGGGGCGCATGCGGCGCCCGGGAGAGTGGTTTTGTTCAAGGGCCTCAAGCCCATCCTGTACGGCGGCCGCGAAGTCTGGCCGCTGGTCGAAGGCGGCAAGGGCGTGTCCGCGACCAACCACGCCAGTAGCGGCGCCTGGGCAGCCGCCGGCGGGATCGGCACCGTTTCCGCCGTCAATGCCGACAGCTACGATGCCGAAGGCCGCATAATCCCGCAAATCTATGAAGCGCTCACCCGGCGCGACCGGCATGAAGAGCTGATCAAGTACGCGATCGACGGCGCAGTCGCGCAGGTTCAGCGCGCCTATGAAATGGCCAGCGGCAACGGCGCGATCAACATCAACGTGCTGTGGGAAATGGGTGGCGCCCAGCGTGTCCTGCACGGCGTGCTGGAGCGCACCAAGGGCCTTGTCAGCGGAGTCACTTGTGGCGCCGGGATGCCCTACAAGCTGTCCGAGATCGCCGCGTCCTACGGCGTCAATTACCTGCCGATCATCAGCTCCGCTCGAGCGTTCCGGGCGCTGTGGAAGCGCGCCTATCACAAGGCGGCCGAGTGGCTTGCCGCCGTGGTGTACGAAGACCCGTGGCTCGCCGGCGGCCACAATGGCCTGTCGAACGCGGAGGATCCGCGCAAGCCCCAGGATCCTTATCCGCGCGTGGCCGAGCTGCGCGCCACGATGCGGGCCGAGGGAATCGCAGACAGCGTTCCGATCGTCATGGCGGGCGGCGTGTGGCGCCTCGACGAGTGGGAGAACTGGATCGACAATCCCGAGCTAGGGCAGATCGTGTTCCAGTTCGGAACTCGTCCGCTGCTGACTCAGGAAAGCCCGATTCCGCCGGAATGGAAGGCGCGGCTGATGACGCTGGAGGAGGGCGACGTGCTGCTGCACCGCTTCTCCCCGACCGGCTTCTATTCATCGGCGGTGCGCAATCCGTTCCTCCGCAACCTCGAAGCGCGCAGCGAGCGCCAGATCGCCTTCACCAAGGAACCGATCGGCGATCACCATTTCGAACTCGACGTCGGTATCGGCACGAAGAAGAATTATTGGGTGACCAAGGGCGACCTGATCCACGCCCGCGAATGGTACGCCAAGGGCTTCACCAATGCCATGAAGACCCCCGACGAGACGTTGATCTTCGTCACTCCGACGGAAGAGAAGCAGATTCGCGTCGACCAGGCCGAGTGCATGGGCTGCCTCAGCCAGTGCGCCTTTTCATCCTGGGCGGATAACGAGAAGAACTCGACCGGTCGTCTCGCCGATCCGCGCAGCTTCTGCATTCAGAAGACGCTTCAGGACATCGCTCATGGCGGGCCGGTGGAAAACAACCTCATGTTCGCCGGTCACGCGGCCTTCCGGTT
>JAICXF010000046.1 GCA_025981625.1 Sphingomonas sp. | reverse complement strand
GATGAACACCCGGCTGCAGGTGGAGCATCCGGTGACCGAGATGATCACCGGCATCGATCTCGTCCGGGAGCAGATCCGCGTCGCCTGCGGCGAAGGCCTCTCCTGCCGTCAGGACCAGGTCCATCTGCACGGCCATGCGATCGAATGCCGCATCAACGCCGAAGATCCCGAGACCTTCGCTCCCTCACCCGGGCTGGTGAAGAACTATGTCGCGCCCGGCGGCATGCACGTCCGCGTCGATAGCGGGCTCTACACCGGCTACCGGGTGCCGCCTTTCTACGACAGCATGAACGGCAAGCTGATCGTCTACGGCTCCAACCGCGACAGCTGCATCCGCCGGCTCCGCCGCGCTCTCGAGGAGTTCGTGGTCGAAGGCATGAAGACCACGATCCCGCTCCACCAGAAACTCGTGCGCGACCCCGAGTTCCTGGCGGGCGACTACACCATCAAGTGGCTGGAGGCATGGCTCGCGCGCAATGCTGCGTAAATGAACCCGAACGCACAGCGGGAGCCATGATCGAACGCGAAATCAGCCTTGCGCTTGGGCTCGCCTTGGCGGCGAGCCTCGCTCAAGCGGCGCCCAATCCATCCCAGGTCTGGGTGAACGTCGGCAAGAACAACCTCGGCGCGAGCTATGACGTCGATCGCGTCAACGCCAAGCGCGAAGGCAATCTGGTGACCTTTGCGCTGCGGGTGCAATATGCTCCCAGCGAAGCCGCCAAGGGCGCCGATGGCTTCGTTGCGCTGCGGCAGGGCAATTGCGCTGATCGGACGTACAGTGATCTGCACACCGATTATATGAAGAAGGGAGCGGTACTGAATTCCGTAGGCCCGGACGAAAAACACACCGCCCGCGGAGGATCGATCGCGGCGATCATCCTCGACAGGATCTGCGCGCAATAGAGCGCACCGCTCGCCCTTGTAGGACGAGCGGTGCAGCCCCGATTAGCTGGACTCGCCGGTTCTAAGCGCTCAGCGATAGCGCCAATCGTTGTGATCGCGATCACGATAACGATGGTGCCACCAGCGGTTCTGGTACCAGTAGCCGTGGCCAGGATAGTAGCGGCCGACGACCCACACCTGCTCGCGCGGTCCGCGATTGGGCACGCAGCGCCCGTAAGGCGTCCGGTGGAACCCCGGGCCGCAGCCCTGGCGGGCATCCGCCGGCGACGCCGCCGCGACCGCGAAGATCGAAGCTGCGGTAATCGCGATGAAGCCTTTCATCTCACTCTCCTTCACTGTTGCCTCAGGAACGCGACCCCGAAACGACCTGTTCCATGAACTTCCATTCAGTAACGGCGGTCCGAAGGCGCTTGCCGATGGCTCGACCGGTGGGCAGAGGAGCGAAGTGCCGTCGAGGAGCGTCGAATGAGCCTGATCGCCGATCTGAAATCGCTCGATGGATCCCAGCGCAGCGCGATCTGGGCGAGCTATCTCGGCTGGACGCTCGATGCGTTCGATTATTTCCTGATGACCTTCATGTTCACGGCCATCGCGAGGGAATTCGGGACCGACGTAAAGGCGGTGACCGAAGCGACGTTCCTGACGTTGGCGGCACGGCCAATCGGTGCCTTCGTGTTCGGCTGGCTGGCCGAACGGTTCGGGCGCCGGCCGGTGTTGATGGCCGACATCGTCCTGTTCTCGATCTTCGAGCTCGCCTCCGGCTTCGCGCCGACGCTTACCAGTCTGCTCGTCCTGCGGTTCCTGTTCGGCATCGGCATGGGCGGCGAATGGGGGCTTGGCGCGAGCCTGGTCATGGAGAGCATCCCCGCGCGGCTTCGCGGACCGGTCTCGGGCCTGCTCCAGAGCGGCTACCCGTCGGGCTATTTCATTGCCAGCCTGGTCTATTTCCTGCTGTTCGATCGGATCGGCTGGCGCGGCATGTTCATGGTCGGGGTCGCCCCTGCACTGCTCGTCCTTTTGATCCGGATGCACGTCCACGAAAGCCCGGTGTTCGAGGCGCGGCGCGGCAAGACGCAAGTCAACCCGGTCACCGAGCTGCTGCGTTACTGGAAAATCGCGCTGTACCTCGTCGTGCTGATGACCGCCTTCAACTTCTTCAGCCACGGCACGCAGGACCTCTATCCGACGTTCCTGCAAAAGCAGCACCATTACGACACGCACACGACGGGCACGCTGACCGCGATCATGAACGTTGGCGCGATGGTGGGCGGGATCGGGTTCGGTATCTGGTCCGAGCGGATCGGGCGCAAGCGCGCGATCATCATCGCGAGCCTGCTTGCGCTGCCGATCATTCCGCTCTGGGCCTTCTCCACGACGCCGCTGCTGCTGGCTATCGGCGCATTCCTGGTTCAGGTCGCGGTTCAGGGTGCGTGGGGGATCGTGCCGGTGCACCTCAACGAATTGTCGCCCCCGCTCGCCCGCAGCCTGTTTCCCGGTTTCGCCTATCAGCTCGGCAATCTGATCGCGTCGAAAAACGGGCCGATCCAGGCAACCATCGCCGAAAGGCATGGCGACAATTACGCGCTGGCGCTCGCGCTGGTCTGCGGGATCATGGCTGTCGTCATCGCGATCTGGACGGCTCTCGGGCCGGAGCGCAAAGAAGCGGACTTCCTTGCTGAAGCGAGAGCCGGGTCCGGCTAGGCCGCTGCAAACTTCGATTCGTGCCAGGCGTTCGTCGGGCGGAGGACATTGAACGCGTGTCGAGCTATCGCGGAGGCGCTGATGCTCCGGACCGGGCGAAAGCCATCGCCGCGGTTATCCTGGTCCATGTGGCGCTGGCGTTTCTGATCCTTTCCGGACTCCACGTCGCGAACGTTCGGCACGCCGTCGAGGCATTGACCACCATCAGCCTTAGCCAACCCCCGCCCCCGCCGGTCCAGCCGCCGCGGAAGCCCGCGCCGAAACCACAGGCGATGAAGAAACCTCAAGGCGCACCGGCGAAGAAAGCCGAGCCTTCCCCCGTGGTTGCGCCGCAGCCCCGCATCCCCGCACCCTCGCCGCTCCCCGCCGCGAAGGTTCCCGGCTCAGCGAGCGCAACGACGTCGGGCGCTGCCGGGGCGGGCAATGGAACGGGTGCCGGCGGAGCGGGAAACGCGCCCGGTGGCGGCGGAGACTTCTCCCGCTTCACCCCGGCGCGGCGGATCAGCAAAATCCCGGACAGCGAATATAGGGCGCTTGCCCGCACCGGGCTCCCCAGCGGCAGGGTCGGCGTGACGATCCGGGTCAATCCGGACGGCAGTGTCTCGAACTGCCGCGTCGCCCGCTCAAGCGGCGACCCGTCCATCGACGGGCTGATGTGCGAGCTGACGTTGCGCTACATCCGGTTCGATCCGGCGCGCGACCCGAATGGCCGCCCGGTGGGGCAGGACGTCACCTTCTTCCCGAACTGGTGGCGCGGTTAGCGGCTCACGCCCGACTTGACCGGAGCCGCCGCGAGCTTCGCCGCATCCCGCCCATAGACGTCGTCGTAATAAGCGATCGTGCCGCCGTCGGGCATCGCCGTCAGATAGGTGATGTAGACCGGCACCGGAGTAGCGAGCGGCACCGGCTGCTCGGTTCCCGCCGACTGCCAGTCGAGATCGTGCCCGAACAGCCACCGCCCAAGGCGCGCGGCATCCTCCAGCCGGACGCAACCGCCGCTGAAGTAGCGCGTCGACTTCAGGAACAGCTCGCGGCGCGGGTTGTCATGCAGATAGACGCCGAACTCGTTGGGAAACATGAACTTCATCCGGCCCATGAAGTTCTGCGGACCGGGCTTTTGACGAATGAGGACGTTGACCTTGCCGGCGACGACACCCTTCCAGTCGATGGTCTTCGGATCGATGATTTTCGGATTGGGCGTCCAGTCGTCGACGACCTCATATCCCATCCGATCGAGATAGGAGAGGCCATATTTGACCACATACTGGCCGACGTCCTCGCCGGCGAGGTCGGACGGAACGTACCAATAGGGATTGAGCGCCGCATAGCGGATGTACGCGGTCATCATCGGCGTCGGCCATTTCGGCTTGCCGACGACCACCACCATCGAATCGACGGCCTTTCCGCCTTCGTACATGTACAGCCGCTGCTGCGCGGCGTTCACCAGCACGTAGCGCTGCTTGCCGGCCGGCAGTACGCGCGCGCGCTTGAGGTTGAGCTCGAGCGCTTCGCGCTGGCTGTCGGTCGAATAAGCGTGGGTCGCGAGCGCATCGCGGAGTTGCGCGTAGATCGGATTCATCCAGCCGAGCGAATGAACATAGTCGCTGAGCGACGGCGCCGCGGCAGCCGTCAGCAGCGCCGCAAGAGGGGTCGGCGGCGTCGGCTTCAAACTCGCGTCGACGTAGCTAATTCCGACGCCCGGGTCCTGTCGAAGATCCTGAACGTAGGTGACGAAAGCATTCGACAGCAGCTGGTCGGCGGCTTCGACATGCTTGCGCTTGCCGTCCCGAGCGAGATCGAGCGCCTGCTGAATGGCCGGAACGTTGTAGCGCGTGGGATCGAGCCCGTCGAAGTTGGCATTTGCGAGAAGCGTAACGAGCTGCTGCGCCGAATCCCCGGCGGCCGGTGTCAGCCACAGCGGATAATTGTTCCTGCCGCGGTAGAAGTCGGCGACCGTCTGACTGCGCACGGCGGGCTTGGCCACTGCCGCGGGCTGCGCGACGGCCGGAGTGATGGGGATTGCCACAGCCAGCAGCGCTGCCGCGGCGGTTCCCGTCAGCCCAAAAAAGTGCACCGGCCGCGGGCCGGTGCACTTGAAACGCAAACTCTTCACGCGTTCTCCAATCAAACTTCCCATCAAAGACCCTCTTTGACGGGGTCCGGATTAGCCGCGCTCGCCACCGCGGCTCGGAGCCGGCATTGGCATCGGAGCCGGAGCGGGCATCGGAGCGGCAGCAGTGCCGGTATAACCGGCGGGCGCACCGGCATAATATTGCCCGTTGTACACGTAGCCGTCTACCTGTCCGTCATTGTTGCGGTCGGCCCATACGGCGCCGGCAAGGCCGCCGACGGCAGCGCCGATCACCGCACCCTGGAGCACGCTGACGCCCGGGAGGACCGCGCCGGCAGCCGCCCCGAGCGCAGCGCCGCCGACGGCGCCCGTGGCCGCGCTGGCGAGAACGCTGTGGGTGCCCGGATCGTAACCGGAAGGCGTGCCGGGATAATATTGGCCGTTGTACATATAGCCGTCGACATAGCCGTCATTGTTGTTGTCGGCCCATACAGCGCCTGCAAGACCGCCGATCGCCGCACCGACGGCGGCGCCCTCGATCACGCTCACACCCGGAACGACCGCGCCCACTGCGGCGCCGCCGACAGCACCGATCGCCGCGTCGCGGGGGACCGCAGGATTGGTCGCGCACGCCCCGAGCATGGCCGTGCTTCCAAGGGTGAGTGCTAGAATTGATTTTTGCATCGCTCTTTCTCCCGTTCTGATGACCGTTGCAAACATGCGCACGGCACCACTGCCGCCGGCGACGGTGCATGTTACAGGCGCAGGAACGACGATAAGGCGGCATCGTTCCGCAAGCGCGACAATAGTGTCATGCAAAGCCTTGCACCCGCTGTTAAATCTTTGTTCAAGCGACTGAAAGAAGTGAGGAACTGGCTCAAGATGAAAGCAACGATTTTTCACAATCCGATGTGCGGAACGTCCCGCAAGACGCTCGACATCCTTCGCGAGTCCGGGTGCGACGTCTGGATCCACGAATACCTCAAGAACCCGCCGAGCCGCGACGAGCTTGCGCGCCTCTATCACCGCGCCGGGATCAGGCCGCGCGAGGGATTGCGCTCAAAGGAGCCGCTCGCGACGGAGCTCGGCCTCAATCGGCCGGATGTCAGCGACGACGACGTGCTCGACGCCATGGTCAAGCACCCGATCCTGATCGAGCGGCCGATCGTCGAGACTCCGAACGGCGTCCGTCTCTGCCGTCCGCAGGAGAAGGTCCGGGAGATATTGTGAGGTTCGTTATTCCTGGGCAGCGAGGGCCCGGCTAGAATAGAAAGACTGGGTTCGCGCTTTCGCGGGCATGACGGAATATGAGGAAATGAGTCGCCTCGACCCGCGCCTGTTGCTGCAGGGTTACGCCACGGGGATCTTCCCGATGGCCGACAGCCGCGATGCCGCGGAGCTGTTCTGGGTCGAGCCGCGCAACCGGGCGATCCTCCCGCTGGACGGCTTTCACCTTTCGCATTCGCTTCGCCGGACCCTTCGCTCCGGTCGCTTCACGGTGACTCACGATCGGGATTTTCCGGCCGTCATCAGCGCATGCGCTGATCGCGACGAAACCTGGATCAACGCCGAACTCGAAAGCGCGATGCTGACGCTCCATGCCTCGGGGCATGCGCATTCCGTCGAGGTCTGGCGGGACGAGAAGCTCGTGGGCGGGCTTTATGGGGTCAAGCTCGGCCGCGCCTTTTTCGGTGAAAGCATGTTCAGCCGAGTGACGGACGCTTCGAAAGTGGCGCTCGCCTGGCTGGTCGCGCGGCTGAAGGTCGGCGATTTCTCGTTGCTCGACTGCCAGTTCATGACGGAGCATCTGGCGTCGCTCGGCGCCGTAAGCGTTCCCCGCGAGACCTACGTGGCGTTGTTGTCGGCGGCGCTCGGGGGCGGCGTCGCGGTGGGCGTGCCAGCCACGGGAGCACCGGTCGAAGCACCGCCACGAGCCGCGGAGGCCTCGCCCGATTTTGCCGCGCTCGACAGATTGCTCGAGCTTGCCGGTGCGGCCGGTGCCGGCGGCCCGGAGGGATATGTCATTGCGCAGCTCTTGGGCCACACATCATAGACCGGATGCTCGACGACGTTCAGCGACGGCGATTCCTTGTAGAGCCAGCCCGAAAAGACCCGATGCCAGCTCTTGTCGGCCTGCTGCACGTCGACCTGGACGAATGCGCCGGTCAGCTTCTCCTCTTCCCACGGCGCGCTCGCCTCGCACGCGCGAAGGCGAACGATAACGTCCTTCCAGCGCGCCGACTGGCCGGGATGGAGAGCGATATTCTGGACGATCCCGTTGCGCTTGTTGAGAATACCCAGCACGGCAACCCGCTGCGCCATCGGAGTCACGCCGCCCTCGCCGTTGGCTGTCGAGGCGACCTGTCGAGATTGGGGCGCGGACGCATTCTGCTGGGCGCCCTTCCCGCATCCGGCAAGCGCGAGCACCAACAGCAACGGAGCGGCGGAGCGGCTCACGCTTATTCGGGAATCCACGGCTCGTAATCCCCGGTCGACGCCGGGCGCAGCTTGCCCGATCCGAGCGCTCCATCCGGGCGGAACGCCTGCATCGTACCGGTCAGGTTCGGCGTCGGCTTCACCTGGAACTTGCGCGGCGGCGGCAGGGCCTTGCCCGGCAGGTCGGCGATCGTTCCGCGCAGCCACAGCTGCCAGTCGGGCGGCACGCGGCTCCCGTCATTGGCGCCGGAATAGATCACCCAACGGCGGTGCCGCTGCTTTTTGTCCTGGTAATAGACGTTGCCGGCATCGTCGCGGCCGACTTCGTCCCCGAAGCGACGGGTGAACAGCGCGGTTCCCCACGTCGCGCCGCTCCACCACGTGAATGTTCTCGACCAAAAGCCCATGGGAGCGTGCCTCTGCCGCAATCCTCCCCTCGCCGCAAGGCGGGGAAGCTCACTTGGTCCAGGTGACCTTGTCGCCTTCCTTGATGCCCAATTCGGCGGCCCGGCCTCCGCGAATCTCCAGCACGAGGACAACTGGCTCGCCGGACGGCAGCGGGGTAATGTCCATCGGCTGGGCATTGACGATCTGCGCGATCGTCCCGTTGGCGCGGACATAGATGATGTCGAGTGGGATCAGCGTGTTCTTCATCCAGAACGCGACCTGCTGCGGCGGCTCGTAAGGGAAGATCATGCCGCGGTCGCCGGCGAGCGAGCGGCGGAACATCAGCCCCCGCTCCTGCTGGTCTGGGGTGGCGGCAACCTCGACGGTGAAGTGATGCGTTCCGGTCTTCGATCGGATGGTCAGCGGCACTTCGCGAAGTCCCGTCTGGGCGCGCGAGTCGACGGATTCCACGGGCGCGTTGTGGGCAGGGGCCTGCGGGCTGCAGGCAATCAGGGCAACCAGTGCGCCGGCCGCTACGCCGAGTCGCCGCCGTCGCGAAGCTCGACCGCCGTCAGCCCCTTCGAGCTTGGAGCGATCCGCGCCTCCAGCCACTGCTCCGGCTGAAGCTCGGGCAGATGAGAGTTGCGCACCGTCTCCATGTGCACGAACACGTCCTCGCCGCCCAATTCGTCGGGCCGTTTGAGGAAACCATAGCCGCGAACGCGGTTGAACCATTTGACCTCCACCGGTTCGAACTCGCCGGCATTTTCCGCAAGGGCCTTGCGGTCCGACCGTTCTCCCGAGGCAATGGACGAGCGAGGCTGCTGCGGCAAGGCCGAGGATACGTCGATCGAGATGACTTTTTTGGCCTGCAAGCCGCGATCCAGCTTCACCGGCAGGCATTCGACGATCGCGCCCTCCGGTACGCTTCTGCGGCCATGTTCGCGGAGCACGCTGAAGTGCAGCAGGATGTCGCCATCGATCTGCTCACTGACCAGAAAACCGAACCCGCGGGTCGCGTCGAACCATTTTACCCGCCCGGTAATGGGTTCCATTTCGGACTGGACTGGACCGTCGTCGAGCTCCATCGTCGGCCCAACACCTCCTTCGGCCAGATTTGCAGCTGCTCGCACCATGGCGACGCTATTAACATGGGCATCTATGTCGGCAAACCGACTTTAGACGAACATCCGTTAACATGGATTGTGATTGCGAGTCGTTTCCCGCAACTCATCGACTTGGATTTCGGCTCCGGGGCCCATTGCCGCCAGCCTTTTTGCAAGCGTGAAATCATGGCCGCCGCGAATCATTGCGACGATCCATTTTTCGCGCTGCCGAGGATCCGCCGCTTCCGTCGCGAACGGACCGATGCGTCTTCGTCTCGCGAAGTGGATTGCCGCATCGACAGCTTCGATATCGGCATGCGCCTGGGCCTCGGCTCCGTCCTCCTCGCCAACACCGGCGACACGAAGCTGCTCGACAAGACGCCTCTTGCCGTAGCCGCGGGCCAGCAGCGACCGAGAGCGACTCAAGGCGTAAGAGGCATCGTTGACATAGCCGAGCTCGACCATTCGCTCGGCCAATGCTGGCAGATCCGGCTCGGCGCCGTCCCAGCCGCGCTCGCGCACCTTTCGCTTCAGGTAAGCAGTGAGCTTTGCGCGGGTGGTCGCGTATTTGCCGACATACCGAAGCGCGAGGTCCTGGAGCGAAGCTTCGCTCAGCGGCGGGAGCGGGCGGCGGGGTTTAGCGCGTGAATGCACGCCGTTTTTGTGCCACAGTCGCTCGCCAAGGGGGAGAGAGCGCGGCGCGAGGGGTGCCGCCCAGGTATCTTTTATCAGGAAGGGACGGCGTGCTCGACCGTAACCCGTCAGTGACGACCGACCTCGCACCTGCTGGAGCGACCCCCACCATCGACACGCTGCCGCGCCGTCTGGCGGATTTCGAAACCATCGGCGATGCGCTCGATTATGCGGCGAAGGGGCAACGCGGGCTCAACTTTCATGATGCACGCGGGTCACTCACGCAGGTCTATCGCTATGACGAGCTGCGCGATGATGCGTTTCTGCTGGCGCGTCGCTTCGCTTCGCTCGGGATCAAGCCCGGAGACCGCATCGCTCTCGTCGCCGAGACCGGGCCCGAATTCGCCGCCGCCTTCTTCGGCGCGGTTTATGCCGGCGCATGGCCGGTTCCGCTGCCGCTGCCGACCAGTTTCGGCGGACGTGAGGCCTATGTGGAGCAACTCGGAGTTCAGCTGAAGAGCTGCGACCCGGTGCTGTTCCTCTATCCGCCCGAGTTGTCCGACTTCGCCGCCGACGCAGCCGATAAGGCGCACGTTCAATCGCGTGGCTGGAACACACTCGACGCCGTCGAGCCTGCCGCAGGCGCGCTTCCGACCGCCCGGCCCGATGATATCGCCTATCTTCAATATTCGAGCGGCTCGACTCGTTTCCCGCACGGAGTCGCGGTCACTCACCGGGCCTTGCTCGATAATCTCCACGCGCATGGGATCGGCCTTCAGGTGCGCGAGACCGATCGCTGCGTTTCGTGGTTGCCCTGGTACCACGACATGGGCCTGGTCGGCTGCTTCCTGTCGCCGGTCGCACTGCAATTATCGGTCGATTATCTGAAGACAGAGGATTTCGCCCGCCGTCCGCTCGCGTGGCTCGACATGATCACCCGCAATCCGGGCACGACGGTCAGCTATTCACCGTCGTTCGGCTACGACATCTGCTCGCGGCGGATGAGCTCGCAAACGCGGGCCGAGGATCGCTTCGACCTGTCGCGGTGGCGCATCGCCGGCACTGGCGCCGACATGATCCGGCCCGAGGTCATGCAGGCCTTCGTCGACAGCTTCGACGCGGCGGGGTTCAAGGCGGGCGCGTTCTGCCCCAGCTACGGCCTGGCCGAGGCGACGCTCGCCGTATCGCTGATGCCGCCGGGTGAAGGCATCCGCCTCGAGCTGGTCGAAGAGACCGAGCTTTCCGGAGGCATCCAGGACGAGGATCGCCCGCGCCGCTACCGCGCCGTCGTCAACTGCGGCCGGCCGGTCACCGGCATGGAGATCGAGATCCGCGGCGTGGAGGGCGAACCGCTCGGTGATCGCGGCATCGGCAAGATTTACGTGCGCGGCGCGTCGGTCATGCACAGCTACTTCCGGGACGAGGAATCGACCCGCGCCTGTCTCAGCGACGATGGTTGGCTGGACACCGGCGACATGGGCTACATGTCGAATGGCTATATCTTCATCGTCGGCCGCGCCAAGGACATCATCATCATCAACGGCCGCAATCATTGGCCGCAAGATATCGAATGGGCCGTGGAGCAGCTTCCCGGCTTCAAGTCGGGCGACATCGCCGCCTTCGCAATCACCGGCCCGAGCGGCGAGGAGACGCCGGCCGTGCTCGTCCATTGCCGAGTTTCGGGCAACGAGGAGCGCGGGCGCCTGCGCGACGAAATTCGTGAGCGGGTCCGCGCCATCACCGGCATCACGCCGGTCGTCGAGCTGGTCCCGCCGCGCACCCTGCCCCGCACCAGCTCGGGCAAGCTGTCGCGCACCAAGGCACGCAACCTGTATCTCAGCGGCGAAATCCAGCCCTACGACATCGCGGCTTAGCCGACTGCGGACGCACGCCCGCGCCAGCGAGTACGGTTTACAACCTCGATTAAGCGTTTCTTCACGCCACCCTGCCACAGACGGTTGATGTCGTGGGGGTATTGAATCGTGCAGCGAGTGCATGGTTGGGTTGGCCGAAATGACCGGCATCCGGTCGAAGTCGACGCGCTGGTACACCGGGGCGACGGAACCAGCACGTCGGTGAGGCTCACCAACTTTTCACACGAAGGCTGCCGGATCGAGACCGACAGCGATCTGCAGATTGGAGAGCTGCTGGGCATCGCAATCTCCGGCATGGGGCAGGTGCGGGCGCAGGTGCGCTGGGCCCTTCCCGGAAGCGCCGGAGCCAAGTTCCTGGACGAGCGCGCCATTTGAAGCTCCGGCGTTCGTGGAGCCACGGACAGCTACGCACATCAATGCTGAAAACATGCGCAGCGCTGCGAAGTGGGGCTACGAAGTCGACGTCGAAATAGCGTCGCGCCGCCGCACCCACCACGGCGGAACGATCTCGCCCCTGCGGATCGCCAGCCACAGCAGCCAGAAGCCGAACAACGTCGCGATCACGATGTCGATCAGCGACGCTTCAAGGCCAAAGCCATTGCCGGTCAGGAGGGGCGGGCCGCTCAACCTTGCGGTGACAAGGCCGTGGACCGGCGTTCCCGAAACCGGAATGTCGAACACTTCTCCCTGCATGAAATTCCAGCCGGCGTGCAGCCCCATCGGCAACCACAGGCTTTGCGTGATCATGTATGCCGCGCCGAGCATGATCCCCGCCTCGAATGCAATTCCTACTGTGGCGACGGCGCTCGCGTGAGGATTGGAGAGGTGAACCGCGCCGAACAAGGCGGATGTCAGCACCAGCGCCGCCCAGCTTCCTCCGAACTCTTCAATCCAGCGGAACAGGATGCCGCGGAAGAGGATCTCCTCGAACACCGCCGGGAAGATCGCGCCGACGATCAATTGGGGCAGCAAATCCCCGGCGTCGCCGGGGCCGGTGATCGCGTAGATGCCGAGTGCCGCGGCAACGGCGACCGTGAAGGAGAACAAAGCCACGCCGACGGCCAGGCCGATCGACAGGAGGCGCAGTGCGCCGGCCGTCCGCAAATCATCGCGCCGGGGTTCGCCCAGATGGCGGATCACGAGCTTGTATAGGATGATGAGGAGGACGCAGCAGACCGCGTCGAACCTCATATGCTCGTCAAATCCGGCGATCGCGGGAAGCAGATCATCCGCGATCGACGCCGCGACACCGAGGGTGAGGAATACAGTAGCTGTGGCAAGCAGCATGGCGACGAGGGGAAAATCGACGATCCGCTTGAACAGCGGCTCGCCGGTCCTGTCGTCCGAATAGCCTTGCATCGCGCCCCCTTCCGTCGCCGGTTGAGCGGAAGGCCCGTAGTGAAGCAAGCGGCTAATCCAGGAGCGGCAGTTCCGGTGCCTTCGCCGCGTGCCCTTCGGCGGCGAGCAGCTTGCGCTTGCGGTCGAGCCCGCCGGCATAGCCGCCGAGCGAGCCGTCGCTGCGGATGACGCGATGGCACGGGATCAGCACCGCAACATGATTGTCGCCGTTCGCCGTGCCGACCGCCCGAACAGCTTTCGGCTGACCGATGGCCGCGGCGATGTCGGCATAGCTGCGGGTCTCGCCCAATGGTATTTTCCTCAGCTCGCGCCACACCGCTTCCTGGAAAGCGGTGCCGGCCACATCGATCGGAAGCTCCTGGGCCGCCAGCGGCCGTTCGATCGCGGTGAGCGCCCCCTCGACCAGTGCCTTCAGACCGCCGGCATCCTCGACGACCGTGGCGTTCGGAAACAGCCGTCGGAGCGACTGTTCGCTATCGTCGAACGTCAGACGGCAAATGCCCTTGGTGGTCGCCGCGATGAGCATCTGGCCGAGGGGGCTGTCGAAGTGGGTCCACCGAATGGTCTCGCCGCGGCCGCCGTCGCGCCATGCCGATGGAGTCATTCCAAGCCTCTCCTTCGCATCGCTGTAGAAGCTGCTCGGCCCCGAATAGCCCGCCTCATAAACCGCATCAGTCACCCGTCCGTTCGCCTTCAGCGCCGATTGGGTCCTCTGATTCCGCAAGCCGCGGGCATATTCGGCCGGCGAAATTCCGAGGTCGCGCTTGAACAACCGCTGGAAGTGGTGCGGTGCGTAGCCCACGGCAGCCGACAGCTCGGCAAGGGTCGGGATTTCCTCCGCGTGCTCGATCAGCTTGACGGCCTGCGCGACCGCTTCCCGATCGCGGCCGACCTCGTCCGGTTTGCAGCGCATGCAGGCGCGAAAGCCCGCTGCCCGCGCCTCCTCGCAAGACGAATAGAACGTCACGTTCTCGCGCTTTGGGCGCCGGGCCGGACAGCTCGGCTTGCAATAGATGCCCGTGGTGTGAACGGCGCCGATGATCCGCCCGTCCCAGCGTCGGTCGCGGCGCATGAAGGCCGCCCAGGCAGTCTCGGGATCAAGGCGCGAGACGTTGCTCACCATTTTCGTCCTAAACGGGTCGCGATGTAGTGCAAGGCCGCGCATTTGAAGCTCCTTCGATGGGATCGAGGGCACTTTAGCCAGGCCGTTCCGCTGCGGCTTCCGCCTGCTTGCGCTCAAACCGAACCTGGCGGTTGCATCGCTACAATCCGCTTGCTAGGGGCCGCCCCATCCCATGGGGGCGTACGGGGCTTAAGCCACGGTCGCGCCCCGTTTTTTCATGGGGGCAAATTTTCCGTTTCTGGAGCTTTTCGCGCGTGGAGACATCCGGCGGCATTCGGGCCAGCTTAGCAGGGCGCTATGCGTCCGCTTTGTTCGATCTTGCCCGCGACCAACGGCAGATCGAATCCGTCGGCAAGAGCCTCGACGCGCTGAGCCAAACGCTCGCGGAATCGAATGATTTCAATGAGCTCGTAACCAGCCCGCTGGTGTCTCGCGAGGACGCGCTGAAGGCTTTCGATGCCATCGCGCCGCAGCTTGGTCTTGACCCGATCACGACGAACTTCCTCGGCGTGCTCGCGAGAAACGGGCGCAAGAACCAGCTCCGGCCGGTCATTCGCGCATTCCGGCGTCTCGCTTCCGAGCACCGCGGCGAGACCACCGCCGAGGTCGTTACGGCACGGCCCTTGAACGACGACCAGCTGGCACAACTTAGACCGCAGCTTCGCGCCCGCGCGGGCCGCGACGTCAATGTCGACGCGGCGGTCGATCCCGAAATCCTCGGCGGAATGGTCGTCAAGCTGGGCAGCCAGCAGATCGACGCCTCGATCCGCACCAAACTCAACCGTCTCGCATCCGCGATGAAAGGCTAAGCAAGAACATGGATATCCGCGCCGCTGAAATCTCCCGCGTCATCCGCGACCAGATCGCGAATTTCGACGCCGAAGCGCAGGTCTCCGAGGTCGGCACCGTGCTGTCGGTCGGCGACGGCATCGCGCGCAT
>JAICXF010000015.1 GCA_025981625.1 Sphingomonas sp. | reverse complement strand
TGGAGGATGGCGAGGCGATCGTTTCGCCATGGATTTCCAAGGCGATCGAGACCGCGCAGAAGAAGGTCGAGGCGCGCAACTACGACATCCGCAAGCAGGTCGTCGAATTCGACGACGTGATGAACGACCAGCGCAAGGTCATCTATGAGCAGCGCGCGGATATCATGGACGCCGAGAGCGTCAGTGACGTCATCAACGACATGCGCGCCGAGACCGTGATCGCCATCGTCGCCGTGAGCTGCCCCGCGGGCACATACCCCGAGCAATGGGATATCGCAGGCCTGAAGGAAGGCCTGGATGAGGTGTTCGGTCTTCAGCCTCCGATCGATGAGTGGCTGGAGGAGGACGCGGTTGACCAGGAAATGATCGTCGATCGTGTCCAGAAGCTCGCCGACGAGACGATGGCCGCCAAGCTCGCCGATATCGAGCCGGAGCGCTGGGCAGACGTCGAGAAACAGATTTTGATCCAGACGCTCGACCATCACTGGAAGGAGCATCTGGCGACGCTCGATGCACTGCGGCAGGTGATCCACCTTCGCAGCTACGCGCAGAAAAAGCCGATCGACGAATATAAGCAGGAAGCATTCCTGCTGTTCGAGCGCCTGCTGGTCGCCATCCGCGAGGAAGTGACGAAGACGCTGATGCGCGCTCAGTTCCAGCTCGAGCCGGCGCCGATTCCCGAGCTCCCGGATTTCATCACCCAGCACCTCGATCCGTTCACGGCCGACGACGACACGGCCGACATCGACGCCGCCGCGCGTGGGTTGATGCCCAACATCCCGCTGCTCAACATCCCGCAGCCGCACCTGCCTGAGCGCGATGATTCCGGGAACGTCGTCGAAGCGATCAGCCGCAACGCGCCATGCCCCTGCGGGTCGGGGAAGAAGTACAAGCATTGCCACGGGCAGCTCGGCTGACGGCTGCGGCCGTGGCGCCGATTGACCGGACCGAGGTTCGCCGCGCCTATCGGCCTGACGAGGAGCAGGTCGTCGGCGAACGCCTGCGCCAGGCCCGACTGAACGCCACCGAGCTGGGCGAGGCAACGAGAACAGCTCGCGCGCTGGTCAAAGGCGTTCGAGGCCACAAGCCGTCGGGTGTCGACGCCTTCCTTCATGCCTACGACCTCGGTTCCGATGAGGGCATCGCAATGATGTGCCTTGCCGAGGCGCTGCTCCGGATTCCCGACGCGCATACCGCCGACGAGCTGATCGCCGACAAGCTGTCCGGCGCCGACTGGTCGGAAAAGCTCGGCCGATCGGATTCGGCATTCGTCAATGCCGCGACCTTCTCGCTTCTGATTACCGGCAAGGTGCTGGAAGGGGCGCAGGATCGGTCCGACAATTGGAAGGCGGCGCTCGGGCGTGCTGTCGGCCGCCTCGGCGAGCCGGTGGTCCGGACAGCGGTTCGCGAGGCGATGAAGATCCTCGGGCGCAATTTCGTGTTCGGGCGAACGATCGGCGAGGCGCTCAAGCGCGCGGAGCCGGAACAGCGACGGGGGCTCAGCCATAGCTTCGACATGCTGGGAGAGGCGGCGAAGACCTTCGCGGACGCCCAACGCTACGCCGAGGCTTATCGCGGCGCTCTCGAGAGGATCGCGAAGGAGGCCAAGGGCGGATTCAAGAAGTCGCCCGGCATTTCGGTCAAGTTGACCGCGCTCCATCCGCGGTTTGAATATACGCACGGCGAAGAGGCGGTCGCCGCCGTCCTCCCCGTCGTGCGCGAGCTCGCCCTCATAGCGGCCAAGGCGGATGTCCATTTTACGATCGACGCCGAGGAAGCCGACCGGCTCGAGCTGCAGATGGACGTGTTCGAAGCGCTGCTCGCCGACGACGCGTTGTTCGCCAATGGCTGGGGCGGGTTCGGGATCGCAATTCAGGCATATCAGAAACGCGCCGCGCCCTTGTGCGACTGGGTGATCGATGCAGCGCGGGCGCATGGCCGAAAGCTCATGTGCCGGCTGGTCAAGGGCGCCTATTGGGATACCGAGATCAAGGCGGCTCAGGTCGGCGGATTCCCCGATTACCCGGTGTTTACCCGCAAGATCGCGACTGACGTTTCCTATCTCGCCTGCGCGCGCAAGCTGCTGGCCGCGGACGATGTGATCTATCCTGCCTTCGCCACGCACAACGCCAATACGATTGGCCAGGTGAAGGCGCTGGCGGGCGACCGCGCCTTCGAGTTTCAGCGCCTGCACGGCATGGGGGAGGAGCTATACGACGAGCTCGCCGGCCTCGAGCGCCACATTGGCGACGCGCCGACGCCGGTTCGCATCTACGCGCCCGTCGGCAGCCACAAGGAATTGCTCGCTTATCTGGTTCGGCGCCTGCTCGAAAACGGTGCGAATTCGAGCTTCGTCAACCGTATCGCGGACGAACAGGTGTCGGTCGACGAACTGGTACGCGATCCGGTTGCCGAACTCGAGGCACTGACGCCCAAGCCAAATCCGAAGATCATATTGCCGCGCCATGTGTTCGGGATCGAACGACGCAACAGCGCGGGGCTGGATCTCTCGGACCCCCTCGAACGGGAGCCGGTGCTGCAGCGGATCGGAGCGCTCGAAAGCCGAAGCTGGACCGCCAAGCCGACATTGGGGAAGGGGCGGCCGCGACCCGTGACCTCCCCATCCGATCGCCGGATCACGGTTGGCACCGTGTTCGAGGCGAGCGCGGACGAGGTGGACCAGATGGTTCGCGCCGGACATTTGGCGCAAGTCGCCTGGGATGCACTCGGCGGAGAGGCGCGCGCGCGGCTGCTCGATCACACCGCCGATCTCTACGAGGAGCATCGCGAAGAGTTCTATTCTCTTTGCATCCGCGAGGCCGGCAAGACGCTTCCCGACGCGATCCTGGAGGTGCGCGAGGCCGTCGATTTTCTCCGCTTCTACGCCTCGGAAGCGCGGCGCCAGTTCACTCGGGCGTTGCCGCTGCCCGGACCGACCGGCGAACAAAACGAGCTGCGGCTGCACGGCCGCGGCGTATTCGCGTGCATTTCGCCATGGAATTTCCCGTTGGCGATCTTCACCGGACCGGTCGCGGCGGCGCTCGCCGCCGGCAACACCGCCATTGCCAAGCCCGCGGAGCAGACGCCGCTGATCGGTGCGCTCGCGATCGAGCTGTTCCACCAGGCCGGTTTCGCCAAGGATGTGGTCCAGCTCGCCCCGGGCGACGGTCGCGTCGGCGCCGCGCTCACCGCTCATCCGCTGCTTGCCGGCGTTGCATTCACCGGCTCAACCGACACCGCGCGGCTCATCAACCGCACGCTTGCGGAGCGGGATGGCCCGATCATCCCTTTCATCGCCGAAACGGGCGGGCAGAACGCGATGATCGTCGACAGCTCCGCGCTGCCCGAGCAGGTGACCCGCGACGTCATCTCCTCGGCCTTTCAGAGCGCCGGGCAGCGTTGCTCGGCCTGCCGCGTCGTCTTCGTCCAGGACGACGTGGCCGATGGAATGATCCGGATGATTGCCGGTGCGATGGAGGCGCTGAAGGTCGGCGATCCGCGCGATCTCGCGACCGACGTCGGTCCGGTCATCGACGAGGAAGCGAAGCGCCTGCTCGACGAGCACCTCGGCTGGCTGGACAAGAATGCGAAGCGGATCGGTCGCCTGCCGCTTCCGAACGAGACTGCGCACGGCAGCTTTGTTGCTCCCGCGATGTATGAAATCAGTGCGCTAAGCGACCTCAATCGTGAGAATTTCGGTCCAATCCTCCATGTCATTCGCTTTGCGGGTGACCGGCTGGGCGAGGTGGTCGAGGCGATCAATCGGACCGGCTACGGACTGACCCTCGGCCTTCAGAGCCGCATCGATACGGTGCGCGATTATGTCGAGGAGCATGCCCGCGTCGGCAATTTCTACGTCAACCGCAACCAGATCGGCGCGGTCGTGGAAAGCCAGCCGTTCGGCGGCGAGGGCCTCAGCGGCACCGGTCCAAAGGCTGGCGGCCCGCATTACGTCGCCCGCTTTGCCACCGAGCGAGTGACGTGCATCGACACCACCGCAGCCGGCGGCAACGCGAGCCTGATGGCATCCATCGACGGCTAGTTGTTCCACCTTGGAACAGCGGCAACTGGCCTCTGGAGCGAGCAACCGAAATCGGAGTTGATGAAGGTGCGGGGTGGTCCTCTTAGCGGACACGAACACGCCTCGCCGAAGCGGTCGGGCCTCGGTCCGGCCGCTTCGTTCATTCAGCTGCGGTCGTTTGGCCGTCCGAAGAACAGCACGTAGCCATCGGGGTCGGTCACTTCGAACCCGCGCAATCCTTCGCTGGTATCGCCAAGCTCGACACTGGGCTGAACACCGCGGCCCGTTACCACGGCATGAAGAGCATCCGGGTCGGCGGCGCTCACGTAGGCGTCCCACTTGGCGTCCGGGTGTCGGGTAGGATTCGGTGAAGGCGCGGCGCCGACCGCCTTCAGCATCAGCATCGCGGCGCCGCGGCCCAGCATCGCAAAGAAGGGGGCATCGGCGGGCTCCAGGTACCAGAGATCAAACCCCAGCTTGTCGCGATAGAATGAGACGCTGCGCTGCACGTCGTCGACGATGAAGAACGGAGCGATTCCGTTGATCGTGGATCCACTGTCCATCGGACCTCGCGCGATCGAAGAATGGCTCCCCGGGCCTGATTCGAACAGGCGACCATTCGATTAACAGTCGAACGCTCTACCGCTGAGCTACCGGGGAGCAGCCCGGTTGCCATCAAAGTCCGACTTTGACGGGGTCCCTTGTATGGGCAGCGCCGGCTAGATAGCGGACGCTTGCTTAAAGGCAAGGCAAAACCCTCACCCGCGTGCTGCTTCGCACCATTGTTCGCCCTCGCGTGAGCGGGCGAGGGCAGCGGTCCCGTCAGGTGGCGAATTGCTCCATCGCGATCCGTTCATCGAGCGCATGTTCAGGATCGAAGAGGAGCGTGAGAGAGCGCTCCCGGTCCATGCGAACCTCCACGCGGGCAACGTCGCGCACCTCGATCTGGTCGGCGACGGCCGAAACGGGCCGATTGGGGGCTTCGAGGATCGTGAAACAGACCGCCGTATCGTCAGGCAGGATCGCGCCGGACCAGCGCCGTGGCCGGAACGGGCTGATCGGCGTCAGCGCCAGCATTTTCGCCTGCAACGGCAGGATCGGTCCCCGCGCCGACAAGTTGTAGGCGGTCGAGCCCGCCGGCGTTGCTACCAGCACGCCGTCGCACGCCAGCTCCGGCAAGGCGACGCGGCCGTTGACCGATATCTCGATCTTTGCGGTCTGCCGGGTTTCCCTGAGCAACGAAACTTCATTGATTGCTGCATAGGTGAACTTGTCCCCCGCGACCGTCGTCGCGCACATCTGCAGCGGCGCGACCCTGATCGCCTTGGCCCCGGCAATGCGCTCCGGCAGCCTGTCGATCCGCCAATCGTTCATTAGAAAACCGACGGTGCCGCGATTGATGCCGAAGACCGGCTTGGGACAATCATTCTGCAGCATGTGGTGGAGTGTCTGGAGCATGAAGCCGTCACCGCCGAGCGCGACAAGGGTTTGCGCGTCTTTGATGTCGGCGAAGCGGTAGCGTCGGCGCAGGAGCGATTCAGCCGCCTGGGCGACATCGGTCGTCGACGACAGCAGGCCGATCCCGAGCGTTTCCAAGTCCGCCTTCGGATGCTCTTCAGCCTTGGGGGAGTCCGCGTTCAAACCTGGCTCCTCGTCCACCGCGCCAGAAGGCAAGATAGGCGGTCCAGCCGCCAAGGTCACTGTCCCGTTTCGAACCGTGGCGGAAGCGCGCCATTCCCTGCCTTTCCCCCGCCGCCTACCGCATGAGTTGCGTGGACCCAGGGACAACGTGAGCGGGTGGGGAAGGGGTAACATGTTGACCTGGAATGAAATCGGTAAGTGGGGACGGCGGGCATCGGATGTTGGGGCAACCGTGCCCGCCGCTCCACGACGCGACCTGTTGCTGGAAGCGGCAATCGCTCATGAGCAGGTCGACGTCCTGTACCAGCCGCTCATCGACCCCCGGTCGGGGCGTATCTCCGGGGCCGAAGCGCTGGCACGTTCGCTCGTCGTCGCAGACGCACAGTTGCTTTTCGCGCGCGCGACGGCGGGCGGACTGGACGAACGGCTGTCGCGGCTCGTCCAGCGCAAGGCGCTGCGGTGTGCCGCCGCGTGGGAAGGTCCGTTGATTGAGCTCGGCCTGTCGATCAACGTGCTTCCCGCGGACATTTCGCGCGAGGGTTATGATGCGTGGCTGCTGGACGAGATTCGCGTTGCGGGTATCGATCCCGCGCGGGTGACGGTCGAAATCACCGAAAGTGCGCTGCTGGCGGAACGCGAGCAGGTTGCAGCGCGACTTTCCCGCCTGCGCGAGCATGGAATCCGCATCGCTGTCGACGACTTCGGGACCGGTTATGCGAGCCTTGCCTATCTGACGTCGCTGCCGCTTGACGCCATCAAGATCGACCGTGGGCTGGTCGCCGATCTTGTCGGTGGGGAGCGGGACCGGATCGTCGTCAAGGCGATGATCCATCTCGCGCGCGAGCTTGACCTCAAGGTCGTCGTCGAGGGCGTCGAGACAACCGGACAGCTCGCGCTGCTCGCTGACTGGGGTTGCGACCTTTACCAGGGATTTCTTGGCGCCGGGGCGCTCACCCAGGACGAGCTGTTCCGCTTCGTCGCGGCAGCCAATGCGGAGGCGGCTTAGGCCGCCTCTTTCTTCTCTCCCGCCGCGGCAACACGCGCCAGTCCGCGCGATAGCTGCAAGGCGCCATTGAGGCGCGCGTCCGCCGTGGGCCAGTCGCGCGCAACCGTCATTTTGCTGTCGGGCCGCAGCCTGGCCGTGCCCTTCAAGCGGTCGATGTAACCCAGCAGACCGGCGAGATCGGGGAAGCCCCCGTCGGCGAAGGTGATGACCGCGCCCTTCGGCCCAATGTCGAGCTTGGCGACGATCGCCTCCTTGAGGTTGAGCTTGACCTCGACGATCTTCATCAGATTCGCCGTTTCCTCCGGAAGCGTGCCGAAGCGGTCGATCAATTCGGCGGCGAATGCTTCGATCGCATTGCGGTCGTCGAGCTCGCCGAGGCGGCGGTAGAGGCCCATGCGCAGATCGAGGTCCGGGACGTAGGTCTCCGGGATCATGATCGGCGCATCGACACTGATCTGCGGCGTGAACTCCTCCTGACGAGGAGCGCCGCCGGCCTTCTGCTCGACGATCGCGTCCTCGAGCATCGACTGGTAGAGTTCGAAGCCGACTTCCTTGATGTGGCCGGACTGCTCGTCGCCCAGCAGGTTGCCGGCGCCGCGGATATCGAGGTCGTGGCTGGCGAGCTGAAATCCTGCACCGAGGCTATCGAGATCGGCGAGCACCTGCAGCCTTTTCTGCGCGGATTCGGTGATTGCCCGGTCGGACGGCATCGTCAGATACGCGTAAGCGCGGGTCTTCGAGCGTCCGACGCGCCCGCGAAGCTGATAGAGCTGCGCCAGGCCAAACCGATCGGAGCGATAGACGATGAGCGTGTTCGCGCTGGGGATGTCGAGTCCGCTCTCGACGATGGTGGTCGACAGCAGCACGTCATATTTGCGGTCGTAGAACGCGCTCATCCGCTCCTCGACCTCGGTCGCGCTCATCTGGCCGTGAGCGGTGATGAACTTCACCTCCGGCACCTGGGCGCGGACCCACTCCTCCATGTCCGGCAGGTCGGCGACGCGCGGCGCGACGAAGAAGCTCTGCCCGCCGCGATAATGCTCGCGCAGGAGCGCCTCGCGGAGCACGACCGCGTCCCACGGAGTCACATAGGTACGCACCGCGAGACGGTCGACGGGCGGCGTCTGGATGACGGACAGCTCGCGAAGCCCGCTCATAGCCATCTGCAGCGTCCGCGGGATCGGCGTCGCGGTCAGCGTCAGCACGTGAACGTCGGTCTTGAGCGCCTTCAGCCGCTCCTTGTGAGCCACGCCGAAATGCTGCTCCTCGTCGACGATGACGAGGCCGAGCCGCTTGAATTCCACGCTCTTGGCGAGGAGGGCATGGGTGCCGATGACGATGTCCATCGTTCCGTCGGCAAGCCCTTCCTTCGTCTTCTTCGCCTCCGCCGCGGGGACCAGCCGCGACAGGCGACCGACGTTGACGGGGAAGCCGTGGAGCCGTTCCACAAAGTTCGAATAATGCTGCCGTGCAAGCAGGGTAGTGGGACAGACCAGCGCGACCTGCCGTCCCGACATCGCCATGACGAAGGCGGCCCGGAGCGCGACCTCGGTCTTTCCAAATCCGACATCGCCGCACACCAGCCGGTCCATCGGCCGCCCCGCCTCGAGATCCTGAAGCACGTCGCCGATGGCGCGCTCCTGGTCGTCGGTTTCTTCATAAGGGAAGCGGTCCACGAACGCGGGATAGCTCGAGTCTGGCTCCGCAATCACGCCGGCACGAGTGGCCCGCATTGCCGCGACCTTGATGAGTTCGCCAGCGATCTCGCGGATGCGCTCCTTCATCCGCGACTTGCGCTTCTGCCAGGCCTCGCCGCCGAGGCTGTCGAGCGTGACTCCTTCGCTTTCGCTGCCGTAGCGGGTCAGGAGCTCGATATTCTCCACGGGCACGTAGAGCTTGTTGCCGCGTGCGTATTCGAGCGCGACGCAATCGTGCGGGACCTTGCTGACAGGAATTTGCGTCAGCCCCTCGTATCGACCGATGCCGTGCTCGGCATGAACAACGAGGTCGCCGGGCGAGAGCGTCGCCAGCTCGGCGAGAAAGGCATCGGCCGCCTTGCGCTTCTTGCGCCGGCGGACGAGGCGATCGCCGAGCATGTCCTGCTCGGTGAGCACGGCGACCTCGGGTGTCGTGAAGCCATGATCCAGCGGCAGCACCAGTAGCGCCGGCTGGGTTTTGGAGCCGAGCGCTTCCTGCCAGCTGTCGACCTGCTTGTGCGCCTTCAGGCCGTGGTCTTCCAGAAGTCCGGCCAGGCGCTCGCGGGCGCCGCGCGTGTAGCTCGCCAGAACGACCTTGTGTCCGCCGCGCCGAAGCGTGCCGACATACCTGGCAACGGCCTCATAGACATTCGACTGCTGCGCGCGTTCCGGCGCGAAATCGCGCGCCGGGTGGACTCCGAAATCGATGATCCGTTCGGACTCCGGTTCAGGAAACGGGGAGGCGAGATGGATCGGCCGATCCGAGACGAACTTGGACCACTCCTCCTTACTTACGTAGAGGCTGTCCGGCTCGAGCGGCCGATAGCTGCCCGGCGCACCTTCGTTCGCCCGGACGCGGTTCTGATAATAATCCGAGATCGCTTCGCCACGACTGGCGAGCGCCTGGTCCGCGGCCACGTCGCGAACGACGATGTCGTGCTCGCCGAGATGATCGAACAGGGTGTCCAGGCGATCTTCGAGCAGCGGGAGCCAATGCTCCATTCCGGCCATCCGGCGCCCTTCCGAGAGCGCCTGGTAGAGGGGGTCCTGGGTCGCGGTGCCGCCGAATTTCTCGCGATAGCGCGAGCGGAACCGCTTGATCGTATCCACGTCGAGCAGTGCTTCGGATGCGGGCATCAAGGTGAAGGCGCCTGCCTTGTCGGTCGATCGCTGGTCGGCGGGATCGAAGCGGCGAACGCTGTCGATTTCATCCCCGAAAAAGTCGACTCGATGCGCGAGCTCCCCGCCGGCGGGGAACAGGTCGATGAGCGAGCCCCGCACGGCATATTCCCCGGCTTCCGCGACCGCGTCCGCGCGTTGGTAACCGAGCGCGTTCAGTTGCTCGATCAACGCCTCGCGTTCGATCCGCTCGCCCTCGCCGAGGCGGCGGGTGAGCTGCCGGATTCGGAAAGGTGTCAGCAGGCGCTGCGATGCGGCGCTTGCCGTGGCGACAAGGAGCTGCGGCTTCTCGAGCTTTGCCTGAAGCGCGCTCAGCGTCGCCAGCCGCTCGGCCATCACTCGAAGGGCAGGCGAGGCTCGGTCGTAAGGGAGGCAATCCCAACCGGGCAGGCTCAGGACCTCCACTTCCGGTGCGAACAACGGCACCGTCTCGGCGAGGGCCCGCATCGCCGCCTCATCGGCGACAATCGCCACTGCTCGGCGGCTTTGAGCGCCCGCGTGTGCCGCCCGAGCGAGATCGGCGGCAAGCCACGGCAGGACTCCGGTCGGAACGCCGGCCAGCGTCAACGGCTTGTCGGCGCGGAGCACCTTCTGCAGCGGCTCGCTCATTGCTCGAGCCGGATATAGTCGAGCTTTTGAAGGGCTTCGATCATTGGACCAGCGAAGCGCTCCGGGGGCGCCGCGGTTCCTAGCGCCCAGGCCATGATGTCGACGTCCTGCTCGTCGAGCATTTCAGCAAAGGTCGCGCGCTGATGCGCGCCCCACGAAGCGTGGTGCGCGTCGAAGAACCCACCGACAAGCAAATCGGCTTCCTTGGTGCCGCGATGATGCGCGCGCCAGCGAAGGCGCTTCAGGTCCGGATCGGAGGGCATGAAGCCCATTTAGGGGGCGGCGGCCATTTACGGAAGGCCGCGCGCACCGGCGGCTATTTCATCGCGGACATCGACATTGGCTTGGCGTATTTGCAGGTCACGTTGGGATTATATTGCGCGAACACGCCATTGGGATTGTCGCGCATCACCCACACGTGTCGGTCGTAATGGGGCATGAAGCCATGCGCCTCGTCGATCTTGGTTGCCGGATCATCGACCATATGATTGTACGGCACACCGTGGAAGCTGGGCGGAGCACTGTGTCCAGCGGCGGTCCAGGCTTTCTCGAACACGAGGTTCTCGGCTCCAACCAACTGCAGGGAGCCGTCGGCTTCGGGTTCGTAGAGAAGCACCGCCGGCTTATGAAAATCGGTATATGTGCCCGTTCCATCCACCCGCGGATTTGGCGGCGCGGTGATCCCAAGAAGATCGGGCCGAAAATAATGAACGCCCATGGCGCCAAGCTTGGCCGGCTTGCCCATGATTGCCGCCGTTTCGCACATGCCCGAAGGATCAGCTATGTAGCCTTCGGCAAGCGCGACCTTGACGTCGCGATACTTTTCAACCGCGGCCCTGACCTGAGCAATCGTCGGCTCGGACGGACTCGCCGGCCCCGGATCGTTCACGACGGCAGCAGGCGACGCCGCTGACAACAGGGCCAGCGCGCTTCCAAGAAGCAATTTCATGATGCTCCCCTCTTTCACACGAGCGGCTAGCCGCCCGAGTCGTCTATAGCACGCTGCCTTCGCTCGCCGAACGTACGCAGGACTGACAGAAATCAATTCTTGCGGCAAAGGACCGGCAATGCGGCCCGACATTCTCAATCCACTCTTCACCGAAGTGGAAGCGCTCAAGGGCGTGGGACCGCAGGTTGCGAAGCAGCTCAAGAAGCTGGGCATCACGCGTGTCGTCGACCTGCTCTATCACCTGCCCACAGGCTCGATCGAGCGCGTCCACGCGGCCGCTGCATCCGCCGCGCTCCTCGGGCGCAACGTCATTCTCGACGTGACCCCGTTCGAATCGCGCGAGAGCCGGTCGGGTCGGGGGCCGATGCGGGTGTTCGCGGCCGACGGCGACGGGAACACGATCAGCCTGATCTACTTCAACAATCCGGGGTGGGCGAAGCGCACTCTGCCAAAGGGCGAAAAGCGGACGGTCTCGGGAAAGCTCGAGCAGTATGGCGATGAATGGCAGATCATTCATCCGGAGGTCAGCGAAGCCGGCAAGTCGGCGGCACCGGCCGTTCGCGAGGCTGTCTATCCGTTGACCGAGGGTCTCACCAACCGCCGGCTCGGCGAGCTGGTGCGCGAGGCGCTGGAACGCGCTCCCGAGCTGCCAGAGTGGATCGAGCCGAGCCTGCTGAGTCGCGAGGGGTGGCGGGAGTGGCGGGCCTCGCTCGCCGAGGTTCACCGGGAGCCGGCCGCCGACTCGGCGCGCAAGCGGCTCGCCTATGACGAGATATTCGCCAATCAGCTTGCCTTGCTGCTGTTGCGCCAGTCGCAACGGCGGCACCGGACGACGCCGCTGCCCGGGACCGGCGAGCTGACAGCCAGGCTGCGGCTGCCTTACCAACTGACTGGTGCACAGCGGCGCGTAATCGAAGAGATTCGCGGCGACATGGCGCAGACCGCGCCAATGCTTCGGCTGCTGCAGGGTGACGTCGGGTCAGGCAAGACGCTGGTCGCCTTGATGGCGATGCTTGCCGCCGTTGAATCCGGCGCTCAGGCGGCGCTGCTCGCGCCAACGGAGATATTGGCACGGCAGCATCATGCGACCTTGCTCAAGCAGCTTGATAGCATCGGTGTGCGGGTCGCGATCCTGACCGGCCGCGAAAAGGGCCGCGCGCGCGACAGCGTCCTGATGGGACTCGCCGACGGCTCAATCGACATCCTTGTCGGCACCCACGCGATCTTCCAGGAGAAGGTCGCTTTCAAGAAGCTCGGCCTGGCTGTGGTCGACGAGCAGCATCGGTTCGGTGTCTCGCAACGCCTGCTGCTGGCGTCCAAGGCGGAACATCCGCCGCACCTGTTGGTGATGACCGCCACGCCTATCCCGCGAACGCTGACACTCACCCAATATGGCGAGATGGACGTCAGCCGGATCGACGAGATGCCGCCCGGACGTACGCCGGTGGAAACCCGGGTGATCAGCGAGGAGCGGCTCCCGGAGGTCATCGACGGTCTCGGACGGCACATCGCTGCCGGCAACCAGGCATATTGGGTGTGTCCGCTGGTGGAGGAGAGCGAAAAGAGCGACGCAGCGGCGGCCGAGGAGCGGGCTCGCGTGCTCAAGCTGCGGTTCGGCGATGACAAGGTGGGGCTGGTGCACGGCCGAATGAAAGGAGCGGACAAGGATTCGGTCATGGCGCGCTTCGCTTCGGGAGAACTCGCGCTGCTGGTCGCGACCACCGTCATCGAGGTCGGCGTCGACGTGCCGAACGCTACCCTGATGATCGTGGAGGGCGCCGAGCGCTTCGGCCTTGCCCAGCTTCACCAGCTGCGCGGGCGGGTCGGGCGCGGCGCCGGCAAGAGCGTGTGTCTTCTGATCCGGGGGCAGATGCTGACCGAAGTCGGGCGTGCTCGCCTGGCTCTGATGCGCGACACCAGCGACGGCTTCCGAATCGCCGAGGAGGACCTGCGCCTTCGAGGGCCGGGAGAAATCCTGGGCACCCGCCAGTCCGGCGAAGAAGCGTTCCGCGTTGCGACGGCGGAGGATGTGGCGAGCCTCGCACCAATCGCCCAAAGCGACGCGCTGCTCCTCCTCGATCGCGATGGCGGTCTTGCCGGCCCGAGAGGCCAGGCGGCTCGGGTCTGTCTCTATCTCTTCGAGCGCGACCAGGCGGTCGGGCTCCTCCGCTCCGGATAAGGAACCCAAATGAATCCAGCCGCGCTCCTCCCGGTGCTGCTCGTCCTTGCGGCGGGCGGCCTGATCGCCCTTCAGGCGCCAACGAACGCGATTCTGTCGAAGGCGGGAGGCTCGCCCGTCCTGGCGGCGCTGATCTCCTTCGCGGTCGGCACGATCGCGCTCGCGGCTGTCTTCCTCGCGAGCGGGAGGCGCCCTGCGTCGTCCGCATTCGCTGGACTGCCTTGGTATGCCTGGGCAGGCGGAGTCTATGGCGCGACTTATGTCGCGGTTGCGGCTTATGCGGCGCCGAAGATCGGCCTCGCTTCGCTGATCACCATCGGGATCGCGGGCCAGATCGCGGTCGCGCTGTGGCTCGACCAGATCGGTGCGCTCGGGCTTCCGCGTGAGCCAATCAATGTTGGCCGATTGACCGGCGCGCTATTGGTCATCGCCGGCGTTGTCCTCGTGAGGCGCAGCTGACCCAGCTCGACGCAATGAGAAGATCTTGCCTTGCCGATGCCACGCAGCCGATCTGTTTCGAATCTTCTGAGTTAGCTGATTCGTGTCAATTCGAATGGTCGAACACCAGGAAATCAGTCAACGGGAGCGAACACCGATGCTGGAAGGTTCGGGGAGGCCAGGCAGCCACCGTACTCCGCGCGCGCTCTCGCGACATTGTTCGCGACGAAATAGCGATCAAGCCGAACGTCCATCATCCCCAACCGTATGAGGACGAACCGAGCTTCCCGCGTCATCGCGTCATTGTCGATTTGCAGCGCTTCGATGGCGTCATTTTCCGTGAGCTTCTCAGATGTCTCGATTGGCCCGCCGCTCGCTGGAAGAGCCCGTAAATGTGCAGAATCCGCAAGCTCCTTGTCGGCGAGGCGCTGCATGTCCGGAATCATTTCGTATGCGATTCGATACTGGAGCATTCGCTCATGTGGCATGTGCGACGCAACATCCGATGCCGTCGCAGACTCTCGCGCCAGGGAATCATAGGTCCGCTTCGGCAGCCAGAATGCGTCGATGAGCCTGCGGCTGTCGGACCGGTCGCCTCTCTCGATCGCAGCGCGCAGGTTGTTCAACCGAGTTGCGATGCAGTCATGCATTGCGAGCCGCGCGTAAGATTGCGGCCCATCGCCGCGACTGAGCTCATTGTCCATGTCGGCGACCGCCGCCTGCACCTTGTTATGCCATTCCAGTGACTGGACGGCCTGCTCCGCTAGCAGCGCAGTCAGCACGCCGAGCACGATGATGCCCCATTCCTTGAGCAGCTCGCGCCAATTTCCCACGACCTTACGCTTGTGCACTTCCATTGGTGCCCCCTCACACGGCTATCTCACCAGCAGCGCATGTCTTTTCTTGCCGAGACTGAGCTTGAGCGGTTCACCGCCGGCAGTGAGCGTCAGGCCCGGATCGGTCACCGGCACATCGTCGATCTTCACCGCGCCTTCAGCGATCTTGCGCTTGGCTTCCTTGTTCGACGGCGTGAAGCCGAGTGTGGTCAGCGCATGGGCGATGTTCATTCCTTCGCCGAGCGACAGAGTGGGCAAATCCTCACCGATGCCGCCGCCCTCGAAGGTCTCACGGGCGGTCTGTTCGGCTGCAAGGGCTGCCTCGCGGCCGTGGAGCATCGCCGTCGCCTCGGTTGCGAGCACGATCTTCGCCTGGTTGATGTCAGCGCCGCCAAGGCTCTCCAGGCGCCCGATATCTTCCAGCGGCAGGTCGGTGAACAGCTTCAGGAACCGGCCGACATCGGCATCCTGCGTGTTCCGCCAGAATTGCCAATAATCGTACGAGCTCAGCAGCTTCTCATCGAGCCAGACCGCGCCTTGGGCCGTCTTGCCCATCTTCGAGCCATCGGCGGTTGTAATCAGCGGAGTCGTGAGGCCGAACACTTCCGTCCCGTCGATCCGCCGCGCCAATTCGATGCCGTTGACGATGTTCCCCCACTGGTCCGAGCCGCCGAACTGCGCCCGGCAACCGACCCGCCGCGAAAGCTCGAGGAAGTCATAGGCCTGGAGGATCATGTAGTTGAACTCCAGGAACGTCAGCGGCTGCTCGCGGTCGAGCCGGAGACGCACGCTGTCGAAAGTCAGCATCCGGTTGATCGTGAAATGTCGGCCGACCTCGCGGAGGAACGGGATATATTCGAGCGTGTCGAGCCAGTCGGCATTGTTGACCATGATCGCGTCCGAAGGACCCTCGCCGAAGGTCAGGAACCGCTCGAACACGCGGCGGATGCCGGCGATGTTGGCGTTGATCTCCTCATTCGTGAGCAGCTTGCGGCTCTCGTCCTTGCCGCTCGGATCGCCGACCTTGGTCGTGCCGCCGCCCATCAGCACAATCGGCCGATGTCCCGCCTGCTGCAGTCGCCGGAGCATCATGATCTGGACGAGGCTGCCGACGTGAAGGCTCGGGGCGGTGGCGTCAAAGCCGATGTAGGCGCTGATCGTCTCCCTGGTCGCGAGCGCGTCGACCGCCGCAGCGTCGGTCACCTGGTGGATGTAGCCGCGCTCCTCGAGCAGCCCCATCAGTGAAGATTGGTGCGATGTCATGCGATGCGGCTTAGCGTCGTTAACTCTTGCCTGCTACACTTGCCCAATGCAGCTCAATCTGATGCCGCATCCGGCGACTCCGCCTTCCGACCCGGACTTCAAGGTCTGGGCGAATGTGGATCATGTCGGTGCCCTGGGCGTGGTTGCTACCACCAACATCTGGTTTGGAATCGGTGCGCCGGCGAGCCGATTCGTGATTCCGGAGCCCGGCGAACCCCACCGCGTGGACGACCTGTGGAAGACCACCTGCTTCGAAGCGTTCCTGCGCGCAGCGGGCGAAGAGGCCTATCGCGAGTGGAATTTCTCGCCGTCAGGCAATTGGGCGGCATATGATTTCTCGTCCTGCCGTGAAGGGAAGAGCGACCCCGACGTCGCAGCGCCCTATGTGCGGATCGAGGACAACATGACCTGGTGGGCGATGGGTGCGACGTTCACCGCGGACGCGGACATCGACTGGTCGCTGGGACTATCCGCGGTCCTGGAGGAAAAGGACGGAACCAAGTCCTATTGGGCGCTCGCACATGGCGAGGGCTCAAAGCCCGATTTTCACGACCCGGCTTGCTTCACCGCGCACCTGTCCTAAGCAGCGAACCCATGACCTTGTTCGGTATCGATCGGCTCCTCGCCGAGCCGGAGCTTCGTCGCCCGCTCGACGGACGTCGCGTTGCGTTGCTTGCTCACCCCGCATCGGTGACGAAGGACCTCACCCACAGCCTCGACGCGCTGATCGCGGCCGGACTGAAGATCTCGGCGGCGTTCGGGCCGCAGCACGGCGTCCGCGGCGATCTCCAGGACAATATGATGGAGTCGCCGGATTTTACCGATCCGACCTACGGAATTCCGGTCTTCAGCCTCTATGGCGAGCTTCGCCGGCCAAGCGGTCAGTCGATGGGAACGTTCGACACGATCCTGGTCGACCTGCAGGACCTCGGCTGCCGCATCTACACCTTCATCACGACGCTCCTTTACGTGCTCGAAGCGGCCGCCGAGCGTGGCAAGAGCGTCTGGGTGCTCGACCGTCCCAATCCGGTGGGACGACCCATCGAGGGCCTTACCCTGCGCGAAGGGTGGGAGAGCTTCGTCGGCGCCGGGCCGCTGCCGATGCGCCATGGGCTGACCATGGGCGAGCTTGGCCGCTGGTTCATCGACCAGTTCAACCTCGATGTCGATTATCGGATCATCGAGATGGACGGCTGGCATCCCGAGGAAGGCCCCGGCTTCGGCTGGCCGCCGGAGCGCGTCTGGATCAACCCGAGCCCCAACGCCGCCAATCTGAACATGGCCCGCTGCTATGCGGGTACGGTCATGCTCGAAGGCACGAACCTGAGCGAGGGCAGGGGCACCACGCGACCGCTCGAGCTGTTCGGCGCACCGGACCTCGAGCCGGCACGGATCGTTGCGGAAATGGAGCGGCTTGCTCCCGAATGGCTCGCCGGCTGCAAGCTGCGCGCGATTGCCTTTCAGCCGACCTTCCACAAGCACGTAGGGGAGCTCAACCACGGCGTCTTCATCCACGCGGAAGGCCCGTTCTACGATCATTCGGCGTTCAAGCCGTGGCGGCTCCAGGCGCTCGCGTTCAAGGCGATCCGGCGCCTCTATCCGGACTACGACCTTTGGCGCGATTTCGCTTACGAATATGTGTTCGACAAGCTGGCGATCGACGTCATCAACGGATCACCGCTGCTGCGCGAGTGGGTTGACGATAGCGGGGCGGAGCCGGGCGATCTCGACCGATTGACCGCCGCCGACGAGCGCGCGTGGGAGGACGAGCGCCGCCGATTTCTCCTCTACTGAGCGGCGTGGTTAACGAAGAAGTAGGACGTTCCTTTTATCCCGCTCCCATCGAGAGTTTGGGAGCAGCGCGTCGATGGCCACGCAGGGGATCGAGCAAGTCACTGAGAATGCCGTCCGCGCGGTTGCCCGCGACTGCGGCTCACTGTCGATGGAGTGCAGCGACGTCGCCGGCTACGTCCAGGGCGTCGCCGGCCGGATCGCCGAATCCATGCGGATGCTCGATCAGCTCGAGGAAGTCACCAACCGGCTGATGGGCGACCAGGCGCGGGTGTCGGATTCGACCGACGAGGCCCGGCTCCTGTCCGAACAGGCGAAGGCCAAGCTCGACGCCGGCCGGACCGCGATCGAAGGTACGATTGACGGGTTCAAGGGCCTTACCCAATTGGTGGTCCAGCTTGGCGAGCGAATGGCCGGCTTTGCCTCGGCGATGAACCAGGTCCAGACGGTTTCCTCGACCATCGAAACCATCGCCCGCAAGACCAACATGCTTGCCCTCAACGCCACTATCGAGGCCGCGCGCGCGGGCGACGCCGGCCGCAGCTTCGCGGTTGTCGCAGCCGAAGTGAAGAAGCTCGCGCACGACACTCGCGCGGCGACCAGCCAGATCGCCTCGACGCTCGGTGAGCTCACTCGCGAGGCCGGCGCCGTCACCGCCGAAATCAAGATGGGCGTCGAGCGCAGCCGCGCCGCCCAGGGCGGCTTCGGCACGATCAGCGACACCGTCCGCGAAGTCAGCGAGATCGTCGGCATGGTCGATCGCCAGACCGAAGGCATCGCCCATTCGACGAGCATGATCCAGACCAGCGTGGACCGAGTTAAGGCGGGCCTTACGGACTTTGCCGCCGACGCACGTGACAATGGACAGGAGCTGCTGACCGCCGAGAAGCGCCTGGCGCACCTCGAAATGCTGTCGAACACGATGCTCGACACGCTCGCCAATTCGGGCGCGGAAATCGACGATACGCCCTTCATCTCCAAGGCGCAGGAGACCTGCCGCAAGATCAAGGCGGCTATCGAGGAAGCGATCGACGCGGGCGAAGTCGCCGTCGATGACGTGTTCGACCGCGACTACCAGATCGTCGAAGGCAGCAATCCGGTCCAGTACAAGGTCCGGTTCAACGACGCGGCTGATCGGCTCGTCCGTCCGCTGCTCGACGGCACCAAGGCGGCCGACAACCGGATTATCGGCTCTGCGATCGGCGACGTGAACGGCTATCTGCCGACGCACCTTTCCGAGCGGAGCCATCCACAGGGTCCGGATCCAGTCTGGAACGACGAGCATTGCCGCAACAAGCGGATCCTGATCGACGATACGACGCGGATGGCGCTCGCCAGTGAAAAGCCGGCGACCCTCGCCACGTACCGCATGGAGCTTGGCGACAAGTACATCCCGGTCAAGAACGTCTTCGTGCCGCTGTGGATCAAGGGGCGGCGCTGGGGGAATTTCGAACTCGCCTACCGCGACGACTGAGTTCTCGTCCCGCACGGCCACGCTTCGCCGATCACGGTTCAGGAAAGCTTACCGCCGCATAAACCTCGTCTTTACGCGCTTGCGTTACGACGACGGTACAAGGCTTTGCCTCGGTGCAGCACGTGGGGAGAAGAATGGCTATCAATCGGTCGGTCGGTCACAAACCGGTCAGCGTCGCCGAAGCCCAGCTTGCCCGCGTCGCGGGAGAGGGCACGGCTCGCCATCCCTATCTCAACAGCTTGCTCGAATCCTCGGGGCGCCATTCCGGACGCGACCTTGCCGACGCCGTCCATCTGCTGTGCAGCCTTCATGGCCGCTACCCCGGGCTGATCGAGGTCGCGCTTCAGCGCTGCCCCAAGGGACCGATCCAGGATTGGCTGAACCGTGCTTCCGAAGGCTTTGAGCGAGAGCGGCTCTATCTCGTCCGGCTGACCGCCGCCGTGGGGCCGCTGCCGAGCACGCCTGGCGCGGCGGAGACCGAGGGGAGCCTGGTCGCTGCACGCCATGCGCTGGAAACGCTCGCGGCTTCCGAACGGAACGGCTGCGCACTGGGCGCGAGTACGGCGCTGGTTGGCGACTGGTGGCCGGTCCGCCGGCTGCTTGACCGTGCAGCCGCTCGCGCTGGCACCGAGTCTCCCGCTCCGTCGCTTCCAGACGAGACGTCGGTGGTCGACATCATCGAGCTTGGCTCCGATACGCCGGCGAGCGCCCGGGCACTCGCATTCGGCGGAGAGCAACTGCTCCTCCAGCACCGATCGTTGTTCGATCTGCTCGAAGCCCGCGCAGAGGCGCGCGGAGACTACTAGGCCGTCAGGCTGCCTTCGCGAATTCCTGCTGCTCGTTCACAGGGAGCGGGGCTTGCTCAGCTGGGGCGGATTGCACGACCTTCAGCTTCGGGAACAGCAGGCGCGACGCCAGCACGACAGCACCGAGCGCGAAATAGATGCCAACCGCGATGGGCAGGCTCCACAGCACCGTGCCGGCCAACGGAACACGCAGGAAGTTCGGGTTGAAGCCGAAATCCTCGCCGATCGCCTCGCAAACGCCGAGAATCGTGTGCGACCGCAGCGGAAGGGCGACCTGATTGTCTTGCGCGTTCATCATTCACTCCGTTGGCAATGCTTCGTGTCCTGCTTAAAGCATGGACCGTGCCAGAATTAGGAAACTCAAGTTTTCCAGAACGTTGAACGTTCTTCGGAAAAGCAGCTTGGCAATCCGCACCAGATTGCAGACCCATGAGTTGGGAATTCGCACCTTGTGCTGCAAGTGCGATGCTGCGTTGCAGCACTTGAACAGTGTGCATTGAGCGACAATCTGATAGTGGCGCCCGCCAAATGAGTTGGAGCCCTTCGCCGTGATGCGGATCATGATGAAATCGAAGATCCACCGAGCAACGGTGACTCAGGCCGACTTGCACTATGTCGGCTCGGTCACGCTCGATGCCGCGCTGATGGACGCCGCCGACCTTCTCGAGGGCGAGCAAGTGGCGATCGTCGACATCACCAACGGCGCGCGGATCGAGACCTATGTCATTCCGGGCCCGCGCGGCAGCGGCGTGATCGGCATCAACGGGGCGGCTGCGCACCTCGTCCATCCTGGCGACCTCGTCATCCTCATGAGCTATGCGGTGCTCGATGACGCCGAGGCGAAAGCGCTCAAGCCGCTGGTGGTACACGTCGATGACCGGAACCGGGTGGTGAAGATCGGCAACGATCCGGCCGAGCCTGTCCCCGGAAGCAATCAGCTCAGGGGCGACTCGATCGCCGCGGAGTAACCTCGCCGACGGTCAGCAGCTTCCACGGTGTCGGCAGATAATCGGTCGACATGTAATAATAGAACAGGCACTGCCCCGAAGAGGCACGATTGACGCCCTTGGCGATGCCGAACGCGATCTCGCCGCTGAACACGGGGCCGCCGCTGTCGCCGGCGACGCAGCTTGGCCCTTTCACCGTCACCCACGTGGGGAAGCAGGGCCCGCCGCACAGGTCGCCCGGCGGTGCGTAGTCGGTGAGCTCGACGGTGGCGCAACTGTAGCCGGAGCTTTCGCCATAGTGGCAGACGAAGTCGCCGGCGCGAGTGCTCGCCGCATTGCGCCAGCTGACCACCTGCCGCAGACTCCCGGCGCCGCGGTTCGAGTAGAAGTACGGGTCCGGGGAATCCGGACTGCCGTTGATCTGGACGTCGCGATAGGCCGCGCCCCACGATCCGATCATGGGCAAGGTCACCGTGCTGCCGTCGCGATCGACATAGGTGAGTTCGTCGGGGCAGTGCGCGGCGGTCGTCAATGCGGTCGTTTCTCCGTTGGTGACCACGAACCCCGACGTGCACAGGTTCCGGCGGTTCGTTTGCAGATTGAGCCCTTCGACCCGCCCACCGCCGTCGACGCTCATGTTCGACTCGTTGAGCTCGTTGACGATCACCCGCACCGGCACACCGCCGACCTCCTCGGCGCGCGACTGGATCGCGGCGAGGCCCAGGCGATCGGCATCGTCGCGGGTGACGAGCAGAACGACCTCGCCGGTGTGCTGGTCGTAGCCCGCTCCGCGCGCACTCGGCAGGTCCGCGCGCAAATCGATCAGGTGCTTCCTGAGTGCGCCGAGCGCCTGCGCGTGGGTCGCTTTGGCGCCCGTTCGGAAGACGATCGGCACGCCTGCCGCGGTTCGGTCCGGCACGGCGAGATCGCCCGTCAGGAGAACGACGATCCGGAACGTCGGCGAATGCTCGATCGAGATGCCGGCAAGCCGATCCGCGAACTCGCGAGCGATCGAGTCGGTCGCCGCCACGCTGTCCTGCTGAGCTTTCAAGCGTCTAAGGGCTTCGGCCGGGGAGACTTGGAACTGCGCCGCATATTGCGCGGCATCTTCGGCGAGGGCTTCCGCTTGGGTCTGGACCGCTTGCGTCTGGACCGATTGCGCCGGGGCCGTTGCCGCGCAGGCCAGCAGCAGCAGGGCAATCAGCCATCGCATCGTGTTCACTCCATCCCCATGTTAGGGCGAACGCGCAAGGAGCACCCCGAGGAGCACCCATGGCCACGACCGCCGAAACCACCTTCGACCTCGCACCGCCGACCGATGAGCAGTTACGCCAGCTCGTGTCCGAGCTGACGGACGAGGAGAAGCATGTCTTGCTCGAGCACGGGACGGAGGCGCCGTTCTGCGGCGTCTTCCTGAACGAGAAGCGGGGCGGCGTCTTCACCTGTCGCCTGTGCGGCCTCCCGCTGTTTCACGGCGGCACCAAGTTCGAGAGCGGCACCGGCTGGCCGAGCTTCACGCAGCCTTTCGCGGAGGGGCATCTCAAGTACATCCGGGATGCCACCTACGGCATGGTCCGGACCGAAATCGTCTGCACCCGATGCGGGTCGCACCAGGGACATGTCTTCCCGGACGGGCCACCCCCAACGGGGCAGCGCTATTGCATCAATTCGGTGAGCCTCGCCTTCACGCCGGAGGGCGAGCGGCTGCCCGACAAGCTCGGCCGAGGCGCCCCCGAGGGCGAGGAGGTCGAAGGCTGATGGCGGCTCCACGCGCCCGATTCCCGGCGCTCCTGCTTATCGTCCTGGTCCTGGCTGCCGCCGTTCTCGGCGGAATTGTCGCGCGGATGCTGCCGTCCGGACAGGTCGATGCCGGACCGCGGGTGCTGGCCGGTCCCGCCGACGACAGCCTTGCTCCTTTGGTCAGGAAAACTTCGCCCGCGGTGGTCAACATCGCGACCTTGCTCCCGTCTCCCGCCGAGCAGAACCCCCTCCTGCAGGATCCCTATTTCCGCCGCTATTTCGGCGTCCCCGACGCGGCGCTGCAGCCGGCGATGGCCGCCGGATCGGGCGTGATCGTCGACGGCGAACGCGGGTTGATCATCACCAACTTCCACGTCGTGCGAAATGCCGAGGCGGTGCAGGTGACGTTGAAGGACGGCCGCAAGTTCCAGGCCGACCCCGTCGGACTTGCTCCGAACCTCGACCTTGCCGTTCTCAAGATCGACGCCAGGAACCTGCCGGCGCTTCCGCTCGGCGACAGTCGCAAGGTTGAAGTGGGAGACTATGTTCTTGCCATCGGGAACCCGTTCGCACTTGGCCAGACGGTAACAAATGGCATCATCAGCGCGACGGACCGTCCGCTCGGGCGTGACGATTCGAGGCGGTTCATTCAGACTGATGCTCCGATAAATCCGGGTAACTCCGGTGGGGCATTGATCGATCTCCATGGCGAGCTCATCGGGATCAATTCGGCGCTGTTCAGTCCCGGCTCGACCGAGAGCAGCGCCGGGAATATCGGCATCGGCTTCGCCATTCCCAGCAATGTCGTGAAGCAGGTGCTCGCTGAAGCCGAAAAGGTACCGTCCAAATCGCAATAGCCGACTTTCGCGGTTAGCCTTTCTCGTAATCGATCCGGATCCGAACCCATGATCCGATCAGCGGACGGCCGCCCTTGCGCGGCGGACGGACCCGGAACTGCCATGCGGCCTGCCGCACCGCTGAAGCGAGGTGCGAACCCGGGGTTTGATCGAGTTCGACGCAGTCCTCTACGCGATCGTTGGCGATGGTCTTGCAGGCAACCAGCCCGAAGCCCTCCGGAGCATTGCGGGGCATGTAGCCATCCAGCTCCGCATTCGTCGGTTCTCGCGCCCATTCGGCGGAATAGAGGACTTCGCCGTTGGGACCGCGCCCGACCTCCTCGCTGTCGCCGGCGCTGCCCCCGCCGGAGGAGCGTATTTTCGAGATGTCGGAGGCGGCCATCTCGTCCTTGCTCATCTCGATGAACGGCGAGCTCTTCGGCTGCGGCGTCGGTGGGACGATGGTCGGCTTGACCGGAAGAATGATCGGCGGCGGCTTGGGGACGGGCTTCTGCTCCACGACCTGTTGCAGCTTGTGCGATGTGGACTGCTGGGATGGGGAAGGACTCGAGTTCTCGCGGATCAGGTCGACGACGAGCCCTTTGCTGTTCTTCGAAGCGGGCGCCGGGAGGACGCCCAGCGCGATGAGCATGAGCAGCACACCAACATTGATGGCCACGGCGAGGACGAATCCCGACGCTCGGCGCCGCAACGGCTGCCGCTCGTAGGGCGAGGGGAGGCGGTAGACTGACAAGTTGCTGATCGGTGGGTCGCGTTCCCGACAAATAGCCGGGGCCGACGTGAACCGGTAGTGAAAGCTGCGCCACATTCAGTCGCCCGGCTGATGTTCATGCGGTGAGCGAGGTGATTTCCTGACCTTGCCGGTGCGGCCAGTCGGATGCTTGACGGAGCGATGACCAGTCCGACGATCCGCGACGCCGCTCAAGCCGACGCCGAGCCGATCGCGGGCATCTACGCACACCACGTACTCAACGGCACCGCGTCATTCGACTTCGACCCGCCGGGTGTGGAGTTCCACCGCGACAAGATCGGGGCCGTGGCCGCTGCGGGGTGGCCGTACCTTGTTGCGGAAGTGGACGGCGAGGTCGTGGGCTACGCCTATGCCACGCAGATCCGGGACCGTCCCGGATACCGATTCACCGGCGAGGACAGCATCTACGTTCACCCGGAGCGGACCGGCCAGGGAGTGGGCAAGCTGCTTCTCCAGGCCCTCATCGAGCGGTCCACGGAAGCCGGGTTCCGAACGATGATCGCGGTCATCGGCGGCGGCGAGCCCGCTTCGATCGCCGTTCACCGTGCCTGCGGGTTCGCCGAGGCCGGACGGCTGCGGTCGGTCGGGTTCAAGTTCGGGCGCTGGCTCGACAGCGTGTACATGCAGCGGGACCTCGGTCCCGGGCCCGGCTAACGCTCCGGCGGTGGCGGTTCGGCGGCGTCGCTGCGCTGCTCCTTGTCGCCGGCAAGCATGAACGGCTCATTGTTGTTGGCCGCCAGCTTGCCACGGCATTCCTCGACCAGCGCGTGGCAGCGGCGAAGGCTCCGCATCAAATTGGCATTCACCCGCAACAGGTGAACAGTGTCCTGGGTATCCGGTTGATCCGACACGAAAAAAGGCCAACACCCCGCTAACCTGGATACGGCCGCAACGCCGCGAGCACCGATGCGTTCCGACCGTTTCGGCCCCGCCTGCGTTGCTGCGACGGTCCGGGCTCGTGTGAATCGGCCGCAAGCCTCAGCGAGCATGCCGATATCCACTGATCGGCGAAAGGTCGGCGATTCATCGGCTCGCCGTCATGGCCGTGCCTTGGCGGCGCGATGAAAACTCCTTCCGCCGCCGGACTCGCCGGCGGCTCAAACGGAAAGGAATGGCAGCTATGAAGACGGCACTTCATTCAGCGCTCGCAGCGGCGCTCATCTTCGGTTCGAGCGCGGCGAGCGCCGGCGAGATCACCGGCCCGCCGCCGACCGGCAACGTCCCCTCGCCGCCGAACACGAGCATCAGCAATGGCAACTCGCTATGCTCCTTCTCCGGCCTCAACGACACTCCGGACGGCGCCCCGATGGACCCCGGCGGACAGGTCCAGTCCTACGGCTATTTCATGGCGCAGTTCGGGATCTATGACCCGAGCGATCCCGACGGGCCTTTTGGACGCGACAGCTTCCTGTTCCCGGCCAATGGCTGCAACCCGACCGTCCAGGGCGGGAGGCACTAGGCCGGAGTGCCGGGCGGGCGTCACTCGGGCTCTGAAGGTCCGCGTGGCGTCCGTCCGCGCTTGAAGTCACACGCATAAGGAATCGATCGCGGCACCTCCTGAAATCCTCGCTCAAACCGGTGCCACAGCACCCGCCTTACAATCCGGGGCGGACGCGTCTATGATGCGCGGGCTACCAGTCGCAAACTGACGGTCTACAGGCGCTTTGCGGCCCTTTTTCCTTCTCTGCTTCTCCTAGCGCCAAGGGAGCCGGCAGTTCGGGTCCCGACCGAAGGAAAATGACGATCATGACTACCGGCACCGTGAAATTCTTCAACGAGAGCAAGGGCTACGGCTTCATCGCGCCGGACGGCGGCGGCAACGACGCGTTCGTCCACATCAGCGCGGTCGAGAATAGCGGCATGCGCACGCTGCGCGAGAACCAGCGCGTCAGCTACGATCTTCAGGAGGACCGCCGCGGCAAGATGGCTGCGGTCAACCTCAAGGCCGCCGACGATGCAGCCCCGGCCGGCGATTCCGCGAACGAGCAGGAATCGGAATAAGCCTTGTCCGGGCCCGTCATCCGGAGCTCGAACCTTGAATTCTTCCTCGCCCGCGCCGCCCAGGCGCGGGCCGAGGGAGACGAGGCGACCCTGGACCACGTCCGCGAGCGCTGCCAGCGGTCGGAAGCGGCCTGGCAGGCGCTCGCCGACAAGGCCCAGCGCGGCGAGCGGCTGCGCGAGGAAGAGGCCAGGCGCAAGGCCGAGCAGGCCCAGGCGATCCCTGCCGCCTGATCGCTGGTCTTCCGGCTTCCCATCGGCGCGGAAGACGCTAGACTTTCGTTCGTTACCGGGTGGGGAATTCGAATGAAGCTGTATCGCGTGGACAAGCTCGCCAAGCGCGGCGGCGTTGTCGTCAAGAAGAAGCACATCCTGGCCAATTCCGACCGCGAGGCGGTCAAGCAGGCCGAGAAAAGCGACGACTGCCCGATCTGCGACGTGCTTCGCGACGGCGAGAGCGTCGGCCAGGTCATTTAGTCCCTGGGCAGTGGGTCCGGCGGTCGGGTGCTGAGCGGCCGCCCGAACAACAAGTTTTTCAGCGAAAGTTGCCAAAGTTGTCACCTCAACGCGGGTGCGCGCACGCCCGCGCTCGCGCGTGCGCGTGCGCGAGAGAGGCGTCCGGGCTTTCCCATGCCGACGGCACCGAAGACAAGCGGCGGCGAAACGCAGCGAATGCAGCGACCCTACGCGTGCGCACGCGAGAGGGTCTTTGCGGAAAGGGCCTTGGAGGGTGGAGCCTTGTCGCCGCTGCATCGGGTGGTTCGAGCACGGGAGAGGCGCTGTAGGACAGTCTTTTGTCGCACGGGCTGAACAGAGCCGCCGGCCGGCGCGTGATCAGCTCATTTCACCCCTTCACTTCTGCCGAGCGGAGCCGATGCTACAGGAGGGGGCCGATCAAGTGCGGGGTGCCGGCGAGTTGCCGCGAAGAGGGCGGCCCCTGATGTCCCAAGCCGTCAGGCTGGCGGACAGCACCCCGACTACCGCGCCGGGCGGCGCTCCGCGAACCAGGCGCACAGCAGCGCGATCAGCAAGGCCACCGAAAAGAGCGCCGGAACCGGGTCGATCAACCGCCACGCAATGACGCCGATCGCCAAAGCGGCGACGGCGAAGGGGACGATCATGGCGCGGACCTGCGCCGGGTTGGTCCGCGCGAGCGACGCCAGCTGCCACAGCAGGACCGTCTGCAAGGCCATCAGCACGCTGATCGTCCAGCCCAGGCCCAGGTACAATTCAAGATACGTCCGGCTTCCGCCCCTGACCGGAAAGTGCGTGTCGGTCATCGCCCGAAGGACGGGATTATCGGCAAACGGCGACCAGTGCTTCAGGCCTCCGAGCGAGTGGCCGATGGTGAACAGCGCGGAGACCCCCGACGCGATACGAAGCATGAGTTTTGTGGACATGACACAAGGCCCCCCCAACAGAACGGCGTTCCTATCCCGGCCAAGGGCGCCGCGCTACACTCCGGCTGTCCGTGACGCGCCGGCGAACAGCCTCAGCGACGCGACGGCGAGGGTCAGCGCGGCGCCGCTAGCCGCCCACAACGTCGCGCTGTTGCCGGAGCCGTAGGACAGCGCGCCGAGCACGGCGCCCGCCATGAAGCCGAGCCACAGCAGCAGATAGCCGAACCAGCCGCCGCCGCTGCGCCCGAGCATGACGCCCGCGATGCCGTTGCCGACGCGGACCAGGCTGCCGGTCATGTAGGTCAGGCCGATGCGCACCTCGCCGCCCTGTTCGAACACGGCGTTCTCCGCCCCCATGGCGAAGGCGAGCAGAGCGAGCGCCACAACGAAGGCGCTATGCGCCTCGAGCAGCGCCGCCGCGGCGAGCAGCGCAGCGATCAGCACGAGCACGGCCGCCGGCCGCCGCCGATCGAACCGCGAGCCGAGCAGCGCGCCCCCGACGACACCGGCGAGGAAGCAGAGGATGAGCCCGCCGGCGACCATTGCATCGTGCAGCGCCCGGACTCCGCCGACGGCAAGCCGGGTCGAATTGCCGCTCATGAAGGAGACGAAGAAGCCGCCCGACCGGATGAAGCCGATCGCATCGACGAAGCCGGCGAGGGCGGACAGCAGGCAGGCGAAAAGGCGCGCGCTGGATTCGAGGCGGGTCATGAACTGCCCTATCGCCAAAGCGGCGGCTGAGGTCACGGGATTTACTCCCGTCGTGGCCTTGCTACGCTCATTCCACTCGGGCGGGAGGGCGCGTGACGAACCGGCTTTACTACGGCGACGATCTGGAGGTGCTCTGACCGTCGCCCAGTTCTTGCACGGGCCTAAGCCCAGGGTGCCGCAGGGCGCGCAGGGGGCGTTGCTTTGAAGATGCGCACTAGATGGTTCATCGCCGCGGTCGCACTGCTCCTGGCGGCCGGGCTCGGGTGGTACTTCGAAAGTCCCGCCTGGAGCCTCAAACAGATGGCCGACGCAGCGCGGTCGCACGACACGCACAAGCTATCGGGGTACATCGACTATCCTCAGCTCCGGGAGAGCACCAAGTCGCAGCTCAAAGCGGCGATGACGGCCAGGCTCTCGTCCGGTTCGTCGAACGGGTTCGAGGCCCTGGGCATGATGGTGGGCATGTCGATGGTCGACAAAATGATCGACCGCGCGCTCAGCCCCGAGGGCATGGAAGCCATGTTCGCCGCCGAAAAAGCCAGAGCCACGATGACGCCGCAGGCTGCCGGCAAAAAGCCGTTCGGTCTGGACGCGAGCAATCGGGAGATCGTCCGTGACGGGTTCGACCGATTCCGGCTGCACGAACAGAACCGCCCGGGCGAGGATGGCGACCTGGTCTTCGAACGCCATGGGCTGAGCTGGAAGCTGGCTCAGATCAAGGTGCCGGCTGATCTGTTCGACAAGAAGAAAGGAAGCGGCGTTCGCGCCAACCTGCTTTCCGAGCGCTCTCGCGTCGATTTGCCGATGCGCTCCCGGGTGAGGCTGCGCGGCTGAACACAATCAACTTGCTTCGGGTCGGCAAACGTCGTTACTGCAGCATCCGTTACGCCGCGGGCGTCGACTCCCGCGCGAAGTGGCAGGGAGCAGCCCGATGAGCCTTTTGAACGGCATTCTCAGCCAGGTTTCCGACACCGCTACGGTCCAGAACCTCGCAACCAAGGTCGGCCTCAGCCCGGAGCAGGTCGAACAGGCGGTGGCGGCGCTCGGTCAGGCGCATGCCAGCGAGGGCGACACCGTCACCACCGCCGCCGAGCAGACCGGATTGCCGCAGGACAAGCTGCAGGAAATCGTCGGGCATATCGGCGGGGAAGGGGCGCTTGGCCGCTTCGCCTCGTTGCTCGCCGAGGACGGAGCCGCCGGCTCGTTCCTCGGAGGCATCAAGAACATGTTCTGAGGGTTTGCGGGCCTCTGCTCGGGGGCTCGACTGTGCGCGTCGGGTGATTGTCGGATGTTGGCTGTGAGGCCGCCGCAGCTTTGAATTTTGCGTGGCCTCCCGGTGCCGAGGGAGGAATGGATGAAGAAGTTTGTGCTCGCTTTGTCTGCCGTCAGCCTGCTCGCGGGTTCGGCGCCCGTGCTTGCCGCCCCGTGCAAGGACGCCAAGGGCAAGTTCGTCAAATGCCCGGCCAAGCCCGCCAAGCCGAAGGTGTGCCGCAACGCCAAGGGCCACTTCACCAAGTGTAAGTAAGCGCCGCCGCCGGTTGGCGCGCCGGAGATCGGCCGTTCTTCGGCCGGTTTCCGTGCTCCCCCGGACAAGCTGCGCGCGAAAGTTCACAAAGTTCACAGTTCTACGCGTGCGCGCGCGCGCGCGTGCGAGCGCGCGCACGCGTGCGTGAGGAGGGCGGGGTGGCTTTCGAAGAGCGGTGCGCCTGCATCGCGCCGCATGGATCACAAACAAGCCGGTGTAGGAAAGTTCTTTCCACGCGGAAGCGCAGGCCCTGGGAGTTGGGGATGACGGTGGTGCGGACGGGCGAGGCTTGGGTTCGGCGGTGAGGGTCAATTTAATGCAATTAGTCAACTGTCACCACAAGCACCGCCTCGTGCAAAGGCAGCGTGTTTGCTGCAACGGTGAACGCATTCTACGAAGGTCTGCCGAGTCTATATTTTGGGGGTGATTATGGCTCGCAAAGGCCCGTTGGTGATCTGCGTGATTAATCTAAAAGGGGGCGTCGGAAAATCGACGATGTGCGCCTTGCTCGCCAGGAACGCGTTTTATCGGCGCCAAAAGAATGTCCTTGCAATCGACTTAGATCCGCAGGCGAACTTAAGCCAAGCATTCATGCGTTACACGTACGGCTCGTTTTTGAAGAATCAGCAGCCTTCAATCGTCGAAATTTTCAAGGGCTACGTGCCGCCGAGTCCGACTAAGACGCATCCGACCCCGCTTGGACCAACCACTGGTGTGCAGATGGTAGATTCGATTGGGAACCGTAAGCTTGAGCTGATTCCTTCACGGTTTGATTTTGCGGACAACTTAGTCAATTCCGCCAAGCCTGACCCTGCTGTCTTAGCAAAGTTTTTGGCGGGAAACTTCAACGACAAGGATCTAATTATAATCGATTGCGCCCCTACTGAATCGATCCTCACACAAGCCGCCTACCACGCCAGCTCGAAAGTACTCATACCGGTCAAACCGGAATTCTTTGCTACTATTGGCTTCCCACTTCTGCAGGAATCGCTGAAAAAATTTCGTTCTTCGAACAAGGGGCAGCGAATCACCGTAACCGGAATTGCCATCAACAATGCCTTCTACGACGGTGGCAACAATGGAGGTCCTGAAAAATGGAAAGCCTTGAAGGATATTCAGGCTGAAGCAAGCAAGAATGGGTGGCATATTTTCGATAATGAGATACCCCATTCTCGCGGATTCCCGAAGCTGATGCGCGGCGATTATTCGTGGTCTGGAAACGCTTGGCGTTTCGATCTGTTCGCTAACGAATTCTTTAATCACGTGAAACTCTGACTGATGGCTAACAGCAAGAAACTGCTACGAGATGTCTTAGCGATTTTGGTCGTGCATTGGGGTCGAGAGCAGGTCCATAAAGAGCTGGAGCGAATACGAGACGACGACCGAAGCGACGGCCCGGTCGAAGCTAACTCTGCGTCGCAGCGCAAATCGCGACGCAAGGCCAAGCCGCTAGACATTTTAGCGCGCTATCAGTTACCAGATCGAATTAAGGAGGAAGCCACGCAGCTTACGGCGATGTATGAAGCGAAGACCTTCCTGCCGACGATTGCAGATGTGAAATACTTTCTGGAAGCCCGAGGGCGGCAAATCCGTGGCGTCAAGAATCGGGATCAAGCGTTCGTGAAAGTCATTGATCTGGTGCTCAAGCTTCCACCGGAGTCTATACACCAGCTAAGAAACTCTGCAGTCCACGGGGTGCCGTCCCGTCTGGGACCAATCTCTGATGCGATCGGGTCGGCAGGCGAAACCCTGAGGGGCAGGCGAACCACAGGATCATAGTGCGAGAATGACATTGTTTATGAGGTCGGTGATGGTGTCATCGGCCTGGTGCTGCGTGAACGTCACGCGCGAGGGGTGTGCCGCCATGTTGCGGCGGTTGAGCTTGTCCTTGAGAATCTGCGTCGTGTTCTTGTCGAGAACACGGCCAATACGCGCAGCCTCAATCGTCTCGGATTCCTTCAAGTCGTCAAAGTCCTCAACCTTCGCAATGACGAGCTTCTTCTTCGGGTACTTCGTTGCAAGTCCGGTGTTGAATGCTGCCAGTCGCGTCGGGTCTCCTACGATCCACCGCATGACGTGGTCGTAGGCGAGGTTCCACGCCATCGTAATCGTCGCCCGATATGCTTTGACCCGGTAGCAATTCAAAGTCTCGGTGAGGAACACACGCTCAGATAGGTCCGGCAACTTGGCGGGTAGGTCTGCCAGCGTTTTCGCGACAGCCGTGACCGTCGGATCGGCACCGAAGCCCTTATCAAGCTCGCGACGGGTTGCGCCGGCAAGCCGATAGCCGCCCTTCTCCTTCATCAATTGTGGCGGCTTCTTGGTTGCGAGGCGGGGCAGGTACACGCTCATGTCAGGCGGCTCTAGACCAGCTTCGCGAAAGCACTGGCGCATGTACCCGCCGTCAAAAAAGGCACGCTGTTGCTTGGCCTCTGCTAACCATGCAAGCGCCAGCAATTGCTCTACCGCCGTCTTGCGATAGAACCCCGGCACCCACCCGCAAAATCGTGAACCTCGCTCACTCACCCCTGCTCAGCTTGAGCACCTTAGCAATTCCGAGGTGATTGATCGCGTACTCGCCCCGATTGGGACTCGACATGAACTTGTCCCGCTTGAGGGTTCGTAGCGGCCACGAAAAGTCCTCAAACCCTACGGACCAGCCCAAGGCACGATAAGCCGTGTAAACGTGCGCAGCCGTGATGTTCGGGACATCGCGATGCTCCTTGAACCAAGCCGCGATTACCAAATTGCGTTCGGGCTCGCTGTTCGCCGAGTGCTCGTTTGCGAAGCTCTCCAGGGACCGATCAGAGGTTAGATCGAGGTCGAGCACATCGGGCGTGGTCGGCTTCCGGACCCGTTGCGTGCGAGGCTTAGCAGGCGCGGACACAACCTCGTCGGTGTCCTCGTCTCCGTCCAGAGCCTCATGGTCAACAATCTCGCCATTCCGTTCGTTCTCAAGGAGCGCTGCAGTGCCGTTCGCAGGCAAGCGCTGCTGGATAACGGTCGTGGTTGGCTTAAGCGCATTTTGAATTGCGGCCGTGATCTGACTCAGATCGCCATCAGGAAGCTCGGCATCGAGCATGATGAAACGAATGCGTGACGTTCCGCTCTTCGTAGTCTGCTTGGCCACGTTAACTCTCCGCTTATCACGCAACGAACATTAGAAGAACAAACTGATTCTGATAAGCGTGGTCTGCACCCACGGATTGCGACAGTAGCCAGTTGCAATCGTGATGAAAAATGCACGAAAACGTAACCTGCCACCGTCGCCCATGAGGGCCCACGCGAGGTAAATCCGACGTGATGTCAGACGCATCAGCACTGCGCAGGAGGGCTGCTTGCTTTACGCGCCGTGAGGCTATCGCGCGGTCTTCAACGCTGCTTAGAAACGTCGTTCGGCTACGCTGACTTCGTTCCGACTTCGCTCAGGACGAACGGTCAGTAGGGCGCAGCTTTACTGATCGAGAAATGATCGCATCTTCCGTGACCGCGACGGATGTTTGAGCTTCCGCAAAGCCTTCGCCTCGATCTGCCGGATGCGTTCGCGCGTCACGCTGAACTGCTGCCCGACTTCCTCCAGCGTGTGATCGGTGTTCATGCCCCGGCACCGGTGCGCGCGAGAGAGCTCCGTCTCAACGCGCCACGCCCACTAAAGCCTGGATCGCAACGGCTGATTCTTGCGTTACTGCCGCCTTGTCATTGCTGGAGCGGCGAGTGTCGGATCAAACTGCCAAAGCCAATTTCGGGGTGGAAGGCCTCGACGAGATTACTGCCGGGGGCCTCGCCCGCGGTCGCCTGTTTCTGCTCGAGGGCAGCCCGGGGACCGGCAAGACCACGATCGCGACGCAGTTCCTGATTACGGGTGCGGCAGCGGGCGAGGCATCGCTCTACATCACGCTGTCGGAAACAGAGGACGAGCTGCGTGCTGGCGCGAGATCGCATGGCTGGGACCTGAAGGGGGTCGAAATCTTCGAGCTGGTGCCGCCCGAAAGCCTGCTCGACGAGGACCAGCAGCAGAGCCTGCTCTATTCGTCCGACCTCGAGCTCGGCGAGACCACCCGCCGAATCTTCGAGGCCTTCGAGCGCGTGAGGCCGAGCCGGGTGGTGCTCGACAGCCTGTCCGAGATACGACTGCTCGCCCAATCGTCGCTGCGCTACCGGCGGCAGATCCTCGCCCTGAAGCATTATTTTGCCCGCAGCGGAGCGACGGTGCTGATGCTCGACGACCTTTCGAGCGAGGCCAATGACCGGACCATGCACAGCGTCGCTCACGGCGTCATCCGACTCGAGGAGCTTTCCCCGGAATATGGCCCCGAGCGGCGGCGCTTGCGCGTCATCAAGTACCGCGGGCAGCGCTATCGCGGCGGCTATCACGATTTCATCATCGCCACGGGCGGCGTAAAGTTGTTTCCTCGCCTGGTGTCGGCCGAGCACCGCAGCACCTACAAGCGCGAGGTACTGAAGACCAAGTCGCCCGAGCTCAACGCCCTGCTGGGCGGCGGCATCGAACGAGGCTCGAGCACTCTCATCCTCGGACCGGCGGGCACCGGCAAGTCGCTGCTCGCTTTGACCTTCGTGGCCGGCGCGATCGAGCGGGGCGAGCGGGCGGCCATGTTCGTGTTCGACGAGGAGCTCGGCCTGTTGTTCGAGCGGGCAAAAGGGGTCGGGGTCGATCTGCAGGACATGGCGGACGATGGCCGGCTGGTGATCGAACAGGTCGACGCCGCGGAGCTAACTCCGGGCGAACTGTCGGCGCGGGTCAGGCACTGCGTCGAGGAGCATCAGGCGCGGACGGTCGTGATCGACAGCCTGAACGGCTACCAGGCGGCGATGCCTGAAGAGGAGGCGTTGATCCTCCACATGCACGAGCTGCTGCAATATCTGAACCGGCAGGGCGCCTCGACCTTCCTGACGGTCGCCCAGCACGGTCTCGTTGGCGACATGAGGGCTCCAGTCGATGTCACCTATCTCGCCGACACGGTGATCCTCCTGCGATATTTCGAAGCCTTCGGGCGGGTGCGCCGGGCGATCTCGGTGATCAAGAAGCGGACCAGCGCGCACGAGGATACGATTCGCGAATACCGCATCGGCCGCGAGGGGATTAAGCTGGGCGAGCCGTTGATGGGCTTCCAGGGTGTCCTTCGCGGCGTTCCCGAGCTCGTCGACCAGGCGCCGGAACTGCTGGAGTCGCCCGCCAAGTGACACGAGACCTCGCCGAACGCGCCCTGATCCTGGCGCCCCAAGGCCGCGATGCCGCGGTCGCCCAGGGCATGCTGGCCGAAGCCGGAATGCGGGGTGATATCGTGGCCGACGTGCTGCAACTCGTCCCCCAGCTGGAGGCCGGGGTCGGCTTCGTCGTGGTCACCGAAGAGGCGATCAGCGGTGCCGACCTTCATTCGCTGTCGAACTGGCTCGAGCAGCAGCCGGAATGGTCGGACCTGCCGTTCATCATGCTGACGCGGCGCGGCGGCGGACTCGAGCGAAACCCGGAGGCGAGCCGCTTCCTCGAGCTGCTTGGCAACGTGACCTTCCTTGAACGGCCGTTCCACCCGACCACCTTCGTCAGTCTGGCGCAATCGGCGCTCCGAGGCCGGCGCCGCCAGTATGAGGCACGGGCACGCCTGACCGAACTCAATCAGTTGGCGGCTGACCTGGAGCGGCGGGTGGAGGAGCGCACCGCCGAGCACGCCTCGGCGCTCGCCCAGCTGCACGAGGCGCAGAAGCTGGAAACACTCGGTCAGCTCACTGGCGGGGTGGCGCATGATTTCAACAATCTGCTGACTCCGATCACCGGTGCGCTCGACTTGCTGCAGCGCAAATATGGCGACAGCGACGCGCGATCGAAGCGGCTGCTCGCCAACGCACTTCAGGCGGCGGATCGGGCAAAGACGCTGCTCCAGCGGTTGCTCGGTTTCGCCCGCCGTCAGTCGCTCAACCCACAGCCCGTCGACATCGGGCTCCTCCTCGGCGGCATGCGCGATTTGATCGCCAGCGCCGTCGGCCCGACCATCGATGTGCGCGTACGCTGCGAACCCGGAGTGCAGCCGGCACAGATCGACCCGAACCAGCTCGAGCTCGCGATCCTCAACCTTGCGGTCAACGCCCGCGACGCGATGCCCAGCGGCGGGCCGCTCACCATTCTCGTTGAGGAGGTGGCGATGGGACCCCGCTCAGAGCCGCGACTGACGCCGGGCCTCTATGTGCGACTGTCGGTAATCGACGCCGGGTGCGGCATGGACCAGGAGACGCTCGCCCGCGCGATCGAGCCTTTTTATTCGACGAAGGAGTTCGGCCGCGGCACCGGGCTCGGCCTGTCGATGGTCCACGGCCTTGCCGCCCAGCTCGGCGGCGGGTTCGCCCTCTCGAGCGCGCTCGGCGAAGGCACCCGTGTCGACCTCTACCTTCCGGTTGCCGTAGAACTTCCGGCGGCGGAGAAGGAGATGCACGTCCAGCCGATGCGGACAATCGGACGAGAACTGTCGGTCCTGCTGGTCGACGACGAGGAGATCGTCCGAGCGGCGACGGCCGAGATGATCAGGGACCTTGGCCATTCCGTGGAAGAAGCCGGCGGTGGGCTCGAGGCGCTCGCCAAGCTGCAGGGAGGTCTCAAGGTGGATGCGGTGATCACCGACTACATGATGCCCGGCATGGACGGAGCGGTGTTTTCGAAGCAAGTGGCCGAGAAGCATCCCGGAATGCCCGTGCTGCTGATCACCGGCTATACCGGACCGACCGATAACGTCCTGCACTTGCCCAGGCTGGCAAAGCCATTTGGGCAGTCAGAAATCGCGGCGGCGCTCGCGACCTTGTTCGCGGAGGACGACAAGATTGTGCGGCTTCCGGTCAAGAGGCCTTGACGCGCTCTGTTAGGGGCGGCTTCTATTGGTCGAGGAAGCTTCTCATCTTCCGTGACCGGCTCGGATGCTTGAGCTTCCGCAACGCCTTCGCCTCAATCTGCCGGATGCGTTCGCGGGTCACGCTGAACTGCTGCCCGACTTCCTCCAGCGTGTGATCCGTATTCATCCCGATCCCGAAGCGCATGCGCAGCACGCGCTCTTCGCGGGGGGTTAGCGACGCCAGCACGCGCGTCACCGTTTCCTTGAGGTTGGACTGGATCGCGGCGTCGACCGGAATGACCGCGTTCTTGTCCTCGATGAAGTCGCCGAGGTGGCTGTCTTCCTCGTCGCCGCTCGGGGTTTCGAGGCTGATCGGCTCCTTGGCGATCTTGAGGACCTTGCGGACCTTTTCGAGCGGCATCGAGAGTCGCTCGGCGAGCTCTTCCGGGGTCGCTTC
>JAICXF010000005.1 GCA_025981625.1 Sphingomonas sp. | reverse complement strand
TTCGCCGCCGCAGCGGAGCGCGGACAGCGCGCCGCCTTGTTCGCCGGCTCATCGCGATCGGCGGCGGACTCAGCCGCGGAGGCGGGTGGGCCCGGCGGAACACCCGACTGGGCACGGCGGCTCCGCGCCGAGCAGAGCGCCCGCCATCATCGCCACAGCGCGATGCAGGCCATTCGCGAGGGCGACGGCGGCGGCGCCGCGGCCAATCCCGACATCAAGGAAAAGGAGGACTGAGCGATGCGATTCAGGCGCGCTGTGCAGCGTTACGGCAAGACCCCCGGGGCGGTCACACCCTACCAGAAAGCAGCCCAGGTATGGGACGAAAGGATCGGCTCGGCGCGGGTTCAGGCGCGCAACTGGCGGCTGATGGCGATGGCCGGCCTGATCCTGTCGACCGGGCTTTCGGCTGGCCTCGTCTGGCAGTCGCTGGACAGTCGGATCGTTCCTTATGTGGTGGCGGTCGACCGGCTCGGGGAAGCCCGGGCGGTCTCACCCGCGGACAAGGATTATCAGGCGACCGACCCGCAGATCGCCTGGCATCTCGCGCACTTCATCGGCGACGTCCGGACGGTGTCGCTGGATCCCGTGCTGATGCGCCAGCACTGGATGTCGGCCTATGATTTCGTGACTCCGCGCGGCGCGCGGTTTCTCAGCGACTATGCGCGTTCGGCCGACCCATTCGGTGAGGTGGGCACGCGCACCGTGTCGGTCCAGGTGACCAGCGTGGTCCGTGCGTCGGACCGGTCGTTCCAGGTCAAATGGACCGAAAGCCGTTACGAGCGCGGAGAGTCGGCCGGGACCAGTCACTGGACGGCGATGATCTCGGTCGTGATGCGGCCGCCCGGCTCGGCCGAGACCCTGCGCAGGAACCCGCTCGGGCTGTACGTCGACGCGATCGACTGGAGCCAGGAGCTCGACACGGCAGCGGCAGGTGGCGCGGCGTCGCCGCAGCCCGCTGCGTCGTCATCACCGCCCCGCGACATTCCGCTCGGCTCGCCGCTCGATCCGCTGGCGGGCGCCCCGATCCAGCAAACTCTGCCATTCACAAGGAACAGCCAATGATCCGATGCTCGAGCCTCGCGCTGGCGCCGATTGCCGCCAGCCTCTCTTTCGCCGGGGTCTCCGCGGCAGTGCCGACCGCGGGCGTGCTCGCCGCGGGCATGCTGGATCAGGGCCCCATCCTCCACCCGCGAGCCAGCGTCCATCCGACGGAACATCGCGGGGCCGCTGCGAGCGCGGTCAGGCCGACGCCGCTCGCTCGGGTGGTCACCGCCAAGCGTATGCGGTGCGCGAACCGGAGCCGGCCTTCTATCTTGGCGCGGCGCAGGTCTATCCCTGGAGCGAGGGATCGCTCTACCGACTCTATGCGGCGCCCGAGGAGATCAGCGACGTTGCGCTTCAGCCGGGCGAAGCGCTGGTCTCGGTCGCCGCCGGCGACACAGCGCGCTGGGTAATCGGCGATACGTCGAGCGGCAGCGGCCCGACCCGGCGGGTGCACATCCTGGTCAAGCCCGCCGCGCCGGGTCTTCGCACCAATCTCATTATCGCGACCGACCGCCGCATTTATCATGTCGAAGCGGTAAGCACCGCGCGCGCCGCCATGGCGATCATCTCGTGGACCTATCCGCAGGACAGCATGATCGTGGGTGGGACCAGTGCTCGAGCGGCGCAGGAGCCCATCGTCGCGCCCGCGGCGGCGGTCGAGGCCCTGAACTTCGACTACCGCATCGTCGGAGACAAGGCGACCTGGCGACCGCAGCGGGTGTTCGACGACGGCCACCAGACCTTCATCGAGTTCCCGGCTAATCTCGGGGACGGCGAGGCGCCGCCGCTCTTCGTCACCGGAGCGGACGGGACGGCGGCGCTCGTCAACTATCGCGTCAAGGGCCGTTATTATGTGGTCGACCGGTTGTTCACGGCCGCCGAGCTGCGGCTTGGCGGCAAGCATCAGCAAATCGTCCGCATCGTTCGCGACGACGGCAGCCGTCAGCGGAGGCCGGCATGACCCAGCCGCAGGATGCCCCGGCGCCGCCGCGGAAGGAAGATCCGGAGACACTCGTCCTTCGCGGGAAACCGCGTCCCGCCGTCCGCTTCCGACGCGGCCTCATCGCCGGCCTTGCCGCGGCAGTGTCGGTCTCGCTGGTGACCGTCTCATGGTGGGCGCTCGAGCCGCCCGGCTTTCGCAAGGCGGCGTCGGCCGAAAGCGGCGACGAGCCGATCTCGAGGGCTCCGCCCGATGCGCTCGCCAATGCGCCGAAAAGCTACGGCGACGTGCCCCGGCTCGGGCCGCCGCTGCCGGGGGACCTCGGACGCTCGATCCTCGAGCATGAGCGCGGTCTCGACCGGCCGTTGCCGGGGCAAGCCGCGGGAGCCGCGCGCGACTTGCGCGAGGACCGGTCCGCCGCGGAGCTCGGCCGCGAGCGCGCGGAGGCGGCGCGGCTGGCGGCGCGCACCTCCGGTCTCATGGTCCAGCTCGGAAGCGGCGAGGCGGCATCGACCACCATTGATCCGCGGAGTGCCGCCGGCGCTTCAGGGCCCCCGGCGGTTGGCGAAGCCGCGGTTGCAGCTGCCTCGTCAAGGCAGCGGCACAACATCGACTTTGCGTCCGGCGAGGGCGGTCCGGTCAGCCCGAGCCGACTTGTCGCCGCGCGATCTCCATGGATGCTGAGCGCCGGCACGATCATTCCGGCAAGCCTGATCACCGGCCTCAATTCGGATCTGCCCGGCATGGTGCTGGCGCAGGTGACGGAGAACGTCCGCGACAGCGCCACCGGCCGGGCGATCCTGGTCCCGCAGGGCGCCAGGCTGATCGGCAAATATGATTCGGCCGTGGCCTTCGGCCAGCGCCGCGCCCTGCTCATCTGGTCGCGCATCGTCTTTCCCGATGGGTCCTCGGTCGAGCTCGACCACATGCCGGCGACCGATGCTTCCGGCTATTCGGGCATCACCGATGGGGTCGATTTGCACAGCTGGCAACTGCTGAAGGGTATCGCCATGTCGACTTTGCTTGGCGTCGGGACACAGCTGAGCATTGGCGGCAGCGGAAGCGATCTCGTGCGCGCGCTGCGGGAATCGACTCAGGAAAATGCCGCTCATGCCGGAGACCAGATCACCTCGCGCAACCTCGAAATCCAGCCAACGATCGTGGTGCGTCCAGGCTGGCCGGTCCGCGCACTGGTCAACAAGGACCTCGTGCTGGAACCGTGGAGGGGATGATGGCCGATCTGAGGCTCGCGAGGCTTCCCGACCGGACGCCGGTCAGAATCACGATCAGCATCACGCCCGTGCTCAACCAGGCGCTGGCCGATTATGCTGCCCTCTATGCGAGAACTTACGGCAGCGACGAGCCGCTTGCCGAGCTGATTCCGGCGATGCTTTCCGCATTTCTGGAGAGCGACAAGACGTTGGTTCGGGCGCGGCGGGAGGCTGGCAATCGAAATGGATAGCCGGGACTCTCCGCCCGAGTTCATCACCGTCGAGGAGTTTGCCGGTCTCGCACGCCTGTCGAGGCGGCAGATCGACCGGCTTCGCAAGCGGCGTCCACCGGCGTTCCCGCGCGAATATGAGCTGAGCAGCGGCCTCAGCAAGTTCCGCAGCTGCCCCCGGTTCAAGCGCTCGGAAGTGGACGCCTGGCTGAACTCGCGCGCACTCTTCTGACATGTCGAGGTGATGCTCGTAACCGCGCCGACGCGATGGTCTGGGCGATAACGGTGCTGAGCGAAACGTGCTCCGGAGTGGCGCGGGTGAGGAGGTTGTGATTTCGAGGTTTTACCGAGCGCTGGGGAGGTGTAGGAAGTCGACTCACGGACATAGCAAGGGGGTGCGCTATGGCGACTGTTGCCGGGAAATTTTCGCTTAGGGAAAGGCGTCCCGACATTCTGTCGGGCACGCTTCGTGCGCATGCGATCGACCGCTGGATCTTCGTCGCCATGGCGGCATGGTTCATCCTGATCGTGCTGGTCGGGTTCATCCCCGATGCGATCGGCAAGGTTGCCGCGGTAAAGGCGGGTACGCACCCGCCGTTCCCGCCGATTCTTCACGTTCATGCAGTGCTGATGGGATCGTTCCTGCTGCTGTTGCTGGCGCAGAGCATCATGATGGCGACCGGGCGGAGCGCGCTCCACAAGCAGGTCGGCATCGGCGCGTTCGTGCTGGTGCCGGCGCTGGTCGTCGTCGGGATCATCCTCGCGCCCACGGTCTATCATACGGTGTGGGACGGCGCGCATCACGGGCCGCCACAGGTGCAGGCGCTGCTGACGCCGGTTATTCCGCAGCTGGAGAACATCCTCCTGCTGCAACTGCATGCGGGCATATTGTTCGCCATATTCATGACGATGGCGCTGTCTGCGCGGACCGTGAACAGCGGGTTTCACAAGCGGATGATCTTCCTGGCGACGGCGGTGCCGCTGGGCGCCTCGATCGACCGCATGTGGTGGTTGCCCAATACGCTTCCGGCAAGCCCGATGGGGACCGACGGCCACATCCTGCTGGCGCTCTCGCCGCTATTGTTATGGGACGTGATCAGGAACCGTCGCGTGCACGAAGCCTATCTCGTGTGGGCGGCGATCTATCTGCCCGCGTCGCTTGTCATGTACCAGGTCTGGGATACGCCCTGGTGGCACGCGACGGCGCGGCACATCATGGGGGTTTGAACTCCTCCCGGACTATGCGGGGAAGCTCAGAGCGCCGAAAAGCCCAAAAACTGGCGCTGTTGCTCCCAGTCGAGGGGTAGCGCGCTATTGAGCATATCATACTGCGTGAGCGTATCCGGTTGCGTACCATCCATGATCGATGCCTGGATATCGGGAGCCAGGTAGCTCGCGCGCAGGACGCGAGCAAAATGTGCAGGTCCCATGCGCTTGATCTTGGCTAGCTCGCCAATCGTCTTCTCGCGATTTTCAAGGACGAGAGAGTGAAGCTCGAGGGCCTGTTTGAGGACAGACACCAGCCATGGCTTGGGCGTGCCATCCGAGCGCGCGCGCGGTTTGATCGATAGCGTCAACAGGCTTTTCGGCGACACGAGAATCGCGGACGAACTCAATAGGTAGACGGGCTCGCCGGTGGAGTTCGCCGGTGCCTTTCGTTGAAAGTGCCCCGTTCCATCCCATTCGAGGAAGCGGACGAGTTCAGGGCAGGAGACGTATAGGCTCAGCTTCCGTTGGGATACTTCGGCCCTCGAGATCAACGCGAGCAGCGCGCTGCGCAGATGTGGCTTGTCCATGTCCGCGATCCGCCGGGCCGCGCGGGCTCCCTGGCGCAGCGCCTTTTCAAGTTCCCTTGAATACAGGCGCATGGACAAAACGGCTTCGTTAAGACGCACCCGGTCGAACAGCAGTGCCGACAGGGTACTGATTGCTAATCGTTCCAGCTTGTCCGCGTTGACCATCAAACGCGGAACCACATGGGCACTGCTCCAGTGTCGCTCTGAAGAATGATAATAACGCAATTTGTTGGTTCGGCCCGGGCCAAAAACCCTGATCCCCATCCGGCGTCCATGCTGGTCGAAGAGAAAGCCCAGCAGGAAATCGCGCGCGGGATCGCTGATCGACGTAAGTTCGATGCGCACCTTTTGTGCTTCATCCCACAGCGCCTTGGTTATCAGCGGCCGAACCTGGGCGGGGATCCACTCTCCCCGATGAACGATCGAACCGGTGTAAATGGGGTTTGTGAGGATGCGCCGCACGATCGCAGTGGTGATCGGCTGACCGCCATGGGCGAGCCCCTGCTTGCTGACGTAGACTCGCGTTCGGCAACCTTGGTCATGAAGATCATCGACCACCGCCTTTGTCGATCGCTCTTGTATGTAGCGTTCATAGATCGATCGCACCAACGGCGCCCGTTCGGCGTCGACCAGCAGGTGCCCCCCTTTAGAGACCAGATAGCCGAAGGGTGGAAGACCGCCGGTGAAAAGGCCGTTTCGGGCCATCACTGCCTTTTTATCTCGCACCCGGTCGCTCATCAGTTCGCGCTCGAACTGCGCGAAGGTGAGCAGGACGTTCAGAACCAGGCGTCCCATGCTGTCGGACGTATCAAACGCCTGAGTGACACTGACGAATCCGGCGTGGTGGCGTTCAAGGACGTCGATGAGACGAACGAAGTCGAGCAGCGACCGCGTCAGTCTGTCCACCTTGTAAATGACGATCATATCAACTCGTGCGGCCTCGATGTCGGCGATCAGTCGCTGAAGCGCCGGCCGTTCCATTGTGCCGCCCGAATATCCGCCGTCGTCATAATGCTGAGGCACTGTGATCCACTTTCGGTGGGCTTGGCACTTGATGTAGGATCGGCACACGTCGCGTTGTGTATCGAGCGAGCTGACCGCGGCATCGAGCCCGTGTTCCGTGCTTTTGCGGGTGTAGATCGCGCAGCGCGTAATCTGCCGCTCGGATGAAGTCTGGTAACTCATTCCTGCCTCCCTCAACCAGAGTCGGCCTTCGCTTGGGACGGAGCGCGTCTGGCGCCGATGTCTACAACGGATCGCGGCGGACATCAGGCCGGCGCCTTGTGAGGAACGCCCTTGGTTGAGCGGAAACGGACGGCAGTTGTTCAAGATATAGACATTTAGTCCATCCATGCCTATGTTCTGACGAGCAGAGGAAGAGGGCTGATGGCAGTCGTGGAGCTCGACCGGGAGACCAGTGTCGCCGATCTCGGTGGTCCGGCGCTGCGCACCTTCTTCAACCTCGCGAAGACCTGGGATCTCAGCGAGCGCGAGCAGATGAAGCTCCTTGGGCTTAAGAGCCGTTCGACGCTTCACGCGTGGAAGGGCGGCCGCGTCAGCAAGGTCAGCCGCGACACGCTCGAGCGCATCTCCTACCTGCTCGGCATCTTCAAGGCGATCAATATGCTGCTGCCTGACTCCAGGCGGGCAGACGAATGGATCCGACTGCCGAACAAGGCACCGCTCTTCGGCGGCCGCAGCGCTCTCGACCGAATGACGACCGGCAACATCGGCGACCTCTATGTCGTGAGGCAGTATCTCGACGCCCAGCGGGGCTGAGGTGAACAGCTTCGATTTTCAGCCGCCGCTCGCGGCGACGGGCTTCGATGTCTACCGCATTGTCTCATCGCGCTTCCCGCCCGTCTCGCTGTTCGACAGGATTACCGCACCCGGGGACTTGGAGGCGGTATTCGCGATCGAAGCAATGACCAACGACCGCGTCCGCCAGGAGGTCGGCGACATCAGTCTCGTTCCGCCTGAGGACCGGGTGGTCGGGCCCGGCTCGACGCCGATCATGGCTGCCTTCACCCATCTCAATCCGGAAGGGAGCCGGTTCGCGGACTCGACTTTCGGCGTGTTCTACGCCGGCCTGACCATCGACACGGCGATCGCCGAGACCAAGCACCGCCGCGAGGAATTCCTTGCGGCGAGCGAGGCCGGGCGGCCGATCGATCTCGACATGCGTGTCTATCTCGCCCGCCTCGACGGCGAGCTCCACGACCTGCGCAAGGGCGCACCGGCGGCGATCCACCATCCAAGCCGATATGATGCCAGCCAGGCGCTCGGCGTGAGGCTTCGGTCCGAAGGTTCGAACGGCATCATCTTCAACAGCGTCCGCGATCAGGGCGGCACGTGCGTTGCCGTCTTCCGGCCGCGCTTGCTGTCCGACTGTCGCCAGGAACGGCATCTGACCTATCGCTGGGACGGCGAGCGCATTTCGAATATTTTCGAGAAGCGTGAACTGCTTTCCGGTCGCTCGTGGACGCGAACGTAAGGCCGCTTTTCGGCAGGGCAAAAATGCCTGGATTCATGCCTGGATTTTATTTGCTTCCTGCGGGCGTCTCGGCTAAGGGCCAGGAATCCGCAGATTTCTGCGGTTCTCGGATGCGCTGGGTCGGGGTCGATTGACCTTGATTTGGATTTTGGTACCGGCATTCGCAGGTTCGAATCCTGCCGCCCCAGCCAGCACTTGGCTCAATTTACCGGTTCGAGGATGATGGGCATGCCTTGCGCGTCGCCTCACGCGGTCATTGATCGGCGGCGACCTTCTGCCGCTGCTCGCCCAGCTTCTCCACACCAAGCCGGATCGTGTCGCCTGCCTTGAGGAACACGGGCGGCTTTTGTCCCATCCCGACGCCGGGCGGCGTGCCGGTCGAGATTACGTCGCCGGGCAGCAAAGTCATGAACTGGCTGATGTAGCTGACAAGGAACGCCGGCTTGTAAACCATCGTCGCGGTGGAACCATCCTGGTAGCGGTGGCCGTTGACGTCCAGCCACATCGACAGGTCGGCGGGATCACCCACCTCGTCAGGGGTGACCAGCCACGGTCCAATCGGTCCGAACGTGTCGCAGCCCTTGCCCTTGTCCCATGTGCCATGCCGCTCGAGCTGGAATTCGCGCTCCGAAATGTCGTTCACGACGCAATAGCCTGCGATGTACTGCGCGGCGTCGGCTTCGGTTACGTATTTCGCGGTTGTGCCGATGACGATCCCGAGCTCGACTTCCCAGTCGGTCTTGGTCGAGCCGCGGGGCAGGCGCACGTCGTCGTTGGGCCCCGAGATCGCGCTCGTCGCCTTCATGAACAGCACCGGCTCCGGCGGCACCACCGCGCCGGTCTCGGCGGCGTGATCGGAATAATTGAGTCCGATGCAAAGGAACTTTCCCACCGATCCGACGCAGGGGCCGATCCGCGGCTGTGCATGGACGACGGGCAGGGACCGAGGGTCGAGCCTGGCGAGCGCCGCGAGGCTAGCCGGACCGATGCTCTCACCGGATATGTCGCCGATGTGCGCCGAAAGGTCGCGCAGCGCGCCGTCCCGGTCCACAAACGCGGGCCGTTCCTGGCCGGGAGCCCCATAGCGTGCGAGCTTCATGATGATCCAATCCGGTAGATGCGGCGCGCGTTCGCGTCGAACACGGCCTGGTGATGGGCAGGTGGAACGAGCCGCCGGCATTGGTCGAGCCAACCGTCATAGGTGCCGACGAGGGTCAGCACCGGCCAGTCGCTGCCCCAGATCAATCGTTCGCCGCCGAAGGCATTCCACAGCCGATCGAAAATCCAGGTAAGTGCATCCGCCGACGCGCCGGGGGGAAGCTCGGTAAGCAGTCCTGAAAGCTTGCAGCAGACGTTAGGCAGCCGGGCTATGAGCTCAATCTGCTCGGCCCATGAATCGAGTTCCTCCGGAACCGGCTTGGCGGCGTGGTCAATCACAATCGACAAATCGGGGTGCCGGACCGCAAGCCTGAAAAGCGATGGGAGATGGCGGGGGCGGACGAGAGCGTCAAAGACGAGGTCGAGCGCGGTCATCGCGGCAAAGGCTTCATCCAGCTCGACCGCATCCAGCCAATCGGGTTCGCGGTCCTGGACCATTGGCCTCAAACCGCGCAATCGGCTGTCCGAGGCAAGCTGTCCGATCGCCGTCGACGCACCCGCCGTGAAATCGGTCCACCCAATGACTCCGGCAATTATCGAATCGCCGGCATTCGAGAGGAGCCATCGAGTGTCCGCGGCATCTTCCTGGCTTTGGACGAGGATCACGCCGTCGATCCCGGCTGCACGCACGATTTCCTTCAGATCGTCGAGGACAAAGTCGCGGTAAATGGGCGTCAGATCGCGTGTCGGCCACGCGCAGCCGTTTTGGCCGAGGCACCACAGATGAACGTGGGCATCGATCATGCGAGCGCCTGGCTGCGCCGCCGCTCACCCAGGGTCATGGCGGCGAACGCTGCGACGACGGCGAAGCATGCCAATGGCACCAGCATCGCCAGGCGAATATGCCCCGTCACGTCCGAGAGCTTGCCCATCAGCGCGGTCAGTACGGCGCCGCCGATGATCGCCATTACCAGCATCGACGAACCAAGCTTGGTGAGCTCGCCCAGACCTCGGATCGAACCGGCGAAGATGGTCGGGAACATGATCGACATGAAAAAGCTCGCCGCCGTGAGCGCTAGGAGGCCTGGTGCTCCCCCGGCAAATGCAGCGGTCGCGCACAAGACCAAATTGATCGCGGCAAAGGAAATCAGCAGCAGGAACGGATCTACCCAGCGCATCAGCGCGGTTCCGGCGAACCGCCCGATCATGAACAGGACCAGCGCCGCGGTCAGCAAATCGGCCCCGGTCTTCTCGGGGGTCCCGGGCAGCTCCGACTGAACGTAGCGGATCGTGAAACTCCAGATGCCGACCTGAGCACCGACGTAGCAGAATTGCGCGAACACGCCGAAGCGATAGCGCCTGTTGCGAAGCAACTCGCCGAAGCGGCGGAAGCTGGTGTTTGCCTCATGAGTTCCGGTCCGGGTGGCTGACTGCGGAAATTGCGTGACGGCGATGAGCGCCGCCCACAGCAGCACGCCGATTCCGATGATCACGTAGGGCCACTGAGCAGCGGCGGCCTCGCGCCCATGCCAGGCATCGATCGCCTGCGGGGTCATCGCTTGCAACTGCTGCGGGGTATATTCGATTCCCGAGAGAATGAAGCTCCGGCCGATCAGCACGCCTGCGATCGAGCCGAGCGGATTGAACGACTGGGCGAAGTTAAGTCGTCGTTCGGAGTCCTCGGGAGGTCCGAGCGTGGCGACCATGGGATTGGCGGACGTCTCCAGGAAAGCGAGCCCTCCGGCGACAATGAACAAAGCGGCCAGAAAGAACGCGTAGCTCTGCGCATGGGCGGCGGGATAGAAGAGCAGGGCGCCGATGCCGTAGATGCACAGGCCGAGGATCACCGCAGCCTTGTAGCCGAAACGCTGCATAAAGAGTGCCGCCGGGATCGCGAGCAGGAAATAGCCGAGGTAAAAGGACTGCTGGACGAGCGACGACCCGAAGTCGCTCAATGTGAACAGCTTCTTGAAATGCTTGATCAGGGGATCGTTGAGGTTGTTCGCCATCCCCCAGAGGAAAAACAGGCTCACGATCAGAACGATGGGGACGATCGGCCGCTTCGCGGGAGAGGCCGCTTTGTTCACCCGTTCCTGCCCGCCCGATGCGCGCCGCCAACCGTGGTCATTGGTCGTCTCCCGATATCAGCGTAGCCAGTGCCTGCGTGTATGAAAAGCAATTTTACCCGCGAAACAAGTGGACTGAAGGCAAGCCTCTTATAAGGTGGTCGCCGGCCGGGATATGCATGCCGCGGTCGCGAAGGGGACTGTGGGACATGAACCGACAAGGGAGTGAGCGGCCGGTGACGGAACCACGCTATCGTGCACCTGCGCTCGAAAAGGGGCTCGACGTTCTCGAATTGCTCGCCGCCCAGTCGGACCCGATGACCTTGTCGGCCATCGTCAAGCAGCTCGGCCGTTCGCATGGCGAACTCTTCAGGATGTTGCAGGTCCTCGAGCATCGCGGGTTCATCGAACAGGAATCGGCAGGCGAGGGTTATCGGCTGACGGACCGGCTGTTTTCGCTTGGAATGCAGCAGCCGCGCATGCGCACGCTGCTCGAAATCGCGCTTCCGGTGATGCGCCATCTCGCCGATTCCGTGGTCCAGTCGTGTCACCTCGCCGTGCACAGCCTCGGCGATATCGTCGTGGTCGCCCGAATTGAATCGGCCCAGCTTCAAGGCTTTTCGGTGCGCATCGGTTATCGCCGCCCGCTTCCGAAGACCGCGTCCGGTGCCGTGCTCTATGCGTTTCAGCCCGACGACGTCCGGCGCCGCTGGGAGGCGCTGTTCAACCCGTCGCTTACCGCTAACGAGCTCGAGGAATTCCGTACCCAGGCGAACGCCATCAGGAAGCGCAAGATGACGATGACGCCGAGCAAGTTCGTCATCGGGGTCACCGACATTTCAGCGCCGGTCATGCGCGGCGGGCTTGCCGCCGCGGCGCTCACCGTGCCCTATCTCAAGAAGTTGGTGCCCTCGACGTCCCAAAAGCAAACCGCGGAACTGGTGCGCCAGGCCGCCGACCGCATTTCCAGCCAGTTGGTCGAGAGCGACAGCCGCATCTAGGCTGTCCAGCCGCCATCGATAATGTGGCACTGGCCGGTCGTGAAAGCGGATTCATCCGATGCAAGATACAGCGCGAGGGCGGCGATTTCTTCCGCGGCGCCGAGCCGGCCCATCGGCTGCCGAGCGTTGAAGGTCGCCCACGCCTCCGCAAAATCGCCGGTCTCGCTGAGGCGCTGACGAAGCGACGGAGTATCGACCGTGCCCGGGCAGATTGCGTTGCATCGCACCCCCGTTCCCGCGAAGTCGCGTGCGATGGACTTGGTCAGGCCAATGACTGCCGCCTTGGATGCGCCGTAGGCAAATCGATTGGCGACTCCGATAACGGAACTCGCGACAGACGCCATGTTGATGATCGATCCGCTGCCGGCGTCGATCATGGCGGGAAGAGCGAGCCGGATCGTCCGGTACATTGCGGTGACGTTGAGGTCGAACGAGAACCGCCAATCGGCTTCGGTACAGTCCAGAATCGTGCCGCTCCCGACATAGCCGGCGCAATTGAAAAGGACGTCAAATGGACCAGCTTCGGCCATCACGGCCGCGATCTGCTCGGGATCGGTGATGTCCATCTCGCGCGGGATGCAGCCGTCGATGCCCGCGAGCGATTCGCGGTCTCGATCGGTTGCCCAGACGGTTGCACCCTCGGCCGCAAATGCGATCGCCGCCGCGCGTCCGATTCCCTGGCCCGCTCCCGTGATCAGCGCATTTTTCCCAACCAGACGCTTGCTCATGAATGGTCTGCCTCGATCTGTGGCTGGGGAGTAGGCGCGCGCGGATCAATCAGCCGTTCGCTGCGCAAATCGCTCCAAAGTGCCGCCGGAATGGGTGTGTGGAAGTGGTCGACCCCGGAGCGGACTTCGGCGGCACTGGCGAAACCGGGAACCACCGAAGCGACAGCTGGATGCGCGAGCGGAAACTGGAGGGCAGCCGCGGCGAGCGGCACATGGTGGGCCGCGCAGACCGTTTCGAGACGACGGACGCGCTGAAGGACCGCGCTGGTGGGGCGCGCATAATTGTAATGGGCCGCTTCTGAGGTGGAGGCGCCGGTCGCGAGAATTCCGGAATTGAACGGTCCGCCGACCACCACTGCAACGCCTGCCGCGAGGCATTTGGGAAGTAGTTGCTCGACCGCCCCTTGCTCGAGCAATGTATATCGTCCTGCGAGGAGGATGACGTCGAGCTCGGCGAGCTCGAGCAGCTCGAGGCAGATGTTCACTTCGTTCACACCAACGCCGATCCCCGAAACCGCTCTTTCGTCGCGAAGGCGGCGCAGTGCCGTGAGGCCGCCGCCATCGATCAGTTGCGCAAGCTTTTGGCGGTGCGCCGCGCCATGTGTCTGCGGCCCGATGTCGTGGAGCAGAAGAATGTCGATGCGCGCGAGACCCAGTCGCTGCAGGCTTTGCTCGTAAGAGCGCAGAATGCCGTCGTGCGAATAATCGAACACCGGCTCGAACGGCATCGGCGAGACAAATCCATGTCGTTCGGCTTGCAACGCGCTCTCTGCGGTCGCCTCCAGCAGCCGTCCGGCTTTGGTCGAAATGATGGTGTCGCTGCGCCCCCGAAGCGCATCTCCGGTGCGGCGCTCGCTTAGGCCGAACCCGTAAAAGGGTGCAGTGTCGAAATAGCGTATTCCAAGCTCGAGCGCGGTGTCGAGAGTGCCGCGTGCCTCCTCGTCCGAGATCGGACGATAGAGGTTGCCGAGCGGTGCAAGGCCAAGCCCGAGAGCGGTGACGCGGAGTCCAGCCCGGCCGAGGGAACGGGTCGGCAGGGGAGGGGTCATTGCTCCTCGAGGTCGAAGATGCGTTTCATGGAGATCCATTTCTCGCCGGGCGCCGCGTGCGGAAGCGGCCGCTGAAAGCGCCACATGAGCTCTTCCCAATGCCTGACCTCCGGCGGCGTCTCGATCGGTCGCGGATAATCGTCGGTCGTCTCCGCGATCATGAACAGGCGATCGCCGGTGCGCCAGATTTGCATATCCGTGATACCGCTTGCCCTAATATGCTCGATGACCATGGGCCATACCTCGCCGGGTTCGTGAAGCCGCTCATATTCCGCGATCAATTCGGGGTCGCTGCCGAGATCGAGAGCGAAACAGCGCCGTGGCATCAGCCACACGCCCCACACGAGTGGCGCTTGCTCAGGACTGTCATTCGGCGCTCCCCTCCAGCTAGAAAGGTTCGTGGCCGTCGTAGCAGAACACATATATTGCGTGGAAGTGCTTTCTCACATATGAAAACTGTGCTCACTCGCGAACCGTTCGTTGGTGTGCTTGAAGTGGACCTTTCGGGGCCGGTCGGGGGAAAAGGGAAGCACGCCATGTCAGACATCCACAAGCGGGGAAGCGTACCCGAGTGACGAGAATCACCAGGCTAAGACCGCTCGACATCCGCTTCCCGACATCGGCCCAACTCGACGGATCGGACGCGATGAATCCCGCGCCGGATTATTCGGCGGCTTATTGCATTGCCGAAACCGATTGCGCCGACCTCACCGGCTACGGCCTCACCTTTACCAGCGGCCGCGGCAACGAGCTCTGCTGTGCGGCGATCGACGCCCTCGCGCCGCTGGTGGAGGGACTCGACCTCGAGTGGATTCGCGAGGATCCCGCCCGATTCTGGAGGCGAGTGACGGGAGATAGCCAGCTGCGCTGGGTGGGACCGGACAAAGGCGTGGTCCATCTCGGCACCGCGGCCATTGTCAATGCCGTTTGGGATTTGTGGGCGAGGAGCGAAGGCAAGCCGGTGTGGCGACTTGTCGCGGACATGACCCCCGAGCAAATCGTTGGATCGATCGATTTTCGCTACATTTCGGACTGCATCACGCCCGACGAGGCGCTCGAACTTCTCAGGGACCGTGCGATCGGCAAGGCCGCCCGAATCGCCGACCTCGAAGCCAACGGCTATCCGACGTACACGACGTCGGCCGGATGGATCGGCTATTCGGATCGCAAGCTCGCCGAGCTTTGCGCAAAAGCAATCGAGCAGGGGTTCGATCACCTGAAGCTCAAGGTGGGCCGGTCGCTCGACGCCGACATCCGGCGCCTCACCATCGCACGGGAAGTGATCGGTCCCGATCGGAAGCTGATGATCGACGCCAACCAGGTTTGGGAGGTCGGCGAGGCGATCGATTATGTGCGGGCGCTGAGCTTCGCCGAACCGTGGTTCATCGAGGAACCGACCAGTCCCGACGACATCGAGGGCCATCGCAAGATCCGGGAGGCCGTCGCGCCGGTGAAGGTGGCCACCGGCGAAATGTGCCAGAACCGAATCCTGTTCAAGCAATTCATCATGCGCGGAGCGATCGACGTCGTTCAGCTCGACAATTGCCGGCTGGCGGGCCTCAACGAGGTGATGGCCGTTCTGTTGATGGCCGCAAAATATGATTTGCCAGTTTGTCCGCACGCAGGCGGCGTCGGCCTGCCGGAATATGCCCAGCATCTGTCGATGATCGACTATCTTTGCTTTTCCGCGACAACCGAGGGGCGGGTCGCCGAATATGTCGACCACCTGCACGAGAATTTCGTTGATCCGCCGATCATCCGCAACGGCAGATATATGCCGCCCTGGCGAGCGGGTTTCTCGGCCGAGATGACCGAGTCGACGCTCGCCGCTTTCGCTGGCCCGCTTGGAGCTGCGGCCTGACTCATCGCTGCTGAGACGGGTTGGACCCGCGCGCGCGAGGACGCGCGGGCCCGCGGCTAAGAGAGAGATCCGGCGAGGCCTGAGCCAGGACGGATTGGGCGTCGCAAGCCGCAGCGACGATTGTCAGCTAGGCGACGTTGCACAGGACCGTCAATGTGCTTGTGAAAACATGTTGCACATATGACACGCCGTTGGTTCTGTTTGCATTTAAAAATCTCTTTCAAATATGATTAAAGCGTGGCATGGAACGCCATAGGAGAGGCCGGTGGAAGGGCGCGCGAGGAGCGCTTCGATCACCAGGCTCAATCAAACCAGCGGGCGCTGCCCGCATGGGAAAGCGATCGATGGGGAGTGGCGCCTTCTGATCGAGCGCGCGCTGGGGGTGCCGCAGTTCGCCGCACGAGTGGATTGCGTCATGATGAAAGGGGTTCTTCGATGAGTGACGTCGACTTATTTGCGCAGTGGTCGGGGGGCCGCGCTGCGAAGCTTCTGGTCGGTTGTTCGGGCTTTGCGTTGGCACTTACGGTTGCCAGTCCAGCAATCGCCCAGCAGACGGCGGATGCGTCAGCCAACGCACAGGCGACGACTCAGCCCGCTCCGACGGATCAATCCAGTCTCCAGGCGCCGACCCCGAGCAACGCAATCGTTGTGACCGGTATCCGCGCCTCCCTCAGAAGCGCTCGGGACCGCAAAAAGAACGCCGAGCAGATCGTCGATTCGATCACCGCGCAGGATATCGGGGCACTCCCGGACCGTTCGGTGTCCGAAGCGCTCCAGCGCATTCCGGGAATCACGCTCCAGCGAACCAATGAAGCGCGAGACCCCGCACGTCTTTCGGCCGAAGGCGGCGGCGTTTTCATCCGCGGACTGTCGTGGATTCGCTCCGAGTTCAACGGCCGCGATGTATTCTCCGCGCGGAACGGCCGGGGCCTGGATTTCGAAGATGTTTCAGCCGATCTCCTCGCCGGCGTCGACGTCTACAAAAACCCCTCCGCGGAACAGGTTGAAGGCGGCATCGGCGGTCTCGTCAATCTTCGCACGCGCAAGCCGTTCGATCAGGCGGGCCAGCTGATCGCTGGATCGGTCGATTACAACTACGCCGACTTCCGCAAAAAGGGTTTCTGGTCGGGCAATGCGCTGTACAGCAACCGCTGGGGCGTGGGTGACGGTGGCCAATTCGGATTGCTGCTGTCGGGCAGCATCAACAACATCGGCAATCGCAGCGACAGCATCCAGACGGGGCTGTGGGCGCAGCGTACTTACGATCCCACGCCAAATCTGCCCAACAGCGGCGACGAGTTCAAGGGAATCACGCCTTCCTCGTTCGGCATTCGGCGGATCGACTGGCAGCAGAAGCGCATAACCTTCGATGGGTCAGCCCAGTATCAACCGAGCCCGGATCTGACGTTCACGGTCGAAGGCATCTACTCCAAGGCGACTCCGAAGGATCAGGAGTATCTGATCGGCGACTATAACAGCGTCATACCGCCGCTCCCGAGCAACACTTATGACAGCAACGGCTTCCTGGTCTCCGGCCAGGCTCCCAATCGCGATTTCAGCAACGACACGCGCATCAGCACGCACCGTTTCATCACGGAAGATTTCTCCGGAAACGTAACCTGGACTCCCGGCTCGCACTGGACCCTCAGTGCCGATTTGCAGCGTGTCTATTCGAAAGCCGATATCGTCGACTTTACGGTTTATACCCAAACCTCGGTGTTGCCGACCGCGGTGTTCACTGGCCTGAATACCAATTCGCCGACGCTCACCTACCAAGCACCCGCAGGTCAGGACACGGCAAACGCCAGCACCTATTGGTGGGAAGCGGCGATGGACCATTACCAGCATAACAACGCTGGCGAATGGGCCACCCGCGCAGACGCCGAATACAAGTGGCTCGACAATTCGTTCCTGAAGTCGTTCCGGTTCGGCGTACGCTACACCGACAAGGAAGCGATCACCCGCGAAACGGGGTTCAACTGGGGCCTCCTCAGCGATCTCCACGGCTGCGGCTGCGGAGCGATCCCGATCACGGGCGCCGCATTCGCCGGCGCGACCACGCTGGTCGACTTCAACAACTTCTTCCGCGGCAACAATCCGGCAGTGCCCGGAACCTGGTTCCCGGCGGCGAGTCTTCTCAGCGAAGGCACGCAAGGCGCCTATCAGCTGCTGCAGCAGGCGCGCAGCCAGGGCTGGAGCTGGACACCGCTTGGGCCGGATGCCTATCTCACCAAAACGCCGGCCGTCGACAACGTCTCGGGCGGCCTCAACGATCAGCTTGAGAAGACCTACGCCGGCTATGGGCTGCTGCGGTTCGGCATGGACAACGGTCCGCTCGGCCATTTCGACGGCAACATTGGCCTGAGGGTGGTGCGAACCGAAAACGATGCCCATGGATCGGGCATTTCCGTCGGGACGCTGCAGGTCGCAGTTCCCAATGGAAGTGGGGGAACGGTAAGCAATCCGACGCTGCAACAGCAGGTCGCGGTTTGCACGAGCAACGCGCAGACCAAAGGCTTGGACCCGACGAAGGCCTGCGCTCCGCTCTCGGCCGCGCTGACCTTCCTCTCCGCGAAGGTCAACGACAACCCGATCAGTCCGAAGAACAGCTACACGGACTTCCTGCCGAGCTTGAACCTGCGCTTCTTCCTTCAGGACAGCCTCTATTTGAGGCTCGCCGCAGCTCGGGCCATCTATCGCCCGCAATTCTATCAACTGAACACGTTCGCGTCGCTCGGCTTCAATTTTGACATAAGCGGCCTGCCGATAAACTATGGAACTTCTCAGCAGCAGTTCACCTTCACGGGCACCGGAGCGTCGCCCAACCTCAAATCGCAGAAGTCCGACCAGTTCGACGCCAGTCTCGAATATTATTTCGGAAGGGCCGGGCAGCTCAGCGCGGGAGTCTTCTACAAGCGAATCTCTGATCTGATCATCGGCGAAAACACGACCGAGACGTTCACCAACGCCAACGGAAATTCGCTCGACTTCAACGTGCTGCGCTACGTCAACGCCGACAAGGCGTCGGTCAAGGGCGTGGAGCTCGCGTATCAGCAGTTTTACGATTTCCTGCCGAGGCCTCTGGACGGCCTCGGGCTGTTGGCGAACTTCACGTATGTCGACAGCAACGTTCCGAACGTGCCGAGCAACGTGTTCGACACGAGCGATGTCACGTTCACCAAGCTGAACCTGCCGGTCGAGGGGGTCAGCAAATATTCGTACAACGTCGCGGCGATGTACGAGAAGTACGGGATCAGCGCGCGTCTCGCCTGGAACTGGCGCTCCAGATATCTCCTGACCGCGTCGTCCGCCAATGCAGGCGGGCCGGTGTGGATCGAAAATTACGGGCAGCTGGACGGCTCGATCTTTTATGACATCACGAGTCACTTCAAGATCGGAGTTCAGGGGACCAACCTGCTCGCGGCCAAGACAATCCTGGAAAATTACACGCAGGTTGCAGGCACGGTTTACCACCCACGCTATCAGTGGACTGTCACCGATCGCCGATTCGCGGTCGTGCTTCGCGCGAGCATGGGAGCGCGGGCAGCTCCGCCGCCTCCACCGCCGCCGCCGCCTCTGCCGCCGCCCCCTCCGGCGACGCAGACGTGCTCCGATGGTTCGGTTATCGCAGTAACGGCGGCCTGTCCGGCTCCGCCGCCTCCACCGCCACCACCACCGGCAACCAAGGGCGAACGGGGGCAGTAGGTTCGCTCGACACATTGGACGGGGAGTGTCGTTTGACGAGTGTCTCCGTTAGAGTGGGATGATGGAATTCCGGCCGGTCCAAAGGGTGCTGATCGTGGGCGGCGGCACCGCCGGCTGGATGACGGCGAGCACGCTTGCCCGGATCTTCCCGCGCGAGCGGCTCCAGATCGTGCTCGTCGAGTCCGACGAAATCGGCATTGTCGGGGTCGGCGAGGCCACGGTTCCGCTGCTGCAGCAGTTCCACGGGCTGCTGGGAATTGACGAACGCGAATTCCTGAAAGCGACGTACGGCACCTACAAGCTCGGGATCGAGTTTCGCGACTGGGCACGGGTGGGCGGCGTCTTCTTTCACGGCTTTGGCGATTATGGCGCCGATATTCAGGGCATTCCGGCGCATCATTACTGGCTGAAGCTTCGCCAGCTTGGCGATAATCGGCCGCTCGACGATTATTCGCTGCCCTACGCGATCGCACGGCGCGGGCATTTCGCGATCGCCCCGAAAGGCGAAGACAATCCTGCGAGCTTCTTCAAGCACGCGTTCCATTTCGATGCCGGGCTCTACGGACGATTTTTGCGCGGCTACGCGGAAAATCTCGGCGTGACGCGCATCGAGGGAAAAGTGGTCGATGTCGCGCTTTCCCCTGAAAATGGCTTTGTCGATCGTGTGACCCTTGCCGACGGGCGCGAGCTGTCTGCGGACCTTTTTATCGACTGCTCGGGGTTTCGAGGGCTGTTGATCGAAGAGGCGCTGCAAACGGGCTATGAGGATTGGCGCCGGTGGCTCCCGTGCGACAGCGCGCTCGTGGTGGCGTCCGAAGTGACCTCAGCGCCCACCCCGTTCACCCGATCGACCGCCCGGACAGCCGGTTGGCAATGGCGAATTCCGCTGCAGCACCGCAGCGGCAATGGCCTGGTCTATTCGAGCGGCTTCATGGTGGATGATGAAGCTCGTGACGTGCTTCTATCGAACCTCGACGGAGCGCCGCTCGCCGAACCACGCCAACTCCGGTTCACGGCGGGCCGTCGAAAAAAGGCGTGGCACAAGAATTGCGTCGCGATCGGACTTGCCGCCGGATTCATGGAGCCGCTCGAATCGACCAGCATTCAGCTGATCCAGACGGCGGCCGCGCGCCTGGTCCAGTATTTCCCGGACCAGAGCTTCGATCCGGTCATGATCGACGAGTACAACAGCCTCACCGCAGGCGAGCATGAACGGATCCGGGACTTCCTGATCCTTCATTACTGCCTGACGCAACGGCGAGACAGCGAGTTCTGGCGCTATTGCGCCGAGATGGAGCTTCCCGACACCCTCGCACACACGATCGAGCTGTTCGGATCGTGCGGCAAAGTGCCGCGTCACACCGAAGACAGCTACGCCGAGCCGAGTTGGGTTGCGATTCTTGTCGGCAACGGGTTTCTTCCGCGCCGCTACGAAGCCTTGGTCGACAATATCCCGACCGAACAGCTGCGGCAGATATTCGCTCGTCGCCGCGCCGAGCTGGCCGGAATCGCCGAGTCGATGCCGACGCATGAGACGTTCATCCGGCGCTTCTGCATGGCCGAAGCCGCGTGACGGAGCCCATTCGCAGCGTCGTCATAGCGGGCGGTGGCACGGCCGGCTGGATGGCGGCCGCGGCGTTGTCCAGGGCGCTTCCCCCGGAACGGCTGAAGATCACCCTTGTTGAATCGGACGAGATCGGGATCGTCGGGGTCGGCGAGGCGACCATTCCGACCATTCAGCTGTTCAACCAGCTGCTGCAGATCGACGAAGATGCGTTCGTCCGAGCGACCAGAGGCTCGTTCAAGCTCGGGATCGAGTTCGTCGATTGGCTCCGGCCTGGCCACCGCTATTTCCATCCGTTTGGCCGTTTTGGCGACGACTTCGGAATGACGCCGTTCCATCAGCAGTGGCTCCGCGCCCGCTCGTTCGGATATCCGGTTCCGATTGGCGAGTTTTCCCTCAACACGGTCGCCGCATTGCAGGGCAAGTTCCAGCGCGGAGGGGCCGGCGCTCCAGCGGTGTTCAACACGTACGGCTATGCCTACCATTTCGATGCAAGCCTCTATGCGAAGTTCCTGCGCACGCTGGCCGACGCGAGAGGGGTCGAACGGGTCGAGGGCAAAATTGCCGCAGTGAAGTTGCGCCCCGATGACGGCTTTATCGAAGGTCTTGAGCTGCAGGACGGCAGAAGGGTGGACGGCGAGCTGTTCATCGACTGCACCGGATTTCGTGCATTGCTGATCGGTGAGGCACTCGGTGTCGGCTATGAAGACTGGTCGGCCTATCTGCCGTGCGACCGCGCACTCGCGGTTCCAACCGAGCGCATTGCCGATCCCATCCCGTACACGCGTTCGTCAGCCCGAAGTGCCGGTTGGCAGTGGCGCATCCCACTGCAACAGCGGACCGGCAACGGCTACGTCTATTGCAGCCGATACATCTCGGACGAGGACGCGCGTGCCGAGTTGCTCGCCAATCTCGACGCAGCGCCGCTCACGGATCCGCGTCCGCTCCGCTTCACCACCGGCCGCCGAACCGAGCAGTGGCGCAAGAACTGCGTGTCGCTGGGGCTCGCCTCTGGCTTCCTCGAGCCGCTGGAGTCCACCAGCATTCATCTCATTCAGACCGGAATCACCAAGCTCGTTGGACTGTTCCCGGATCGGCGCTTCGATCCGCCCATCATCGACGAATATAACCGGCAAGCGCGCGAGGAGACCGAGTCCGTTCGCGATTTCCTGGTGCTCCACTATCACGCGACCGAGCGTTCGGGGGAGCCGTTCTGGGATTACTGCCGGACGATGGCGATCCCTGACACGCTCGCCTGCAAGATCGCCATGTTCCGCGGTAGCGGGCGCTATCCCGAGCTTGGCTACGATGTGTTCAAGCTGACCAGCTGGGTCGCGGTGCTGCTCGGCCAGGGCATTGAACCGGAGGCGTTCGACCCGATGGTCGAGTCGATCGCTCCCCGCGATGTGGACCAGGTCCTTGCTGGAATGCGTGCAGCGATCGCGGAAGCGGCTCGCCAAATGCCGACGCACCAGCAGTTCATCGATCGTCATTGCCGTGCGGCGGAGATGACCGCCGTAAACCGCCCCGTGAGATTGCAGGCATGAATCGCAGAGGACCGATCCGGATGAAGAGGATGCTTGCGTTGTGTGCCGCCTTTCTGTTGGCCTCGCCGGCGATTGCCGCGCCGGACAGTCCCGCCGTCGCCACGTCCAGGCAGCCGCACAGCAATGTCAGCCTGCTCGTCGAGCCGCAGCTCAACGATGGCCGTCTGGTGCTCAAGGTGGCCGCCCAGAACAGCACGGGCGCGTCGGTTCCCTTTGGGCCGACGTCGGTTTCGATCAGCAAGCCGAGCGGCGAGGCCATAGCCCTGAGTTCGCTCCAGCAGCTCACCAATGACGTCCGCGCCGCGGCGGGGATGACGGTCGAGGCGGCACCGCCCCCGGCTCCCGTGGCAGGCGGCTATGCGGCGCCGCAGATGCAGGTGGACAGTGCGGGGCACCCCGACGTGAGCAATTTCACCGGCGGCTCAACCGTCGGCGCCGACGAGATGGTACGACAAGCGAACCGCGTAGCAAGAAAGTCGAAGCCGACGATCGACCGGCAGACCGCACAAGCGCAGATCGCGGCGCTTCAGCAGGCGCTGCTGCAAGATACGACTGTTCAGCCCGGCCGGGTCGCGGCCGGGGAGGTCGTCAGTCAGAAGCTGAAGTTCAATAAAGGCGAGGACCGCACGCTGCACCTGCGGGTGCGCATCGCCGGCGACGAGCACGCCTTCACCATCGCCGCGCCAAAGGATTGACGAGCCGGTCGGCTACACGCCGGCGACTCGGCAACATTGCACAGCAGTTCGCCGATAGCCCCCACGTAAGCGTGCCGTCCGGGCACCAACCAGCAGCACCTTGCCCATGACACCGGTTTTCCTGCATTTTCTGCCGAAATGCCCTTCCAGGCGCTTTCAAGCGGCTCGAAACCGCGTTCAAACGGAATTTTTGCACGCCATGTTGCGGATTACCGAAGGTTGATGTTACCGGTGTCATAGGACGGCGAGTATCTGCGTCCATTCAGGGACCAGGTCGGCGTCTGGCAGGAGGGGATGCCGGAATGAATCAGGTCAAAGGGGTGCTTCGCAGCAGCGTCTCGTGCGCAGCCATGGCAATCGTGGCAGTGATGCCGTCGCCGGCGCTTTCTCACACAACAGCAGCGGCCTCGAGTTCAAAGGCGGCGATCCCGAACGAGATTGCCTCTGCGCAGCCACAGGCGGGGCAGGCGCCGACAACAAGCCAGCCACAGAGCGCCCAGGGCGCACAGCCGACCGACGCCAATGCGATCGTGGTAACCGGCTTTCGCGCGTCGCTTGCCGCCTCCGTAAACCTGAAGCGGCGGTCCAATCAGATCATCGACGCGATCACCGCCGAGGACATTGCGAAATTCCCCGACGCCAACGTCGCCGAGTCGATTCAGCGACTGCCCGGCGTGTCCATCGATCGCGACAACGGCGAAGGTCGTTCAGTCACCATCCGGGGGCTGAGCGGAGATTTTCAGCTCACGCGACTGAATGGCGTCGATGCGCAATCGGTCGCGGGCGGCAACAGCTCGGACGCGGGCGGCAACCGCACTCGTGGATTCGATTTCAACACGTTCGCCTCGGATCTGTTCGGCGCCGTGACGGTCACGAAGACGACGGCAGCCTCCGACGACGAGGGTTCGCTCGGCGCGATCATCGATCTGACGACCGGTCGGCCGCTCTCCTACAAGAAGGACCGCGTCGCGATCGGGATCGAGGGCGAATATCGACAGAACGGGCACAAGGTCGGCCCTCGGCTCACTGGCCTGTTCTCGAAGCGGGTCACCGACCGGTTCGGTGTTCTGGGGTCGATCTCCTACCAAAGGCAGCAGCAGACGGTCGATTCGTACAGCCGCAGCATCGGCGCTTTCGAATATGCGTACCGCAATTCACAGATCAACGGCATCAGCCCGCCGACGTTTGGCTTCGCCTTGCCGTCCACGGCCGGGACCGGCCCGATCTATGGGTCCGACCCCGCAGCCTATTCGAAGATCACGCCGACGACGATCATTCCCGCGCGTCCGTCGATCTCGCGCCGGGAGCTGAGTTACAAGCGTCTGGGAGCGACGCTTACCGCGCAGTGGAAGCCGACCGATCATACCGAAATCATCCTCGACGGAGTGATCTCGACCTATCATCAGACTTCGGACAACGATGGGATCACCACCATCGGGCTCAACCGGAACGGGACCAATACGCGCGCCACTCAAGGGACGTTGCGCTCGCCGACTTCCTCCAGCGGCATCGCGGATCGGGTCGCGCTCTACCCGAATTGCGTGCCGAGCGCGACCACCGACTGCGGCGCCATGATTTATGGCGGGGCCGTGCTGCCCGGCATGGTCAACAGCATCAATCCGAACAACCTCAATCCCTATGATTATTACAATTCGCCCTCGTCCCCGGGCTATGTCGCAACGTCGAACAAGACCGGCTTCTATTCGCAGCTGATCGGGCGTCCAGCGACCAAGATCATGGCCGCCGATGTCAATGCAGCGGGCCAGGCCGATTATCTCCAACTGAACGATGTCGATTGGCGCAGCTCGGCGGATGCCCAGTTCGGCAACACGCTTTTCAAGCAGGCGTCGCTGAACGGACACCAGGACTTCACGGACCGGTTCCACGCCGATGTCACGCTCGGCTGGTCCAAATCGGAATTCAAGTTCACCGGATTGCTCGCCGAGTTCAATGCGATCGACCAGGACAATTACGTTTTCGACGAGCGTGACGGCGGCAAGATGCCGATCTTCAGCCCCGGCTTCGACGTCGCCAACCCCAATAGCTGGTCGCTCGTAAAGGGGCTTTCGACGATCCGATTCTACCAGGGCTATATCGATAACAGCTTCAAGGTCGGTCGCCTCAACTTCACCTGGGATCTCATCCCCGAGAACCTCTCCCTGCGCTTCGGCGCCACGCGCAAGCAATATCAGTTCAATAGCGACCAGGCGCGGCGCAACCAGGACATTGAGGCGATCAATCCAACGCTCCTCGAGTCACACCTGAACATCACCGATCTCGGCAAGACGGTCGGCTTCGGCCAGGGCCTGGACGTATCGCAGGGTACGCCGACGAGCTTCTATGCGCCGGATCTCGGCAAGTTCGTCCAGGAGTTCGGGATCGACTGCAATTGCGTGAACAAGTGGGGCGATTTCCGTGCGGTTGTCGATGGTCGACAGCGGAATTCCGTGACCGAGGATGATCTGTCCGGCTTTGGCCAGGTGGACTATAATTTCGACGTCTTCGGACATCCGCTGCGCGGCAACCTTGGAATGCGCGTCGCTCAGACGCGCGAGAAGGGTGTCGGCTCGATCGGCGCAACCGACGGCGTCCTTGGATTGCCGGTCACGGCGCACAACCAATATACCGACTGGCTGCCCGCGCTGAACGCGGTTTATGAGCCGTCGCGCGGCTTGCTGGTTCGGTTCGCTGCGTCGAAGACGATTTCGCGACCGATGCTGCAAAATTTGACGCCCGGCACGACATCCTTCTCGAGCGGCTTATCAAGTTCCGGCGCGGCACCAACGGTCACCGTCGGCAATCCGTACCTCAAGCCGTTCCGTTCGACCAATTTCGACGTGAGTATCGAGCGCTATTTCGGACGCGGTGGCCTGATTGCGGTCGCGGCGTTCACCAAGCACATCGACACCTTCCCGCAGCAGATTGCCATCGAAGCGCCGCTCGCCGACGTGTTCGAGCCGGCGATCTATCAGCAGGTTGTGGCGAACATGACGAGCTCGACGCTGCGGGCCTACACTCAGGCCGGGGGTGAGTGGGCGGTTCGCCAGTTCCAGGATGCGCCCGGCGGAAACATCCGGGGAGTCGAACTCGACGTGCAGTCGAACTTCACTTTCCTGCCGCACCCATTCGACGACATGGGGATCACCGCCAATTACACGCACATCTGGTCGAAGCTGAACTATCTGACCAACACCGTGCTGGCGGTGACCCAATCGGGATCGAATCCGAAGGTAAGCAACGCGTACGCGACGGCGCCGTGGCTCAATACCTCGCCCGATTCTTTCAATGCGACGCTGTTCTATGAGAACAAGATCTGGTCTGCGCGGGTCTCGGCCGCCTATCGGACGCGCTATGTCAATCGCTTCCCCCTCGTCAGCGGCACTTGCGATGCCGGCCTGACCACAAACAATGGCGGCGCCTGCAATTCCCCGGTCATCGCCGACTTCCGCTATCGCGAAAGCCAGCTCAACGTGGATGCGGCGCTCGCATACAATATCACGCCATATGCGGAGATCAGGCTTGAGGGTCGCAATCTCACCAATGCGCCCGATTACGAGACAATGTATGCCGCCAGCCCGGTGACCCAGACTTATTCGAGCACGGGCAGGGTCATTACCGTGGGTCTTCGCCTCTCTTTCTAACATTCAGGCGGAAGCGGGCGACATGCTGATACGGACAACCCGTCGGGAGCTGCTGGGTGCGAGCGCCGCACTGAGCGGTGCGGCCCTCGTCGGAGCAGGACCGGTCGATCCCTGGGCTCATGCGCAGGCCATCGCCGGTTCGCTTCGGGCGCCTGTGTTTCCACGGCGCACGTTCCCGATCACGAGTTTCGGCGCGAGAGGTGACGGGAAAACGCTAGCGACTGCCGCCATCGCGTCGGCGATCGACGCTTGCGCGGCAGCGGGCGGGGGACGGGTTCTGGTCCCGCCGGGACGTTTCCTGACCGGCGCCGTCCACCTGCGTTCCAATGTCGAGCTCCACCTTGCGCGCGGCGCTACGTTGCTGTTTTCGACCGACCCCTCGCACTACCCGCTGGTGCGGACTCGGTGGGAAGGGTTCGAGCTGATCAACTACTCGCCGCTGGTTTACGCCTACCGGCAGCGAAACATCGCCATCACCGGTGAGGGTACGCTCGACGGTCAAGCGAGCGGCAGCCATTGGTGGGCATGGAAAGGCCCTTGGCGCGGCACGGTTAGCAACGGCTGGCGAGAAGGGATGCCTGATCAGCGGCCCGCGCGTGCGCGCCTGGCGCAGATGGCCGAAGCGGGAGTTCCAGTCGAGAAACGCGTGTTCGGCGACGGAAGCTACCTCCGCCCGTCGTTCATTGAGCCCTATGGCTGCGAGGGCGTCCTGATCGAAGGGGTGAAGCTACGCGGGGCCCCCTTCTGGCAGGTGCATCCGGTCCTGTGCAGGAACGTGATCGTCCGCAACCTCGACATCTATGGTCACGGGCCCAACAACGACGGTTGCGATCCGGAAAGCTGCTCGATGGTGCTGATCGAGGGCTGCACGTTCGACACGGGCGACGATTGCATCGCCGTCAAGTCGGGGCGCAACGCGGATGGCCGGCGGCTTCATACGCCGAGCGAGGACATCGTCATCCGTAATTGCCGGATGAAGGAAGGCCACGGAGGAGTGACGATCGGGTCGGAAATCTCAGGCGGAGCAAGGCGAATTTTCGCCGAAAACTGCGTCATGGACAGCCCGAACCTCTATTACGCCTTGCGGTTCAAGAACAATGCAGCCCGCGGCGGCGTGCTCGAGGACTTCTACTTCCGGGACATCCGGGTGGGACAGGTCCAGCGCGCGGCGATTGCCTGCGACTTCAATTATGAAGAGGGTGCAAAGGGACCGTACAAGCCGATCCTGCGCCACATCGTCATCGAACGCCTTCGCGCCGCACAGGCAAAGCGGGTACTCGACAGCCAGGGACTGCCCGGAGCCCCGGTGCGCGACATCAGCATTCTCGATTGCCGGTTCGACGGCGTCACCGAGCCCAGCATAATTCGGTTCACCGAAGACCTCGCGCTCAAGCGGGTGCTCGTGAACGGCCTCCCGGCGTCGTCGCTGTCCTAACCGCAATCGAGGAATCGCATGCTGTCACTCATCCTTCTCGCGGCGGCCGCGGCGGCTCCGCAGCACCTCGCCTTTCCCGGAGCAGAGGGCGCCGGCCGCTTCTCGCTGGGAGGGCGGGGCGGCAAGGTTCTGATCGTCACGAACCTCGACGACAATGGGCCGGGCAGCTTGCGCGCGGCGGTGGATACGCCAGGTCCGCGCACCATCGTCTTCAAAGTCTCCGGCACCATCAAGCTCGCCAAGCCGCTCAGGATCACCGAGCCGCGCATCACCATCGCCGGCCAGACCGCTCCTGGAGGCGGCATTACGCTTCGCGACCAGCCGCTCGAGGTTGCGGCCGATGACGTGGTGATCCGCTTCATTCGTTCGCGGCTGGGCGACGAATCCCGGACCCAGTCGGACGCGATATGGATCATCGCCGGTCACCGGATCATTCTCGATCACGTGTCCGCCAGCTGGTCCGTCGACGAGACGCTCTCCGCATCGGCAAATTACACGAAGCCCGGCGAGGGATTTTATGACCTGACGGTACAATGGTCGATTATCGCGGATTCGCTCACCCATTCGCTGCATGCCAAGGGCGAGCACGGCTACGGCAGCCTCATTCGCGGAGGGCGCGGAGCCCGGATCAGCTTCCATCATAATCTCTGGGCGAACCACGAAGCCCGGATGCCGAGGCCGGGCAATTACTCGGGGCCGGACATCGATCCCGTCGGTGCATTCTTCGATTTCCGGTCGAACGTATTCTATAACTGGGGCAGGGGCTGGTCGGGCTACAACGCCGACGCCGCGACCCTGTCGCAGTACAATTTCGTCAACAACGCATACGTCATGGGGCCACAGTCCAAGGAACCCGTGGCGTTCCACGAATCCGACGTGCTCGCGCACGCTTATTTCGCGGGCAACAGCATGAACGGCGCGGTACCGACCGACCCCTGGACTCTGGTCAACGGCGTGCAGCCCCAAGGCTATCGGCTGACCTCGCCCGTTCCGATGCCACCGGTGACCGACGACCCGCCAGCCGCGGCGTACCGGAAGGTTCTCGCCAGCGCCGGCGATTCCATTGCGAGAGACTCGGTCGACGCCGCGATCATTGAGGGGGTCCGCACGCGCACGGGTCAACAAATCGATAGCCAGCGCGATGTCGGCGGGTGGCCGGTCCTCGCCACGGCTCCAGCACCCCGCGACAGCGACGGTGATGGGATGCCGGACGCATGGGAGCGGCGACACGGACTCAACCCGGCGAAGGACGATAGCGCGGGTGGCGTAGCGGCCGATGGCAGCACCAATCTCGAACGCTATCTCAACGCTCTCGCCAGCGGCCGTCCGCACGCATAGCTGCGCGACGGAGTGGAGATTGAAAACCAGATTGATACCGGTGTCATAATGTTCCTATGAAGGTGAAGCGTTCGCCCGGCGCTAGAGCGGTGCTGCGGTGGGTGAGTCGAGTGAATCCGGGAGGGACATGTATGCGGCGGAAGTGGAAGCCCACGATGCGGGCGCAACTCGCTGGGACTGCGATGATCGCGGCGCTTTGTGCCGCCAGCCCGTCCCGGGCCGATGCGCCTAATCTTCTCTTCCGCCTCTCGGCCGACCAGGGCTTCATCGCCGACAAAGCCGGCGGCGATCCCGTGCCCAATTTCAAGGATAAGGTCCGGATCGTCCCTGACGGCGCGATCGGAGGCGCCATTCATTGGGACGACGATGGCGTGGTGACGTGGAACGCGCCCGGCAACATCTACGCGCAACGGGGCACGCTCTCCTTCTTCTGGCGCTCACGCACACGGGTTGGCGAGGCGCCATTCAACATCTTTCGCGTCGGCTTCGCCGATCACACGAGCTGGGACATGGCCTGGCTCCGCATCGACTGGAACGGTCACGGCTTTGATGCTTTCGTCACGGACGCCAACCTCGCTCGAACGCGCGTTTCCTTTCGTCTGAACGGACTGCCCAAGCCGGACGATTGGCACCACCTGGCGTTCAGTTGGGACGAAAATGTCGGCGTGCGCCTGTACGTCGATGGCCGAGAGGCCGCGCGCAAGGACACGAAGGCCGATTACGATACCGGTCTCGACCAATTCGGACTGGCCGCGCGCGTCGTCTCTCCGCACCAGGTGCAGAGCCGCTATTCATTCATGCGCGGCAGCGACGTCGACGAAATCCGGATTTACGACGCAATGCTCGCGCCGCAGTCGGTCGCGGCACTGGCGCGCAAGCAGGAGCCGGACGCAGCCGTGCCCGTGTCCGCTGCGGGGCGCCGGGAAGAATGGCTGCACCGCTACGGCTGGGACCGCGCGAGCCCGCCGGTGTTGGCATCCCCATCCACGCGCATTCGCAAGGTGGAATTCGCCGACGCGAAGGATCTCAAAGAATGGATGTGGAAGGGTGTCGACGGCATCAGCGAGACCACCTGGCCCGGCGTATACAACCGTTCCCGACTGCCCGGCCGCGACGACTATTTCGAGCTTCCGGACTGGAACGTCTATGTCGAAGGCGGGAAGGCCTATGACCTTGCGGTGCCCGCGGGCGAGAAATTCAACCGGGTCGAGATCAGGGGCGCGGCCTACGGGGATCTGAGCTGGTCCGGTGAGGGCCAGCACTGGCGAAACCTCGCTCGCCGACCGCAAGGAGTGGTCCGCACCTTCGACAGTTTCCCCGAGCGCGAGGGTGGGCGGCTGCGCTTCACCAACGTCGCGCAGGAGACCCCGATCCAGGAGATCTGGGCCTATGACGTCACGGCGGGCGAGGAGCCCAAGGGAACGTTGAAGCTCAGCTACACGGTGAATCCGGATGCAGCGCCCGACTATGGCAATCTGAAGCCGCTGACCCGGTTCATCGAGGGGCGCTATCCCGCCGATGAGCGAGAGACGGTGGTTGCCCTCCCCGCCGGCGCATCGAGCGGACGAGCCGCCGCAGCAGCCGGCGATCCCACCTCGACCGGCACGGTCCAGCGCAAGGCCGGGAGCTCGCCGATCGTCCATATCCTGATTCCGTCGGGCTTCGGCGATGCGCTGCCGGCCAGAGCTCCGTCGCGCGCCTGGAATTACGGCTGGGAAAACGTGCACGACGGCCTCGACGGCGTCGCAATCGATATTCCGCCGCTGAATGTACAGCCCAACGCCGCCGGCCTGATTCCGCTCGATATCCGCGTGAAGGATCCGATCTGGCCGCAACGCGACCTGATCGACGTTTCGGTCTCGGTCCGCCCGCGCGAGGCGCGCACGCTCTGGCTCGATACCCGCGACCGCATCCTGACCGATGACAGTTTCTATCTGACGGTCGCTTCGGCAGCGCCCGATTTCGGTCCCTCCGATCTCAAGGGAATGAACATCCGTCTCGTGTTCAAGCCCCGCGAGGAGGCGATGAAGGAGCATGTCGCCGACCGCTTCAACCAGGTGAAGGACAATTGGGGCTTCCTGGTCGAGGAGCATACGGCATCGAAGCGCGAGGCGCTCTACCGCAGGCTGTTCGGCGACATCTCGGATTTGCTGAAGGTCGATCCCGATAATCGGCTGGCGCGGGAGTATTGGGCCGACATCAGCTACAATGCCCAAGGGCCGCTGCCGTTTACGCAGCCGCAACCCCCGGCAGGCGTGCCGCTGTGGGCCTTTCGTCAGCTCGAAGATCTGAAGCTGGTGCGTCATTTCGTGAATTGGTGGATCGACAATCGCCAGGTGCCATACGGCGATTTCGGCGGCGGCATTTCCGACGACGTCGACCTTACGGAGCAATGGCCGGGGCTCGCGCTGATGGGTGTCGATCCGGACAAGATCAACACGTCGCTGCGGGCTCTTTCGGATGCCGTTTACAAGAACGGGATGCGGGTGAACGGTCTCGGCTACATCACCACGGATGAGCTGCACGCTTATGAGGAAGGGCTGAATTCGGACGCGGAGCGGCTGTACCTCAACTGGGGCGAGCCGAAGTCGATCGAGCGGCTGATGGACACGGTGCGCGCGCTCCAGAACGTCATTCTGGCGAATCCCGCCGGCCACATGCACTTCGCCAGCAACTGGTATGGCGGGCGCAAGATATACCGCGAAGGGCCATGGGAATGGCAGAAGCCTTATTCCTTCACGGTGCTGCACGCCCCGATCCTGATCGGTCTCTACAACGGCAATCCGCAGGCGCGCGCGCTGGTTACGGGGACTATCGACGGCTGGCTCGCGCACGGCAAGAAAGGCGCGGACGGACGCTGGAGCTTCCCGAACGAGATCAACTGGCGCACCGATGCCGAACGGGTCGGCGACCGAGGCGGGCTGACGACGCCGCTGCAGGCCGCATGGGCCTCATATCGCTGGAGCGGAGACTCGAAATATCTTCGTCCGCTCGAGACTCGCGTTGACGAAGCTCCATCGACGCTTGCCGAAATCAACGAGAATGCGATCGATGTCCTCGGCCGTCGGAAGGATTGGGGCAAGGCGCTTACCGAGAAGCCGTCAGGGCCGTTCGGCCAATATGTTGCGTGGGACATGACCGGCGACAAGGCGTCGCTCGACAAGCTCCATGCCGAGGCGATCCGGTCCAAGTCGCAGAACATGTACATGTTGACGGAAGGCCATTGGTGGTCCGACCGCGTCGATCAACCGAACGAGATCCTCCAGCGTGAGCGGCTTGGCGGCATTGCGCTGCGGCGAAACCAGACCTGGCCCGGGAACAGCGTGAGCTGGCGCTTCGCGGATGCCAATGGTGCCGAGCAGGTGGCGATGCTCGTTCCGGGGGCCACGCCAAACCACTTCAAGGTGATCGCGTACAACATGAGCGACCAGCCGCAACTGGCGCGCATGACCGGCTGGGATGTCGATGCCGGAGTCTGGCGGATGACCAGCGGCATCGATTCGAACGGTGACGACAAGGCGGATGCTGCCCTCAAGAGTGAGGAAGTTCCCCTCGAGCGCAGTGCGTCGGTGAACGTCACGTTCGCACCGCGCCAGACGACCGTGCTCGAGTTCACGCTCGACCGGCCGACGACTCCCGTGGAGCGGCGCCCCGACCTCGGCATCGGCGGAAGTGACGTGCGGCTTGCCGGCCGCCAGCTCTCCGTGACAGTTCACAGTCTCGGTGCCGCGCCAACCGCAGGTGGTACTCTCCAGGTTCGCGACGCTTCGGGGCGGGTCCTGGCGAGCGCCGCAATTCCGCCGCTGGCTGCACCGCTCGATCTCAGACCGAAGACGGCGGAAGTGCGAGTGACTTTGCCGTCCGCAATGGAGGCTCATGGCAGCCGGATTTCGATCAGCCTGCCGGGCGACGCGCCTGAGGTGACTCGCCTGAACAACGAGGTCACCTTGCCTTAGGGGATCACCCGATCCCGATGCCGTCCAGCATGAGCTTTGATCCGGCGACGATCATGAGCCAGTAAACGATGACATAGAAGCGCTCCGCCGGCACTTTGCGGACCAGCTTCACGCCGGCGAAGCTAGACAGCACCGCGACTGGCAAGAGCGCGAGCGTGGCGAAGGCGTTCGCGACCGTGAATTGTCCAAGCGCCGCATAGGCCGGGACCTTCATCCAGTTCACCGCCGCGAAAAAGATGGCCGAGGTGCCGACGAACGTGTCGCGGTCGAGCTTTTGCGGCATCACCCACATTTGAAATGGAGGCCCGCCGGCGTGGGCGATCTGGCTCGTGAAGCCGGTCGCGACGCCGAACAAGGTGCCAACCCAGGCCGGTGAATTGGCGGGAGCGGATATTCTCCGCCCGTGTTCAGCCCACAAGCGAAAGGCCCCGAACAGGATCGAAATCGCGCCGAGCACGGCCATGACCGCGGTTTCGGAGATGGTTGCTGCAACGAGGTAACCGAGGCCGATTCCGATGATGGCACCGGGAAGCATGACCGCGAGAATTCGCCTGCTCCATGTCCTTCGGAACGCGACCACGCCGACGACGTCCTGTGCAACAAGGATGGGCAGCAGGATCGCGGCAGCCCGGACCGGGTCGCCCATTCCAAGCGCCATGAGCGGGGTGCCCAGCGCTCCGAGCCCGGTAAACCCGCCTTTTGCAAGTCCGATCAACACCACCGCCGGGATGGCGAATAGGTAGAATTCAGCGCTATCCGGGAAGACGCTCAGGCGTCGGCGACCTTCGCTTCCGCAAGTCGCGGGCTCAGCAGGTGGATGATGAGCAATGCGATCAGATACACGCAGCCTGAGACGAGGAAGATGAGCGTGTAGTTGCCGCTCTTCTCGAGCACTTCGCCGATGAACAGCGAGAATAGCATGCCGCCGACCGCGCCCGCAGTTCCTCCAATCCCGTACACCGATCCAACCGCTTTCCTCGGGAACATGTCGGACGCGATCGTGTAGAGGTTCGCCGACCATGCCTGGTGGGCGGCAGCGGCGAGGCTGATGATGGCCACCGCGGCCCACAGGCCGTCGACGTAGCGGGCGAAGAAAATGGGTGTCACTGCGAGCGCGCAGATCAGCATCGTCGACTTGCGCGCCGCGTTGATGGTCCAGCCGCGGTGGATGAGGTGCGAGGACAGCCAGCCGCCGCCGATCGAACCCAGGTCCGAGACGATGTAGATGACCGCGATCGGCGGACCGAAGGTGGTGAGATCGAGGCCGTGCCGCTTGTGCAGGAAATCCGGCAGCCAGAACAGGAACATCCACCAGACCGGGTCGGTCAGGAATTTGCCGATGGCGAACGCCCAGGTTTCCCTGCGCGTCAGAAGCCGCGTCCACGGAACCGGCGCTGCGGCATCCGGCGCGTCCTGCTCGATATAGGCGAGCTCCGCCTTTGACAGCCTCTTCGCCTGCTCCGGCCGTCGGTAAACGGCGAGCCAGGCAATCAGCCACAGAATGCCGAAAACGCCCGTTACCACGAACGTGCCGCGCCATCCGACAAGCGGAGCCAGGAACGCGACGATGAAGGGCGTGATGATCGCGCCGAGATTGCTTCCGGCGTTGAACAGCCCGGTCGCGAATGCCCGCTCCTTCTTCGGGAACCATTCGGTCACTGACTTGAGCGCGGACGGAAAGCTGCCGCTTTCACCGATTCCGAGCATGAACCGGACCGCGGCAAAGCTGGCCACCGAGCTGGCCGCGGCGTGGAGCATATGCGCTGCCGTCCAGATCAGGAAGGCGACGGCATAACCTAGCCGCGAGCCGATTCGGTCGACAATGTTTCCGAAGAAAATGTAGCCGATCGCGTAGGCGAGCTGAAAGTAGAAGACGATGTCGGCATAGGTGGTTTCGTGCCAGTTGAATTCCTTGCTGAGCGGATCCTTCAGCAGGCCGATCATCTGCCGGTCGACATAGTTGATGACCGTCGCCGCGAAGAGCAAGAGGACGACGATCCATCGCACTCGGCCGACTTTCGCTGCCGCAGGCGCCGAAGTTTCTTCAGCTAGGCTCCTCGCCATACCTTATTCACCCTCTTCGCTCCTCGTGAGGAACCCTTGACTCGTGGTTCTACGGAAAACCGGTGTCACCGACAATCGGCAGTCAGCTGGTCCGCAGTTGCCGCAATAAGCCGGCAGCGAACGCTCAGGCCTTGGCCGAACCGCGCCTCGACGAGCTGCCGGGGGCGGACGTCGTGGACGCCGGTCACCGCGCCCGACGAAATCCACTGCCCCGGTTGAAGCTCGATGCCGCGCTTCGCCATCAACTCGAATAGGAACCGGGCCGAGCCGATCGCTCCATCCGGAAATGACGAGGCGCGCCCTGTTCCGACCTCGGTTCCGTCGATCAGGGTTGTCACTGACGATTCCTCGAATCCGGAGTTTCGCCAGTCGGGAATGGGGTCGCCAATGACCAGGCCATTGTTGTTTCCGAAGTCCGATACGACGGCAACCGGCCCGAGGGCGTTGATCGCGCCCAGGGGAGAGCTCGCGACCTCGATGCCGACGTGCACTGCGTCGATGAGGTCCGCTGCTTCTTCGAGCGAGAATCGCGACTGTCCAAGCTTTGGCGAACGTCCGATCCTCAGGAGGAACTCCGCCTCGGCAGCGGCAAAGCCCAGTCCGAAGACGGGCATTTCGGGACCATCGTTGGCGGCACCGTCCGGACGGCTTGAAAATATCGGACCGGCGAGCCGATCGGTCCCAAAACGCGAAACCAGCGCGGACGGAACCCGCCCCACCTTCCAGCCGACCACGGGACGGCTCCACGCCGCAATCGCGGCATCCTGAATCGCGTAGGCTCCATCGAGAGTCTCGGGCATCTCTCCAGGATACTCGGCCAATCCTGTCGCAGCGCGTCGCGCGGTAAGAAACCGTTCCGCAATTGCTGCGGCTTCACTGGTTGTAACTGTCACGCTCCCTCCGGCCCCATTTCATCATCGAGCTAAAGGAAACCGGTGTCATCTGCAATGTCGGGGCGACGAATTTAGCCGTCTTTATCGCTTGTCGCTTATCCGATCTCGCCATCTTCACCGGATCGACCATGCCGTTGGTCAGCCCGGCAGCGATGAGGCCGCGATCACAGCGTTACACCGCGTTTCCAGATCGCAATCTCGCGTTCTCCATTGCGTTCGGCCGCGGTGCTTTCGCCCGACGCGATGCTGGTGATCAGCGACAGCAACCCGGTCGAGCTCGCGTCGAACCCATGCTCGAGCGTGCCGCCCGCATCGAAGTCGATCCAATTCTTCTTTCGCTGGGCAAGTGCGCTGTTGGTCGCGATCTTCACGGTGGGGACCGGAAATCCCAGTGGAGTGCCTCGCCCGGTGGTGAACAAGATCATCGTGGCGCCGGCCGCGGCGAGCGCGGACGAGGAAACCGCGTCATTTCCCGGCGCCTCGAGCAGTGTCAGTCCGGACGCGCGGATCCGATCGCCATAACGGATGACGTCGGCAACCGGTGCGCGGCCGGCCTTTTGAATCGCGCCGAGCGACTTCTCTTCGAGGGTCGTGATACCGCCCTGTAGATTGCCGGGGGAGGGGTTCTCCGAGACAGGCTGATTATGCGACAGGAAGTAGCGTTTGAAATCGTTCACTACGGCAACCAGCTTGTCGTAAACCCCCTCGCTTTGAGCGCGCGCCATCAGCATCCGCTCGGCGCCGAAGATCTCGGGGATTTCCGTCAGGATGGCAGAGCCGCCGGAGCCGATCACGAGGTCCGATATTCGGCCCACGAGGGGATTGGCCGTGAGCCCCGAAAAGGCGTCCGAGCCACCGCACTTGAGACCAATGACCAGCTTGGAGAGCGGCACGGGCTCGCGCTTCGCCCGAGCGGCCTCCGCGACCAGATCCTCGACCAGGGCCAGTCCAGCTTCAATCTCGTCTTCTTCGGCCTGAGCTTTGAGCGTGCGGATTTTGTCGCGGAGCGGCTCCGGAATGAGATCCAGCAGTGTGTTAAGCTGGTTGGACTCGCAGCCGAGGCCGATGACCAGCACGCCGCCCGCGTTCGGATTGCAGGCCAGCGAAGCGAGCACGGACCGGGTCGCGGCAAGGTCGTCGCCGAGCTGCGAGCATCCGAACGGATGCTGAAAAGCATAAACCCCGTCGACATCAGTCGAGAAGCGCCCCCGAGCGATGTCCGCGATCCGCTCCGCGGTCCGAGCGACACAGCCGACGGTGGGCAGGATCCAGATTTCATTCCGCGTTGCGACCGCGCCGTCCGCTCGCCGATAGCCAAGAAACCGGGCGTCATTTGCCGATGGAAGCGGGGAGGCGGGAAGCTTCCGATAGCTGTAGCCTTCGACGCCAGTCAGCAGGGTCGCAAGATTATGGGTGTGGACATGCGCGCCTGCGGCGATGTCGCTGGTGGCACGGCCAATCGGCCAGCCGTATTTCCGGACCGTGGCGCCTTCGGCGATGTCGTGGAGCGCGATTTTGTGTCCCGTCTCGATCGCGTCGCGGGCACGCACTTGCCGGCCTGCGACGTCGACCAGCTGACCCGGCTGAATTGCCTGCAGCGCGACTCCCACCTCGTCATCCTCGTGGACCTGGATAACGGCCGGAATGTGCTCAAGAGTCTCGGGGTGACTTGCAATATTCATTGGAAACCGGTGTCATAAGCTATGCATCGCCGCGGAGTTTCGCAAGCGGCAAGCGTTGGCAAGACTCTTAACAGTGGTTATTCGAACAGCAGAGGTGTGATGGTCGACGGCACGGAAACTTCGGAACACAAAAGAAACGGCAAGCTGCCAACGATCAATGACGTTGCGCGCATTGCCGGCGTGTCCAAAAAGACCGTCAGCCGAGTGATCAACAATTCGCCGCTTCTGAACGACGATACGCGCGGACGAGTAGAGAAGGTCATCAAGCAGCTCGGCTATGTGCCGAATCCGCAGGCCCGCGCGCTGGCCTTGCGTCGCAATTCGCTGATTGGCCTTATCCACGACAATCCAAACGCTCAGACGGTTATCAATGTCCAGCAGGGAATCCTCGACGCTCTTCACGATACGGACTTTGGACTGGTTGTGCGTCCGCTTGACCGAACCTCGCCCCGGATGCTCGAGGACATCCGCAACTTCCTCGAGCGGCAGCGGCTTTTCGGGGTCGTCATCATGCCGCCGCTGTCCGAGAATGAAGCGCTCGCGCGTTTGTGCGAGGAACTGGGGGTGCGCTACACGCGCATGGGCTCCGCGGAACTCGACGATCCGGACCATCTGGTTGCCTCCAACGATCGTGAAGCCGTTCGCGAGGCGGTCAATTATCTGATCGAGCAAGGTCACCGTCGGATTGGTCTCATCGAAGGTCCGCACGGATTCCGGTCCGCCGCTGAACGGCGGCTCGGTTACGAAGACGCGCTTTCCGCGGCGGCCATCAAGCTGCCTCGAAGCCTTATCGCGGAAGGCAGCTACACGTTCGAATCCGGCGCGCGCGCCGGCAACCTTCTTCTGGACCTGGTCCCAAGGCCAACGGCAATCCTTGCGTCGAACGACGAAATGGCCGCCGGGGTGCTCCACGCGGCGCTGCAGCGCGGATTGGACGTGCCGCAGGACCTGTCGATCGTCGGCTTTGACGACACAGCCATCGCGTCGCACATCTGGCCCCCGCTGACGACCATCCGCTGGCCGACGGTCTCGATGGGTCGTTCGGCGGCGCTGAAGCTGGTCGGGGACATCATCGATCCGGGAAGTGATGTCGATGAGCCGTCGATGTTCGTTTCGACGCTCGTGCGGCGCGGCTCGGTTGCTCCGCCAAAATCTGAGTAGCCGAGCGGCGGCGTCTTGTCGGCTGCACTGACACCGGTTACCTGCATACGGCCTGGTTGGCCGCGAATAGGGGTTAGTGAGCGGCAACCGCTGGAAGCCTGAAACGGAGCGAGTTTCAAATGTTCGAACGCAATTACTACGCGACGCACCCAGACATGATGGAATGTGTCTCCAGTGACGAGCTTCGGGACCGTTACCTCATCCCGAACCTGTTCCGCGAGGGAGAGGTCGTTCTCAACTACACCCACGCCGACCGGTTCGTGATCGGCGGAGTCCTGGTCGGTAAGTCGGACGTGCGATTGCCCGAGCAGGTGGAGCCTGCCTCCGCCGCCGGTCACCCGTTCCTGGAGCGGCGCGAGTTGGCGATCGTCAACGTCGGAACGCAGCCTGGGGCGGTCACCGTGGACGGCGAGCGCTTCGAGCTTGGCAACAAGGATTGCCTGTTCGTGACCATGGGTGCCAAGGACGTCGTATTCTCCGGCGCGGGCGCACGTTTCTATTTGGCGTCCTGTCCTGCCCACAAGGCCTTCCAGACCCGCAAGCTGTCGATTGCCGAAGCCAATGCTCTGGAGCGGGGCAGCCTCGAGGAGTCGAACCAGCGCACGATCTATCAGCTCGTCATTCCAGGGGTGTGCGACAGCGCCCAACTGGTCATGGGCCTAACGGTCCTGAAGCCCGGCAGCGTCTGGAATACCATGCCGCCGCACATTCATGAGCGCCGGAGCGAAATCTATTTCTATTTCGAACTCGACGGCGACAATGACCGGGTGATGCACTTCATGGGCGAAGGTGAAGCCATGCGCCACATCGTCGTCGCCAATGAAGAAGCGGTGATCAGCCCGGTGTGGTCCATCCACATGGGCGCGGGCACGAAGTCTTACGCCTTCATCTGGGCGATGGCCGGCGAGAACCAGGACTATACGGACATGAATGTCCTCGACATCTGTCAGCTGCAATGACCGACATGTTCGACCTTGCCGGCCGGGTCGCCGTCGTCACCGGCGCGAACACCGGCATCGGGCAAGGGCTGGCGTTGGCGCTGGCCGGAGCGGGCGCCGACGTTGCCCTCGTCGGGCGCACTCCGGCCGAGGAAACGGCCGAGCGCGTGCGCGCCGCCGGCCGGCGAGCCGCGATCATCGGCGCCGACCTATCCAGCATCGCGCCCGTCCAGGAGCTCGTCGACAGGACCATCGCCGAGCTTGGCGGCTTGGATATCCTCGTCAACAATGCCGGAACTATCCGCCGAGCCGACGCGCTCGACTTCAGCGAGGAAGACTGGGATGCGGTGATGGATACCAATCTCAAGTCTGTGTTCTTCCTGTGTCAGGCTGCCGCCCGCCACATGGTGACGAAGGGTCGGGGCAAGATCATCAACATCGCCTCCATGCTAAGCTTCCAGGGCGGCATACGGGTCCCGAGCTACACGGCTTCGAAGAGCGGACTGGCCGGCCTCACCAGGCTGCTCGCGAACGAATGGGCGGCTCGCGGCATCTGCGTGAACGCCATCGCCCCGGGCTATATTGCAACCAACAATACCGCGGCGCTGCAATCGGACGAGGTCCGAAACCGGCAGATCATCGAGCGGATCCCGCTCGGGCGCTGGGGCAAGCCGTCCGATCTCGCCGGTGCGGTCGTTTTTCTCGCGTCTGATGCATCCGATTACGTGCAGGGCCACATCCTGGCGGTGGACGGCGGCTGGTTGGCCCGGTGAGCGCCAAAATTGTCTGTTTCGGCGAGCTGCTGCTGCGGCTGAGTGCTCCGGGTCGCGAGCTGCTGCTTCAGAGCGGCCGCTTGAACGTGCATGTCGGCGGCGCCGAGGCGAACGTTGCCGTCGGGCTGGCGTGCCTGGGGCACGAAACGGCGATGGTCAGCCGCGTGCCCGACAATCCCCTCGGGGACGCCGCGATTGCTTATCTGCGGCGGTGCGGAGTGTCGACCGACGGCGTCGGACGCGGGCCGGGCCGGATGGGACTCTATTTCCTGTCCGCTGGTGCGGGGCTGCGTCCCTCATCGATCGTTTATGATCGCGAGGGCAGCAGCTTCGCACAGGCGAACCAAAGCGAGTTCGACTGGCAGCGGCTGCTTGACGGTGCCGCGCTGCTTCATCTGTCCGGAATCACGCCCGCTCTCGGCGCGCGGTCATCGCAAGCCGCACTCGCGGCGGCGGATGCTGCCCGTGCGCTCGGCCTGACGGTCTCGTTCGACGGTAATTATCGCGCACAGCTCTGGCAGGCTTGGGAGTCCGATCCCAAGGCGATTCTCGGTGAACTCGTGAGCAAGGCGGACATCCTGTTCGGGAATCACCGTGATGTTTCACTCCTGCTTGGTCGGGAATTTGAAGGCGATGGCAGGCAGCGGCGACGCGAAGCTGCGGAAGCGGCGTTCGACCGGTTTCCCAATCTTCGGCTGATCGCCTCGACCAGTCGGCAAATCGACGATGCTGACCGCCACCGCATGGCGGCACGAATCGACACGCCCGACGCCGAATTCGAAACGGATGAAACGGTGCTTGCCGGAATCGTCGACCGGATCGGCGCGGGCGACGCGTTCGCCGCCGGCGTGCTCCACGGTGTGCTCAGCGGGGCGCCAAACGAGCGGGCAGTGAATTACGGACTGGCGCTGTCCTGCCTCAAGCATAGCTTGCCGGGCGATTCGAGCCTGTTTGGGCCGGCGGACCTTGATTCGTTTCTCGCAGGCAATCTGGACGTTCGCCGATGATCACGCGACGCTCGTTCGTACTTGGTGCAGCCGCGATTCCGACGATAGTTCATGGTGCAGCCAGTGCGAGATCTGGCACCGTCGAGACGTCGCTCGGCCTTGTTCGTGGATCGAGCGAGGGCGGGCTGCAGGTCTTCCGTGGCATTCGCTACGGTACGGCCGCGCGGTTTCGTGCGCCCGTGACACCGCCGCGCGCGCACGGCGTGATCGACGCCTCTGCTTTCGGGCCGTCGGCGCCGCAGCGCAACAACACGTACAAGCCGCAAAGCGAAGACTGCCTGTTTCTGAACGTCTGGACGCCGGAAGGCAGGCGCGGGGCGAACCTCCCGGTCATGGTCTATATTCACGGCGGCGCATACTCGACCGGAAGCGTCGTCGATCCGCTCAATGACGGGCGTCATCTGGCGGACCGCGGGGCCGTCGTCGTCACGGTCAATCACCGGCTGAACGCGCTTGGCTATCTGTATCTTGCGCGTCTCGATCCGCGCTTTCCGGACAGCGGCAATCTTGGCCAACTGGACCTCATTCTCGCGCTCGAGTGGATCCGGCACAATATTGCAGCCTTCGGCGGCGATCCCTCTCGCGTGATGGTGTTCGGCCAATCAGGCGGAGGCGCCAAGATCGCGACCATGATGGGCATGCCTGCGGCAGAAGGGCTGTTCCAGCGAGCGATCACGATGAGCGGTCAGCAGGTGACTGCATCCGGGCCGCTGCACGCGACCGAGCGGGCACGCGCCTATCTCGCAAGGCTGAAAGCCGCGCCGGCAGATCTCGTCGCCATGCCGGTAGAGCGGCTTGTCGACGCGCTTGACGCCACGGACCCGGTGATGGGCGGCGGCCTCTATTTCGGGCCCGTGCTCGACATGAAGTGGCTCACTCGCCACCCGTTCTGGCCCGACGCCAATCCGCAGTCCAACGCCATCCCGATGATGCTCGGCAATACGCACGACGAAACACGCGCCTTTATCCCGCGCGCGAAGATGGCCGGTCTAACCTGGGACAATCTCGCCGAGCGCATGGCCCCGGAGTTGAAGATCGATATCCTGCCCGAGTGGGTCGTTTCGGAGTACCGGCGGATGTTCCCGGCCTATACGCCGGAACAGATATTCTACGCCGCCACAACGGCCGGACGCAGCTGGCGTGGTCAGGTCGAAGAAGCGGAAGCGCGGGCAAAGGCCCATGCTCCGACCTGGGTCTACCAGGTCGATTTCGCTTCTCCGACGGACCCCTGGCGCGGCGCACCCCACACCATGGACATCCCATTGGCGTTCGGGACGATCGACGCGCCGGGCTCATTCACCGGTACCGGAGCCGCCGCGCGTGCGGCGAGCGACGTCGTGATGCGCTCCTTCATGACCTTCGCCGCACGGGGCGATCCCAACCACCGAGGCCTGCCGTTCTGGCCGATGTACCGCCTGCCGCAGCGTTCGACGATGATCTTCGACGTTCCGCCGCACACGGAGAACGATCCGCGTCGCGAGCAGCGCGAACTGTTCGCCCGCGTGCCTTACATTCAGCCGGGCACCTAGCGCGAAGGGACGCGCTCGAGCGCTGGCGGGACCTTCATGAATTCGCCGGGAGCAAGGGCGCGCGGGGTGAAGCGAGCCGCATAGATCGCGCCGTGAAAGTAGTTGCGCCGGTTGATCCGGGTTCCGACCGAGGCGAAACCGGGTCCCTGCGGCGTGAAGCTGAGTTCGGCCTGGGCCTGCAATCTCCCATTTACGTAGCTCCGATACGTGTGCCCGTCGTAGGTCTGCGCAACATCGTACCAATGGCCGATGGGGTATCGCTGTTCGGGTGCTACGAGAGTCTTCGAGTAACCGGGACCGGCGGTGAATGCGTCCAGGTACCAGCTGTTGCCGACGACTCGAATCTCGAACAGGAATCGCGGCCCGCTCGCTTGCACCGGCGGGTATGTTCCGGGCGGTGCCTCCGGATCGGCTTGCGCGAGATGGAACCATCGTTGTTCGAAGGGGCCGCCGTCCGGTCGAAAGACGGCCTCGAATGTAAAGGTCTTTGCGCCGGCTAGCGGGTGCGCCGGTATGAACAGCGCATCATGCACCCCGTCGAATGCAATCGCCGGTCCCGCGGCTGTGGCGAAGAGCCGCGGCTGGCCCTCGATCCGCACGAGATGACCGCCGATCCGCTGGAGATTGTCGAAGCGCCAGACGATGCCTTCGGAACGGCCGTTGCCAGCCAGCAGATGGGTGCAGCCGGTTGCGAGCAGAAAGGCACTGATTCCGGCTGCAAATCGCATCGTCTCATCCTCCACAATCCTCCGCGTGCAGCCGCCTTGACAGCCGTCGCACGCCGGTTCACGTTGGCTATGACACCGGTTACTCTGTCAAGTGGACCGGTCGGAATTTGCGTTAGAATAGCTGCGTTCGAGGAGAGGTGCGACCGGCGCGCGGGCAATCGCGGGCACGCTCTTTCCGGGCCTTTCCGGGGGCCAGTGACAGACACCGGTGTCATCAGTAACGCACCGCCAACGGCGCGTTGAAGCGAGAGGGGAACGAGATGGAACTGGCAACGGGACAGCGGCTTGGCGCACACGCGCGGCTGAAAAGCGCCACGGCGCTGTGGATCTTGGCCGCGGGCCTGAGCGCCACGCCGGCATGGGCGCAGCAGCAGGCCGGTGCAGCGGAAGCAGTTGCGACGGCCTCGGCGCAGGCCACAGCCGCCCAGCCTGCCACGCCCACGGTTCCCGATGCCACGGCAACACCGTCGGACAACCGCATCGTGATCACCGGCTTCCGCAGCAGCCTCGCCAAGGCGCTCAACATGAAGCGGTCGGAAGACGCGTCGACCGATTCGATTTTGGCGGAGGACATCGGCAAGTTTCCCGATCTCAACCTGTCCGAGTCGATCCAGCGGATCCCGGGCGTGGCGCTGCAGCGCGACGCCGGCGAAGGCCGCGAGATCACAGTACGCGGCCTTGGCCCGCAGTTCACACGCGTTCGGATCAACGGGATGGAAGCGCTGACCACGGCCGGGGGCGCCGACGCGAGTGGCGGCACCAACCGCAGCCGCTCCTTCGACTTCAACATCTTCGCGTCGGACCTCTTCAACTCGATCACCGTACGCAAGACGGCCGAGGCATCGATCGACGAAGGGTCTCTTGGAGCGACCGTGGATCTGCGGACCGCGCGACCCTTCGATTATCGCGGGTTCACGATGACCGGCTCCGTCCAGGCGAGCTATAACGACCTCAGCAAGAAAGCGACGCCGAGAGCCGCGTTCCTGATTTCGGATCACTTTGCCCACGACACGCTCGGCGCGCTAGTTTCGGTTGCCTACACCAAGCGGAAGATTGTCGAGGAAGGCCCCAGCACGGTTCGCTGGGCGCCGGCGAGCAGCTTCTCGCCCGGGTTCCAGAGCGTTGGAGGCGTCAATTGCCTCGTCACCCCGGTTCCTGCGACGTGCGTCACGGCCGACGCCGCGCAGCACCCGCGCTTCCCGCGCGAGGACTATTATATCGATGACCAGAAGCGGATCGGCGTCACTGCGTCGCTCCAGTGGAAGCCGTCCGACAACACGCTCGTCTCGGTCGACGGTCTGTACGCCGATTTCAGCGGCACTCGCGAAGAGCGGTACCTCGAAGCGCCCGTCTTCAGCTCCGGAGGATCGAGCGGAATCGGCGATGTCGACGTCGTCAATTCGACCATCGAGAACGGCGTTATGTACAAGGGCACGTTCAACGATGTCGACCTGCGCGTGGAAAACCGCTTCGACATCCTGAAGACGATCTTCAAGCAACTCACGGTCGACGCGTCGCAGAAACTCGGGCCGGTGACCCTCACTTTCCTTGGCGGCCATTCGTCGTCGGATCACAACAATCCGGTCCAGAACACGCTGACGATGGACCAGCTCAACGTCGATAATTACAGCTACGATTACGGCTCGCCGAGCGGTCGCAATCCGACATTCGACTTTGGCACGGCGAGTCTCACGTCGCCGACGGCGTGGACGCTTTCGCAGATCCGCCTGAGGGCCGCGACTGCCAAGAACATCTATGACACGGCGCAGCTCGCCGGGCGTTGGGACGTGAGCAGCGAAGTCCATCTCGATGCCGGCGCCAGTTACAAGGCATACCGCTTCGACACGACCGAGCTTCGGCGCGAGAACCCCGCGAGCCCCGGGACCAACCAGGAATCGGTGATCCCGACCGAGATCAAGAATACCCCGCTCGCGAACTACACGTCACTGGTGAGCATCGACGGCTACAATTTCCTCATACCCAATTATTTCAAGGGCGACTCGCTGTTTGATTTTGGCAGCCAGACGGCATTTGGCGGCGCCTTCGCGCTGGGTCCCGGGCCGTCGCTTGGAAACAATGCAACCGTCAAGGAGCGCGACAAGGCAGGCTTCGTGCAGGCCTCATGGAACCATCAATTTGGCGGCATGACGTTCCGCGGCAATGTCGGCGTTCGCTACGTCGAGACGAAGCAGATTTCGACCGGGTACGCGATCGTCGCCAATGCGCTCAATCAGGTGACGGTGGACAACAGTTATCACGACTGGCTGCCGGCGGCGAACCTGGTGCTGGAGCCGACGCGCAATACGGTCATCCGCTTTGCCGCGGCGAAAGTCATGGCGCGTCCGAACCTGGGTTCGCTCAATCCGGGCGCCACCATCAACGTTTCCGGAGCAAACCGGACGGTCAGCGGCGGCAATCCGTTCCTGCAACCGTATCGGGCCAAGAGCTATGACCTGGCATTCGAATGGTATCCGGCTCCCGGCGCGCTGCTCTCGCTGGCTCTGTTCAAGAAGGACGTCAGCAGCTTCATCTCGACTCTGCAGAGCCGCGGGACGTTCGACCAGAATCCGTTCGGCATCCCGACGAGCCTGGCCGACGCCGCCTGCGCGGGCCTCAATCCGGGTACCTGCAATACGACCACGACCCAGTGGACCTTCAGCTCGCCCGCCAATACGCCGGGCGGTCCCGTCGAGGGCTTCGAGGTCAACTATCAGCAGCCCTTCAGATTCCTGCCCGGACTTCTGCACAACACGGGCGTGCTGCTCAACTACACAGGCGTTCGCTCCAAGATCAAATATCTGAACGCCGCCGGCGCCGTTGTGGCTCAAACCGATCTCACCCAGCTTTCGCGTCGTTCGGCGAACGCGACCGTTTATTATGAGGACAAGTTCCTGAGCGCTCGAGTATCGGCCTCATACCGCAGTCGCTATCTCACTCAGGTCCCCGCCTCGGAAGCGGGCAATGACGTGCAGGGGACGAATAGCACCGTGAACATCGACGCCTCCGCGCAGTTCACGATCAATCCGCACCTGAAGCTCACGTTCGAAGGCATTAACCTCACGAATGAGGCGCAGGATCAGTTCGTCGACAGCCGCAACATGCTATCGGTGTATCACCACACCGGGAGGGAGTTCCTGGCTGGTCTCCGCTACACCTACTGAGCAGCGGATCGAGTTGATCGATCGAAGGACCAGCCTGAGGGGAATCGCGGCAAGCGGCGCTGTGGCGCTTCTTCCGCGGCCCCTCCTGGCACAAGGATCGCGCGCATCCTCGTCGCTTGATCCTTATGCGTTCATGCGGTGGGGACGGGGGTTCGAGGGTCAGCGCCGGGCGGACCTCGGCAACGGCAATTTCCTCAACCCGGTGTTCGCCGGCGATCACCCGGACCCCGCGATTCTGCGTGACGGTGATGATTATTACCTGACCTTCTCCAGCTTCGATGCCTATCCGGGGCTGGTCATCTGGCACAGCCGCGACCTCGTGAACTGGAGCCCGCTGACCGCCGCGCTCAAGACGCCGATTGGCTCCGTGTGGGCGCCTGGGCTCGCGAAGCACGGCGGGAAATTCTACTGCTACATTCCGGCGCGCCTGCCGGACCGGCGATCGATTTATGCGATTCATGCCGACCGGATCGAAGGGCCATGGTCCGAGCCGATCGACCTTCACCTGCCCAAACACATCGACCCCGCGCATATCGTGGACGAGCAGGGCAAACGCTGGCTGTTCCTCAGTGGCGGCGACCGCGTCCGGCTGTCAGATGACGGTCTTTCGACGATCGGCGCGCCCGAACACGTCTATGACCCATGGCATTATCCCGAGAGCTGGGTGGTCGAGGGCTTCTCTCCCGAAGGGCCGAAGATCGTCGGTCGCGGCGAGTGGTTCTATCTCATAACCGCGGTCGGCGGCACGGCCGGGCCCCCCACCGGACACATGGTGATCGTCGCGCGATCGCGGTCGCTTGCCGGACCCTGGGAGAATGATCCGGCGAACCCGGTGGTCCACACGCAATCCGCGATGGAGAAGTGGTGGTCGCGCGGACATGCGACGCTGTTTGAAGGGCCGGGCGGTGCTTGGTGGATGATCTATCACGGTTACGAGAACGGCTATTGGACGCTGGGCAGACAGACACTGTTGCAGCCGGTCGCATGGACAGCGGACGGGTGGCCGCGCGCGCTTGGCGGCGATCTTTCGAAACCCCTCAAGAAGCCGGTGGACGCCGGTCGGCAGCCGCACGGGATGCCGCTGAGCGACGATTTTTCGCGCGACAAGTTCGGCATCCAGTGGAGCTTCTACGCGCCCGGGACGAACGAGGCGGCGCGGGTCCGCCGAGCGGGCGGTGCAATGTTCATGCGCGGCAAGGGTGCCAGTCCGAGCGACTGCTCGCCGATCACCTGCATCGTCGGCGATCAGCGCTACCAGATCGAGTGCGACGTCGAACCAGGCCCAGGCAACGAGGCCGGCCTCCTGCTATTCTACAACAGCCGTCTTTATGCGGGACTTGGCTTTTCATCGGAGCGAAGCGTCATGCATCGCTATGGGCTCGAGCGTCCCGGCGCGCTCCTGCCGGGCATGCCTGGACGGATCAGGATGCGGCTGACGAACGACCGCAACATTCTCAGCATCAACACAAGCGTGGACGGCGGCTCTTCGTGGCGCAAATATGAGCCTCAGATGGAAGTCTCGGGCTATCACCATAATGTCGCTGGCGACTTCCTGAGCCTTCGGCCGGCGCTTTACTCGGCCGGTTCCGGCGAGGCCCGTTTTTCCAACTTCACCTACCGAGCGCTATCATGATCGACCGTCGCAGCCTGCTGATCGGATCGCTTGCAGCAGGCGTCAGTGCCCAGGCCGCCAGCCTGACCCGCCCACCGGCCACGACGGAATCGCACTGGGTGGCGATCCCGGATCCGACCGAGACGATCGACCTGTGGCCTGGAGGTCCGCCTGGTGCTCCAGCCACGCTTCCCGTCGAGACCGTGCATGAGCGCAGCAGGGACCCCGCGTACAACGACCGCTATGTGACCGGCATCAGTCGCCCGCGAATGGCCGTTTTTCGACCCGCTAATCCGAACGGAGGCGCGGCGTTGATCTTCCCGGGCGGGGGCTATCGTTGGGTGGTCGTCGACAAGGAAGGCTATGAAATGGCGCGCCTTCTCGCGGCGCGCGGAATCACCGCGTTCGTGCTCTTCTATCGTCTTCCGGCGGACGGGTGGCAGTCTGGTCCGGACACGCCGCTGATCGATGCGCAGCGCGCGGTCCGTCTCATCCGCCATCGCGCGGGCACGTACGGAATCGATCCGCGCCGGTTCAGCGCTTTGGGATTTTCCGCCGGCGGTCACGTCTGCGCGAGTCTCCTGACGCGGTTCGGAGCGCACGTATATGACCCCATCGATTCAGCCGACTCGCTTTCGGCCCGTCCTGATATCGCGGCGCCAATTTACCCGGTCATTTCGATGAGCGCGCCGACGGCGCACGCCGGATCGCGCGCGCTTCTGATCGGGGAGCACGCCACTGCCGAGCTCGAGCGAGCCTATAATCCGGCGCTCAACGTTCCATCGGATGCGCCGCCGGCTTTTCTGTGCCACGCCGAGGACGATCCGGCGGTGCCCGTGGCCAACACGCTCATGCTTCGCGAGGGACTGCTCAAGGCGAAGGTGCCCGTCGAAACGCATCTCTACCCGGAGGGCGGCCACGGTTTCGGCCTGCGCCTGGCGAAGGGGAAGTCGGTGGAAGCTTGGCAGGAGGTGCTATTCGCCTGGGGTCGCAAGCGCGGCGTGTTCTGACATTGGCCGATGCTGCCCCTTGGATGATGGGCGCAATCTTACGCGGGTGGAGGCTCGCTGTCGCTGCCGTCCGGTTCGGGACCGGCCTCATGTGTGGCGGCTTGGGCGCGCTTTTCGTCGAGCAGCGCGCGATAGTTCGAGACCACCGCGCGGCAGCTTTTCAGTCCCTCGTTGAGCTTGTCGTTCGCTTCTTCGGCCTCGCCATCGCGAGATTCATCCATGGCACTCATGTCGACTCACGGTCCACTCTGTCGTTCCGCCGGCTACCTAACTTAAGATAATTCCGGCTGCCATGGGGAAATCACGCCACGGCCGTGGAGTTGCACGCCTTGGCGACGGCCGAGTCCAGGATCGACGGCGTGAACGGTTTGAGCAGTGTTTCGATGCCATCCGGCTTGTCGCGGATCATGTCGCCTTCCGCATAGCCGGTGATCAGCAGCGCCGGCACGCCGGGGCACAATTTCCGTGCTTCGCGAAGGAAATCGGTGCCGGACAGATGCGGCATCGCGTAGTCGCTGATCAGCAGGTCGAAGTCGCACGCGCCTTTTTGGAGAAGCGCCAGCGCCTCGGCCCCGTTTTCGGCCTCCACGACCTTGTGGCCCGAATCCTCCAGCACCGCCGCCGTGGTGCTCCTGACCTCCGGGTGATCGTCGACCAGAAGCACTTTCAACGGACGCTGCGGACGCGCGAGCGGCTCGGGCGGGGTCGGCGTTTCGGCGACCGTGGCCGCCGGCGCGCGCGGCAGCCACAGCTCGGCGCGTGTTCCCCGCCCGAGTTCACTATCGAGCTGGAACGCCCCGTTCGACTGCTGGGCGAAGCCATAGACCATGCTGAGGCCCAGGCCGCTGCCCTTGCCGACTTCTTTGGTGGTGAAGAATGGCTCCATGACCTTTTGCAGGTGTTCGGCCGATATGCCGGTGCCGGTGTCCTCGACCGTGAGGCGGACATAATCGCCGGGCTCGAGCCCGAGCGTCGAGTCGGCGTCTATCTCGCGGTTCTCGGCCGCGATCGTGACGGTCCCGCCGGCGGGCCTGGCGTCGCGCGCGTTGATGATGAGATTGACGAGGGCGAGCTCGAGCTGCGCCTGGTCGGCGAATACCGTCCAGGCGTCCTTCGCAACGCTCCATTCGAGGTTGACCAGGCCGCCGAGCGTGTGGGTGAGAAGGTCGCGCACGGCTTCCTGAAGCGAGACAAGCTCAACCGGCTGCGGCTCGAGCCGCTGACGGCGAGCAAAGGCGAGCAGCCGCCGGACCAGTTCGCTGCCCTGCTCGGCCGCGCGCTTGGTCATTCCGAGCACGCGCTGCTGCTCCTCGGCAAGGTCGGCCCGCTTCTCGATCAGGCTGAGGCCGCCGATCACCGCGGCGAGCAGATTGTTGAAGTCGTGCGCGATGCCGCCGGTGAGCTTGCCGATGGCCTCCATCTTCTGGGCCTGGATCAGCTGGCTTTCGAGCGAGCGTTGCTCGCTGACGTCAGTGAGCGTGCCGGCGAACTCCACCGGCTTCCCGTCGTTGTCGCGCAGGAGCACCGCCTGGTCGAGGAAATGCTTGTAGCTGCCGTCCGCGCACTGCCAGCGATATTCGATCGATGAGCGGCCGCTCCTGCGCCGGACCTCGAGCGCCGCCAGGACCCGCACCCGGTCGTCGGAATGGAGCCGCTCGGCCCAGATTTCCGGCCGCTCGCGGACATCGTCGAGCTTGAACCCGCAAATCGCCTCGAGGTCGCCGCTGATGTAGGTCGGCGCGCGCGGGTTGGCTTCGTAGGGCTCGAGATAGAGCACCATCGGCAGCGACTGGATGATCGCCGCCTGACGCTGCTCGGCGCGGCGGAGTTCCTGCTCCGCTCGCAGCCGCTCGGCGTTTGCGCGGAGGTTCGCGTCGAGCAGCGCCTGCTCGTGGCGGGCCTTGCGCTCGACCTCCTTGGATTTGTCGAACAGTTCGACGAACACCGCGACCTTCGATCGCAGGATAATCGGGTCGACGGGTTTGAAGACGTAATCGACGGCGCCCATCGAATAGCCGCGCAGCTGATGCTCGGTTTCCTTGTTCACCGCCGACAGGAACACGATCGGGATGCCCTTGGTCTGCTCGCGACCGCGGATGATCTGGGCGGTTTCATAGCCGTCCATGCCTGGCATGTAGACGTCGAGCAGGATGACGGCGAATTCGCCTTTCAACAGGTGGCGCAGCGCCTCCTCGCCGGAGCGCGCGAGCACCACTTCGCCAAGATCCTCGAGCACCGTCGCGACGGCGAGCAGGTTGCGTTCATCGTCGTCGACGAGAAGCACGCGCGCCGGCTCGGCACTCGCCACAAGCGCCGGACCATCGGCGGCCGCTCGCAGGGGCATGGGAATTTCTCCCACGAGTCCGTTCACCGGCTTACTCCGCCGCCTCCAGCGGGACGGGCGGCGCCGCTGCCAATTGCGCCTCCCGGCGCCGGGCTACCCACACGCGCAAGAGTGCGAGGAGGAGCTCGATGTCCACCGGCTTCGCGATGTAATCGGACGCGCCCGCGTCGAGGCACTTCTGGCGGTCGCCCTTCATTGCCTTGGCGGTGACGGCGATCAGCGGGAGGTCGGCAAGCGCGGGCCGCTCGCGGATCTGCTGCATTGTCTCATAGCCGTCCATGTCCGGCATCATGATGTCGATCAGCCCGACATCGACCCCCGGCGTCTGCTCCAGGATCAAAATCCCGTCCTTTCCCCGCTCCGCGTGGAGCACTTCCACGTCATGGCTTTCGAGAACGCTCGTCAGTGAGAAGATGTTGCGGATGTCGTCATCGACGATCAGGACCTTGGCGCCGGCGAGCTCCGGCAGCGCCTTGGCGACCGGGTCCGCGGCCTTGGCGCGCTTGCGTGGCTTGCGCTCGGCGACTTCGCGAAGGTCCCGGAACACGGCGACGAGCTGTTGGCGTTCGGCGGGCTTCTCGGTCATCCCGGACGCGCCCATGCCCATCACCGCGCCGCTCCGGTCGGCGCCCGAGACGACGTGGATCGGCACATGCCGAGTGTCCGGATCGTGCTTCAGAAGATCGAGCAGCACGAAGCCGTCGATGTCGGCGAGGCCGAGGTCGAGGGTGATCGCGCTCGGCTGGAGTTTGCGCGCCATGTTGAGCGTTCCCGCGCCCGCGGTCGACACCACGCCCTTCAATCCGGCCTCATGCGCCGCTTCAAGCAGGATCGAGGCGAAGGTGGGGTCGTCCTCGACGATCAGCACGAACGGGTCCTTGCCCAGGTCGTCGCGGTCGTCGTTGACTTCGAAGCTGGTCGGGAGCGCGGTCGGGACCATCGCGCCACTATTGTCGTAGCGGGGAGGGGTCCCGGCGATCGCGGGCCCGAGCTCCGCCTCCGCCTCGAGCGGGATGTACAGCGAAAAGGTCGAGCCTTCGCCCGGCCGCGACCGGACCTGAAGCTCGCCGCCGAGCAGGCGCGCGATTTCGCGACTGATCGAAAGCCCGAGACCCGTGCCGCCGTACTTGCGGCTGGTGGTGCCGTCGGCTTGCTGGAACGCCTCGAAGATGAGCTTCTGCTTGTCCTCGGGAATGCCGATGCCGGTGTCGGTGACCGCAATCTCGATCGCCCGGTCGGCGTTGCGCAGAACCGGGTGAGTCGGGCTCCAGCCACTCTCCGCGCAGCGAACGCCGAGCGTGACGCTGCCCTTCGACGTGAACTTGAACGCGTTCGACAGCAGGTTGAGGACGATCTGCTGGAGGCGCTTCTCGTCGGTCCGGATCGTGCCGGGCAGCTTCCCGTCGAACTTGACGTTGAAATCGAGGCCCTTGTCCGCCGCGAGCTGGCGGAAGGTCCGTTCCATGTGCTGCTTGAGATGCGCGACCGGCATCTCGCCGACCTCGATCGACACCGTTCCGGATTCGATCTTCGACAGGTCGAGGATGTCGTTGATGAGGTTGAGGAGGTCCGATCCCGCCGAGTTGATCGTCCGCGCGAACTCGACTTGCTTCTCCGTGAGGTTCGCCTGGGCGTTGTCGGACAAGAGCTTGGACAGGATCAGCAGCGAGTTGAGCGGAGTTCTCAGCTCGTGGCTCATGTTGGCGAGGAATTCGGACTTGTACTTGGACGTCAGCGCCAGCTGTTCGGCCTTCTCCTCGACGGCGCGGCGAGCCATCTCGATCTCGATATTCTTCGCCTCGACCTGCTTCTTCTCGTTCTCGAGCAGCTGCGCCTTTTCCTGAAGCTCCTCGTTGGTCGCGTGCAGTTCCTGCTGCTTGCGGGTGAGCTCGGTCTGGCGCGCCTGGAGCTCCTGCGTGAGCAGCTGCGACTGCTTGAGCAGCCCTTCCGTGCGCATCGTCGCAGCGATGGTGTTGAGCACGATCCCGACCGATTCCATCAGCTGGTCGAGGAAGTTCTGGTGGGTCTCGTTGAACTCGTTGAACGAGGCGAGCTCGATCACCGCCTTCACTTCGTCTTCGAACAGGGCAGGGAGGATATTCACGTTCGCCGGGGTCGCATGACCGAGACCCGATCCGATGCGGATGAACTCGTTCGGCACTTCCTTGAGCAGGATCGGGCGCCGGTCGGCCGCGGCCTGACCGATGAGGCCTTCGCGCAGCCGGAACTCCTGCTTCAGCTCGTCCGCGCTCTCCGCGCCGTAGCTGGCGACCAGCTCAAGCTTGGTCTCGTCCTCCTCGCGCTTGGTGACGTAGAACACGCCATATTGCGCGTTCACCAGCGGCGCGAGCTCGGACATGATGAGGTTCGAAACCGTCGCCAGATCGCGCTCGCCCTGAAGCATCCGGCTGAAACGGGCGAGGTTGGTC
>JAICXF010000051.1 GCA_025981625.1 Sphingomonas sp. | reverse complement strand
GTTCACCGAGCTTTCCTTCTCGATGTAGGTGTCGGACCGGGGCACGTAGGCTTCGGGCTGGTAGTAATCGTAATAGCTGACGAAATATTCGACCGCGTTATCGGGGAAGAAGCTCTTGAACTCGCCGTAGAGCTGCGCCGCGAGGATCTTGTTAGGGGCGATCACCAGTGCCGGCCGCTGCAGCGTCTCGATCACCTTGGCCATGGTGAAGGTCTTGCCCGATCCAGTTACCCCGAGGAGGACCTGGCTGACTTCGCCGTTCTGGCCGATGCCCTCGACCAGCTCGCGGATCGCCGTCGGCTGGTCGCCCGCGGGTTCGTAATCCGCGACCAGCTTGAACAGCTTCCCGCCTTCGGCCTTCTCCGGGCGCGCGGGTTTGTGCGGAACGAACGCGGCGCCGGTGTCGGGCTCGGCAAGGCTGGTACGGATCTGAATCGCCATCGCTGCGGATATGGGGCGGCGAGACAGCTACGGCAATTCGCGCCCGCCGCGGAGATACCGCAACCGGCTTATCGCCGATCGCGGCCGAGGGGTCGTTCCAGGTCGAGCTTCGATCGGACCGATGCGACCTGATGGGCCTCTACGGGCGGCGCGCGATTGCCCCATGAGTTGCGGACATAGGTGGCGACGTCGGCGACTTCCTGGTCGCTGAGCTTCCATGCGAAGCTCGGCATCGACTGGAAGCTTGGTCGTGACCGGGTCGGCGCGGTTCGCGTGCCCGCAAGGATCAGCCGGACCAATCCGCGTGGATCATGCTGCTGCGCGACCGCACTGCCGCGCAGCGGCGGGAACATCCCGGGCTGCCCCCTGCCACCGCCGAGATGGCAGGCAGTGCACGCGTCGAAGAAAACCGCCGATCCGGAGCGCATCGCCGCTGGATCCGGTGCCGGGCTCGAGAGTGTCGGGCTTGCGGGAATCGATTTGATGTAGGCGGCAATCGCGGCGAGATCGGAATCCGACAGAAGCGATGTCGAATAAGCGACGACCTCGCCCATCAGGCCCGAAGCATTGGCGTGGTCATTCCGTCCGCTCCGCAGATACTGAACGATGTCGCCGGCCGTCCAGCGTCCGAGCCCGGTGCGCGGATTCCCGGTGAGATCGGGAGCCACCCAATTTTCGATTGCCGTGCCACGGAAAGCCTGATCGTTCCGCTCGGCGCCAAGGGCATTCTTCGGCGTGTGGCAGGCGCCGCAATGTTCGAGACCTTCGACCAGATAGGCGCCGCGGTTCCATTGCGGCGACATTGCGGCATTGGGCTGAAATCCATGCGGCGAGAAGTTGAGCGCGTCCCAGCCGATGATGCTGGCGCGAATGTCCACGGGAAACGGCAGGCGGTTCGCCGGCTGGACATAATGTACCGGAGGAACGGTCTTCAGATAGGCGAGGATCGCATCGGTGTCGGAGCGGCTGACGATCGTGAAATGCGGATACGGCAGCGCCGGATAGAGGTGCTTCCCGCCCGGAGCGATCCCGTCGTGCAATGCACGGTAGAACTGCTCCGGAGTCCAGGTGCCGATGCCATTGTCGCGGTCGCTGGTCAGGTTGGCCGAATAGATGACCCCAAAGGGGGTTTCGAGCCCGAGGCCGCCCTCGAATGGACGCCCGCCCCTGCGCGTGTGACAGGAAGCGCAGTCGCCGGCGATCGTCAAATAGCGCCCCCGGCGGATGAGGTCCGCGTTAGGTCCGTCGGGAATCGGCGACGTCAAGATCGAAAGCACGCCAGGTGGAGGATCGCTGGTCTTCGCCTGGGTGGACTTGAGCCACAGCCATGACGCCGCCGAGATCAGGATAAGGAGCAGGATGATGATCGCGATCGCCCAAAGGACGCGTCCGGCGATGCTGCGCGGCCAGGCTATGCTCATGCTGCGACGAGCGGCGCACCGGGCGCCTTGGCGTAGCGGGACTTGATTGCGTCGGCCGTCAGGAAGGCCAGCGCGGCCAGCGTGCCGGTGGGATTATAGCCGGGATTCTGCGGATAAAGCCCGGCCCCGGTCACGAACAGGTTGGGCACGTCCCAGCTTTGCGAATATTTGTTGACGAGGCTGTCGGCGGGGGTCGTCCCCATCATCGTCCCGCCGATATTGTGCGTCGTCTGGTAGCGGGTGATGTCGTACGGCCCCTTGCGCGCCTTCGGCGTCACATGGGTCGCACCCATGGTCTTGGCGATCTCGGCGGCGCGATCGGTGCAATATTGCGCCATTTTCAGATCGTTCGGCGGGAAATCGAACGTCATCCGAAGCATCGGCCGGCCGAACTGATCCTTGTAGGTCGGATCGAGGCTGAGATAGTTTCCGGCTTGCGGGTAGCTCGACCCGTGGACCGACAAGCCCATTGCCCGCAAAAAATATTTGGCCGCGGCGCGCTTCCATTCGAGCCCCCATTTCGGCACGCCGCTGGGCACCTTCACCATCTCGATCGGCCGAGCGCCGGTAATCATCCCGGCGATGTAGGCGCCGCCGATGAAGCCCAGGCCCGAATGGTCGAAGTTGTCGCCGTTATAATCGTCGATCACCGAAGCGAGAGCGCCGGCGCCGATGAATGGATTGAGCAGCTTGTCGTCGAAGAACAGGTCGACGGAGCTCATCGTCTGATAGCAGTAATTCTTGCCCACGAACCCCTTTCCCGTGGCGGGGTCGTAAGGCGCGCCGATGCCCGAGAGGAGCATGAGGTGCACGTTGTGCAGCTGGTAGGCGGTCAGCCCGACGATCTCCGCCGGCTGAAAGTATTCGGCGCCGGCTGAATCAATGTAGGTGACGCCGGTCGCGTGGCGGCCGTCGGGCGTCCGTTCAACCTTCAGCACCTCGGCCTCGGTCCGAAGCTCGAAATTCGGTTTGGTGAGGATGTATGGGATCAGCGTCGTCTGCGGCGACGCCTTGGAGTAATTCCCGCATCCGAACTTTTCGCAGAAGCCGCAGAAGGTGCATTTGCCCATCTGCAGCCCGAGCGGGTTGGTGTAGGCCTGCGACAGATTGCCGGCCGGATGCGGGAACGGATGCAGGCCCATCCTCGCGGCAGCCTGTTCGAACAGCTTCGGCCCGTAGGTCATCGGCAGCGGCGGCGTCGGATAGGGTGCGCTCCGCGGCGCCTCGAACGGGTTGCCGCCGGCCTGCTTGGCGCCTTTCAGGTTCCCGGCCTGGCCCGAGGTTCCGCAGATTTTGTCAAACATGTCGTAATAGGGCTCGAGCTCGGCATAGCTCAGCGGCATGTCCTGAAGAGTCAGCCCTGCCGTGGCCTGTTTGCCGTAGCGCGCCTCGTTATGGCTCTTGAGCTTGAAGTCCGTCTCGAGCCAGCGCCAGATCTGTCCATTCCAGTGAATCCCCGCGCCGCCGACGCCGGTGCCCGGAAGAAACGACCCGAGGTGCCGCATCGGCAGCGCGGTCTGGTCGACGTTGTTGCGGAAGGTCAGAGTGGAGTATTTGACGTTTTGGAACAGGTGATGGCGCCACATGTAGCGCAGCTCGTCCTGGTCGAACGTCGTCGCCCAATTGTCCGACGTCGTGCGCGCCGCGGCGCGTTCGAGTGCAAGCACCGTCAGTCCGGCATCGCACAATTGCTGCGCAAGGATAGCTCCGGTCCAGCCGAAGCCGATCAGCACGACATCGACCTTGGGCATTGTCCTGGCCACGGCTCAACCGCGTTGCCAGGCGCGGCGGCCGGTCAGCCCGACGGTCTCGACCGGCACCGGCTTGCCATGGGCAGTCACCCATTCTGAATAATCGTAATGGGCGCCCGGGAAGCCGATCATCTTCCACGCCGCCGCGTCCTTGTTGCCGCCGTAGATCGGGTCCGAAAAATAGCCTTCGAGCACGTTTTGAAGGAACATCGTGAAGAAGGCTTTGGAGGTGATCGGGCCATCCAGCTTCAGATCCCCCGATTCCATCTGCTTGAGCAGGCTGTCCTGGGCCTCAGGAGCCAGATCCTTGAATGCCTTGCCGTTCGCCCTTGCGCCGACCGCATGCTCGATCGCGGCAATCGCGTGGCGATAGAATTGGGCGGGCGTGAACCGGCTCTGGTAGCCTTGGCTCTCGCTGCCTTTCTGCCACGGACCTCCGAGATAGAAGCGCGCGCCGTTGCCGTAATCGCCGGCGAGCTGACGATCGAGAAACACGACGACGCCCGCTTGCGACGCGCTCGGCCCCGTCGGATCGGCAGGGATCAGGCGGTCGACAGCGGCTGTGAGAAACCCGACTTCGCCGTCGTTGAGATAGCGCCAGCCTCCCGTTTCGGCGGCTTCGGGCGCATCCGTCAGCCCGTCATTCCATTGCAGTGCATTCGTGTACCTGCGGGTGGGTCCGCCAAGCATGCCGTCGTGGCGGGATAGCGCCTCGGCGGCGGCTGCAGTGCCGAGCGTGCCGAGCGCCAGCAATTCCCGCCGGTTGATGCGATGCGTTGGACCTTGCCCCATCGAATCTCCATCGAGCTGACGCGGAGCTAATGCTCAGAACCACTCACGGTCGCGAGCAAGACAGGCAGAGCAACGACGCTGCTGCCGCATCGTTCCGGAGCTGAAGCAACCCGCCGACAAACTGACGCCGGTCAAGTTCAAGCTTGGGTTCTTGGCGACAGCTTGCGGGCTGTTCGAACGATACCGCGATGAGCAAGACCGGCCGCCGTAAGAACGGCTAGGACGACTAAACGGCCGTTGGTGCGTTGGAAGCGGCGGATGGCGGCAATACCGGTCCTGATCAATCGCCACGGCGGGGCGGCATCGCGTGACCCGAACATCGGCGCGCATGTCACCGAGGCGTTTCGGTCGGCGGGTGTGGACGTGAAGATCGAACTGATCGCCGGCGGCGAATGCCGGGCGCGTTGCCAGGCGCTCACAAAGGCCGGGGACGGCATCGTCGTGGTCGGCGGCGGGGACGGGACGATCAGCGCGGCCGCTTCCGCGCTCGCCGGGACGGAGACTGTGCTCGGAATCCTGCCGCTCGGCACGCTCAACCATTTCGCGCGGGACCTCGGCATCCCGACCGATCTCAACGAAGCCGCCAGGCTCATCGCCACCCGCACCGAACGGCGCGTCGACGTCGCCGAGATGAACGGCCGGATCTTCATCAACAACAGCGCGATCGGCCTCTATCCGCTGATGGTGGTGGACCGCGACCAGCAGCAAAAGCGCCTCGGCCGGAGCAAGCGGCTGGCGATGATCGTCGCGTCGGTGCGGACGCTCGCGCGCTTCGGGCACCAGCGGCTGACCCTCATCGTCAATGACGAGCAGGCGCGGGTCGACACGCCTCTGCTGTTCGTCGGCAACAACGATTACCGCCTCGACCTCGGCGGGCCGGGCCAGCGCGACAGCCTCGATGGCGGTCACCTCAGTGTTTTCGTCATGCGCAAGAAGACCCGCGCGGGGTTTGTGGCGGCGAGCGTCCGCGCCCTGCTCAACCGCGCACGCCCGGACGACATGGTGAAGCTCGAAGCCGTCGAGCGCCTGCGGGTCGAGAGCCGCCGTGGAGCGCTTGCCGTTTCGCTCGACGGCGAGGTGGTTCGCGCCGCGCCTCCGCTCGACTATAAGATCCGCAAGAAGGCGCTGCGGGCCATCGCCCCCTGACGCCCCAAATGGAACCGTCGGAGCCTATGCGGGGTTCGCGGCACATGGCAGCGGGAGTCGAAATGGCGACACAGGTGCGTTCGGGACTGTCGGAACCGATGCGCTCGAGGGCGCTGCGCGTCGCTGGGATCGTCATCATCCTGCTGGGGGCGGCCGCCGCGCTGCTTCCGGCGGGGAAGACGATTGCGTCCGACATGATCGGCGGATTGCTGATTGCAACCGGCCTGATCGAGACCGTGGCCGGGACGCTGCGGCGCAAGACGCGCCAATATGTGATGGCGGCCGGAGTGGTGACCGCGCTTGCCGGCCTGCTGTTCATCACGAACCCCGAGACCCATTTCTTCCCGCGCGTGTGGCCGATCATCGGCTGGCTCTTCATCCGCAGCCTGATCCTCGCCGCGGCGACGGCGGAGACGGGCGGCCCGGTGCGCCTGTGGACCGCATTCTCGGCGGGGATGGATTTCCTGCTCGCCATTCTTCTCATCGCCGGACTGTCGCTGGCGACCATCGTCGTCAGCGTGTTCGGACCGACCCGCGAGCTGATCGCCAGCTTCGCGTGGATCCTGGCCGCGAGCTTCGCGGTCAACGGGCTGATGCTCCTGCAGGTGGCCAATTGCGCGGAGGATTCGGCGGACTAGCCCTGGCGGCTGAGCCGTTGCATAGCTTCGGCCCATGTTCGAAAGCTCGCCCGACCTGTCGGTAAACACCGTGGCGGAGATCGTGCGCGTGGCGCTCGCTCCGGTGTTCCTGCTGAGCGGCATCGGCGCGTTCCTCAACGTGCTCGCCTCGCGCCTGTCGCGAATCGTCGACCGCTCGCGACAGATCGAGCCGATGCTGCTCGCCAGCCGCGGCGACGAGCACGACCGCTGGGTGAGCGACCTCAAGGTGCTCGACCGCCGGATGTCGCTCATCAACTGGGCCACCGGGCTCGCGGTAACCTCGGCCGTCCTGACCTGCCTGGTGGTGGTCCTGTTGTTCGCCGCCAACCTCATTCGGAATCGCCTCGGCAGCGAAATCGCCTGGCTGTTCATGGCCTCGATGCTGGCGATCGGCGGCGGGTTCGCCGTCTTCCTCGTCGAGACCACGGTGGCCGCCCGCGCGGTTCGGGTTCGCTCCGAGCTTCTCCAGCACCGGGTGGACGAGGGCGGCTGAGCCTTTGCAGGGCGTCCACAGTTATCGCGTGCTCGCGCCCCGCGCACCCTAGACCGCGGATTCCGCGACTCCTACGTTCGCTGCCGTGGATTCCGCGCTCAACATAGACCAATCCGTGAGTGGCCAGCCGTGGCGCTGGCGGCGTTCGCCGGATCCGAGCCTCGGCATGGACGAACTGGTCGACGAACTGCTCCTTGCGCGCGGGGTCGATCGGCAGGACCTCGCGCGCCACCGTGACCCGCGAATTCGCGACTTCCTCCCGGACCCGAGTTGCTTTCGCGACATGGACGCCGGCGCCCGGCGGCTCGCCGATGCGGTCCAGCAGGGCGAGGCGATCGCCATCTTCGGCGATTATGACGTGGACGGCGCCACCAGCGCGGCTTTGCTCGTGCTGCTGCTCCGGCGGCTCGGGGCCGAGCCGACGGTCTATATCCCGGACCGGCTGATGGAGGGCTACGGACCGTCGGGCAAGGCGCTGGTCGAGCTGAAATCGAACGGCGCCAGCGTCGCCGTCTGCGTCGACTGCGGGGCGCAGGCGTTCGACGCGCTCGAGCAGGCGAAGGCGGCCGGGCTCGACGTCATCGTCGTCGATCACCACCAGTGCGCCACCCTGCTTCCCGTCGCCCACGCGATGATCAATCCCAACCGCTTGGACGAAAGCGCCGATGGCGCCGCTCATGGCCATTTGGCCGCCGTAGGCATGGCCTTCCTGCTTGGCGTGGCGCTGTTGCGGGAGCTCAGGAGCCGCGGCTTTTTCGAGGTGCTCGCCGAACCGAAGATCATCGATCTGCTCGACCTCGTCGCGCTGGGAACGGTCGCGGACGTCGCCCGGCTGAAGAGCCTCAATCGCGCCTTCGTCACGCAAGGTCTGCGGGTCATGGCTGCCCGCCAGAACGTCGGGCTCGCGGCGCTGACCGAGGCGGCTCGACTGGTCAAGGCGCCGAGCTGCCGCGACCTAGGCTTCGCGCTTGGCCCCAGGATCAACGCCGGCGGCCGAGTCGGCAAGTCGGACCTCGGCGTGCGGCTGCTCACCTGCACCGATCCGGAGGAGGCTCGCGCCCTCGCCGCCGAGCTCAACCGCCTGAACGAGGAACGGCGCGCGATCGAAATACTGGTCTGCGACGAGGCCGAGGCACAGGCGCGCGAACAGTCCGGCTCGCCGGTGATCGTGGTGATGAGCGCCGGCTGGCACCAGGGCGTGATCGGAATCGTTGCCGGGCGCCTCAAGGAGCGCTTCGGCCGGCCGGCGATCGTCATCGCGGAGACCGAGGACGGCACCGGCAAGGGCTCCGGCCGCTCGATCTCGGGCGTGGACCTTGGCGCGGCAATCCTCGCCGCCAAGGACAGTGCTCTTCTGATCGCCGGCGGTGGACACGCCATGGCGGCGGGATTGACGCTCCCACCGGGGGGCCTCGAGCCGTTCCGTGATTTCATCAACGAGCGGCTCGCGGCGGACGTGGCGAAATCGCTTGGCGATCGAGCGCTGCTGCTCGATGCTTTGCTCGCACCCGGCGGCGTTGCGGGCGCTCTTTGCGATGCGCTCGATGCCGCCGGTCCCTATGGCGCTGGCTGGCCCAGCCCGCGGGTCGCGGCGGGACCGGTGCGGCTGCTCAAGACCGGCATCGTTGGCGACGGGCATGTCCGTGGCCTCGGCTGCGGGGACGATGGCAAGACGTTCAAGTGGATCGCGTTCCGGGCGGCTACGAGCCCTTTGGGGGAAGCGCTTCTCGCCTCGTCCGCGGACTCGCGCTGGTGGCTTGCCGGGACCATCAAGCGCGACGAATGGAACGGCGGCAACGCGGCCGAGATGCACCTCGAGGACGCCGCGCTTGCTTGACGCTGGTGGGGCCGTCGCTTAACGGCGACCGGCCTCGCGAGGCCCCATCGTCTAGCGGTCTAGGACGTCGCCCTTTCACGGCGAAAACACGGGTTCGAGTCCCGTTGGGGTCACCAAAAGCGCCCGGCGAGTTCGGGTTTCAAGACCGTAAAGTTCGGGAACCCGGAACAGTCTGCGTTCGTCTAGGTCTCATCCGCGAAGCGCGGGAGGTGACGGGGGGCTGGTGGACACGAAAGCGTGGCACGGCTGGACGGCGGAGCGGCTGACTTGGGCCGTTGCCGCTAGCTTGTCGCTTGGCGGCTGCAACCGCGGCGTGCTTGATCCGGTCGGCCCCGTCGGCAGCGCCGAAAAGACGATCCTCATCAATTCGACGGCAATCATGCTGGCGATCATCGTTCCGACGATGATTGCCACGGTCGCGGTCGCCTTCTGGTTCCGTCGCGGCAACGCCAAGGCCACCTACCGGCCCGACTGGGAATATTCTGGGGCCATCGAGCTCGTCGTGTGGTCGATCCCGGCGCTGACGGTCATGCTTCTGGGCGGGATCGCCTGGATCGGAGCCCACGCGCTCGAGCCGAGCAAGCCGCTCAAGTCCACCGTCCCGCCGATCCACGTCGACGTCGTATCGATGGATTGGAAATGGCTGTTCATCTACCCCGACCAGGGCATCGCCACGGTCAACCAGCTGGTCGTCCCCGCCGGCACCCCGATCAGCTTCCGGCTGACCTCGGCGACCGTGTGGAACGTCTTTTTCGTCCCGCAGATGGGAACCCAGATCTACACCATGCCGGGAATGACGACCCGGCTGAACCTCCAGGCCGACCGCCTCGGCGACTTTGACGGGCTGTCGGCCCATTTCAGCGGCGACGGCTTTCCCGGCATGCATTTCAAGGTGCACTCGGTCCGCCCCGACCAGTTCGCCGCCTGGGCGCAATCGGCCAAGGCTTCGCCCCATGCGCTCGACGCCACGGGCTATGCCCAGCTTTCCAAGCCCACCAGCTACGTGAAGCCGATGACCTACGGCAATGTCGCGCCCGGCCTGTTCCAGGCCATCCTGATGAACCGCGCACCGCCGCCCCAGCAGTTGCCGCATAGCCGTCCCGCGCCCGGAATCGGCTCGACGGGAGTCGGCAAATGAGCCCGATCTTCGGCAAGCTCACCTGGTCGGCGATCCCGTTCCAGGAACCGATCCCGCTGATCACCTCGATCGTCGTGATCATCGGCCTCATCGCCGTCGCCGTGTGGATCACCCGGATCAGGCAGTGGGGGTTCCTGTGGCACGAGTACATCACGTCGACCGACCACAAGAAGATCGGGATCATGTACATCGTGCTCGGGCTGGTGATGCTGGTCCGCGGCTTCGCGGACGCAATCATGATGCGCTCGCACCAATATCTCGCTGTCGGCCAGGGGCAGGGGTATCTGAACCCCGAACATTACGACCAGATCTTCTCCGCCCACGGCGTGATCATGATCTTCTTCGTCGCGATGCCGCTGGTCATCGGATTCATGAACTTCGTCGTTCCGTTGCAGCTCGGCGTGCGCGACGTGGCCTTCCCGACGATGAACAATGTCAGCTTCTGGCTGACCGCCTCGGGCGCGCTGCTGGTCAATCTCAGCCTGTTCCTAGGCGAGTTCGCGCGAACCGGCTGGCTCGCATTTCCGCCGCTCAGCGAGAAGCCGTTCTCGCCCGGCGTCGGCGTCGATTACTACCTCGTGTCTCTACAGATATCCGGCGTGGGAACCCTGCTGACGGGAGTCAATTTCGTCACCACCATCCTCAAGATCCGGGCGCCGGGGATGAGCTACCTGCGCATGCCCGTCTTCTGCTGGACGGCACTCGCCTCGAACCTCCTGATCATCGCTGCCTTTCCCGTCCTGACCGCGACCTTGGCCCTGCTGATGCTCGACCGTTACCTCGGCTTCCATTTCTTCACGAATGACGGCGGCGGCAACTCGATGCTCTACATGAACCTCATCTGGGTGTGGGGGCATCCGGAAGTCTACATCCTCGTCCTGCCGGCGTTCGGCATCTATTCGGAGGTGGTCTCGACCTTCTCCGGCAAGCCGCTGTTCGGTTATCGCTCGATGGTCTTCGCGACGCTCGCGATCTGCATCCTCTCCTTCACCGTCTGGCTGCACCACTTCTTCACCATGGGCGCCGGCGCCGACGTCAACGCCGCCTTCGGCATCGCCAGCATGCTGATCGGCATCCCGACGGGGGTGAAAATCTACAACTGGCTGTTCACCATGTACGGCGGCCGCGTCCGCTTCACGGTGCCGATGCACTACGTGCTGGGCTTCATGCTGACCTTCACATTGGGCGGGCTGACCGGCGTGCTGCTGGCGATCCCGCCGGTCGATTTCATCGTCCACAACAGCCTGTTCCTGGTCGCTCACTTCCACAACGTGATCATCCCCGGCGTCGTGTTCGCGATCATGGCGGGCTACACCTACTGGTTTCCCAAAGCGTTCGGTTTCACGCTCGACGAGCGGATCGGGAAGGCCGTCTTCTGGTGCTGGTTCGTCGGCTTCAATCTTGCCTTCATGCCGAGCTATCTCCTCGGCTTCTGGGGCGGCACGCGGCGAATGCAGCACATCGCCGATCCGAGCTGGAAACCGTGGCTCGCGGTCGAACTGGTCGGCGCGCTGTTCATCGGCGCCGCGATCGCGCTGACGGTCGTCCAGCTCCTTTACTCGATCAAGACGCGCGAGCAGCGCCGCGACATCACCGGGGACCCGTGGGATGGCCGCACGCTCGAATGGCTCACGCTGTCGCCGCCGCCGCACTACAATTTCGCGGTCCTTCCCGACGTCCACGGCGAGGAGGCTTATTGGCATCGCAAGCAATGGTCGATCGAGCGCGATCAGCTGATTCCGGAGCCCAACTATCAGCCCATCGAAATGCCGCTCAACACCCCGACGGGCGTGATCGTGGCGTTCTTCGCCTCGGTCTGCGGCTTCGCGGTCATCTGGTACATCTGGTGGATGGCCATCCTCGGCCTGATCGGCGCGTTCGCGATTTTCGTCTGGTACGCCTGGCGCGACGAGCATGAGCATATCATCCCGTTGGAGGAGGTCAGGGCCAACGCCCGCGAGCGGCGCCGCATCCGCGAGGAGCACCTCCACAATTTGAGCCAGTCGGTATGACGGTCGAAACGGCCAGCATCGGGCTCACCCACGGAGGCTCCGAAGACACCGGCCTCGGCCAGCGGGGCCCGCAGTCGAAGAGCATCGTCGTCCCCTACGGCTTCTGGCTGTTCGTCCTCTCCGACATCGTCCTCTTTTCGGCGCTGTTCGCGACTTACGCGTCGCTGGTGCACGCGACCGATTTCGGGCCCACCGCAAAGCAGCTGTTCGACCGCTCCAACGTCGCGGTGGAGACCGTCGCGCTGCTGCTGTCGAGCTTCGTCTGCGGCCTCGCGATGATCGCCGCGAAGCGCAAGAACATGGCCTGGACGCAAATCTGGCTGCTGCTCACCGGCCTGCTTGGCGTCGTCTTCCTGGTGATCGAGCTTCGCGAGTTCGCGGGCATGATCGCGATCGGCGCGGGGCCGCAGCGGAGCGCGTTCCTGTCGTCCTTCTTCACGCTCGTCGGCTGCCACGGCGCTCACGTCACCGCCGGCCTCCTATGGCTCGGCACGATGATGGCGCAGATCTGGGCCAAGGGTTTTCGCGAACATATCCTGCGGCGGATGCTGTGCTTCAGCATCTTCTGGCACGCGCTGGACATCATCTGGGTGGCGATCTTCACCATCGTCTATCTGATCGGGACATTGCCATGAGCGAACACGAACGCGAGGACCTGCTCGACGTCGCTCCCGGCGAACCTCACGATGCGCTGCTCAGCGAGACCATGGCCTATGCCATCGGCCTCGCGCTGGCGCTGATCCTCACCGGAATCGCGTTCTGGGTAGCCTCGACCTCGGCGCTATGGGGACCCGGCGTCGCCGTGGGGCTGGTCGTGCTCGCCATCGCCCAGATGGGCGTTCACCTCGTCTTCTTCCTTCACATCACCAGCGGGCCGGACAACAGCAACAACGTGCTGGCGCTCGCGTTCGGCGTGCTGATCGTCGGCCTCGTGATGATCGGCACGATCTGGATCATGGCGCATCTCGCCGCGAACATGGGGCCGAGCGCGGAAATCATGAACCTCCAGATGCAGCGCTGACCGTCAGGTCCGGCTGGGCGCTACATTCCACTGGCGGCGAAGGTGTGCCCGTCCGGGTCGAGATCACGCAGGTCGCGGCCGCGGGTCTCCTTGCCGAACCAGGCCATCAGGATCAGCGCGAGCAAAGTCGGCACCATGATTCCGATCGACACCGCCGACAGCGGCGGAACGAGGGTCAGGATCGCGAGCAGCTGGGCAACCATTCCGCCGGCCTTGGTGCACGCGGCAACCGTGCCCGTGGTCCGTCCCCGAATGCGCAACGGGAAGCTTTCCGCCGTGTAGGGCAGCAACATGGCGATGAGCGCATTGGTGCCGATGATCAGCAGCGCGACGGGCAGCACCGGGCTGCCCCCGCCGGCAAGCTCGAGCCACAACACCCCCACAAGCCCGGCGAGCGTGACCGCCAGCGAAGCGACCACCGACCATTTCGTGCTCCAGCGGCTGTAGAGATAGGCGACCAGGAAGACGGTGGGGAAGGCGATCAGCGCGGACTCGGCGAGCAGCTTGCTGGACACGCCGACGCTGTAGCCCCTGGCCACCAGATCCGCGGGAAGCCACAGCAGAAGCCCGAAATTGATCAGGCTGAAACAGATCGCCCCGAGGCTGAGCGCGAACAGCTTGCCGAAGAAAGCTCGTCC
>JAICXF010000031.1 GCA_025981625.1 Sphingomonas sp. | reverse complement strand
GGCATCGCGCGCCTGACGGCTTGCGGCGGTTCCGAGGGTGCCCTCCGGCAGGCAGACGTCGCGCTTTATGCGGCCAAGCATAACGGCCGCAACGGCTTCGCGTGGTTCGACGAAGAGCTGGAGCGCGAAATCAGCGCGCGGCTGAAACTCGAGGAGGACATCCGGCGCGGAATCAAGGCGGGCGAGTTCGTGCCCTTCTTTCAGCCGGTGGTCGATCTCAACTCGCGCAAGGTGGTCGGCTTCGAAGCACTGGCTCGCTGGCGCTCCGGCTCGCGCGGATTGCTTGAGGCCGATGGGTTCCTGGAGACCGCCGAACGCACCGGGCTCATCGGTCCGCTGACGCTCAGCGTGCTCGAGCAGGCGCTCGCGGAAGCACGGTCGTGGCCACCGCACCTGAAGCTGGCCGTCAACGTGTCATCGGTGCAGTTCCGCGATCCGACGCTGGCCGAGCAGATCCTCAAGCTGCTCGCGAGCAGCGGATTTCCCGCCAATCGGTTGGAAATCGAGATTACCGAAGGCCTCCTGCTCGAGGACCGCGAACAGGTCCTCACGATCATCGCGAGCCTCAAGAACGTGGGCATCAGCATCTCGCTCGACGATTTCGGCACCGGCTACGCCAGCCTCGCCCAGGTCAACGGCCTGCCGCTCGATCGCATCAAAATCGACAAGAGCTTCATCACTACGATCGTCAAAAGCGAACAGACGGCCGCGATCGTCAACACGATTGCCGGGCTGGGGCACAACCTCGACGTGCCGATCACCGCCGAAGGCGTCGAATCCGAGCAGATCCGCAACGCGCTCGCCAATTTCGGCTGTTCCGAAGCACAGGGCTGGCTATTCGGTCGCGCAATATCCGGCGACGCCGTGCGCAGCTTCCTGGCGCAAAGCGAACAGGACGATGGAGCGCAGAGCAACAAGCGAGCATCCCGGCCACGAGCCAACCGCCGCTGGTAGCGCGGGAGGAGCCTGGGCCGGCGCCCGTCGGCTCTCATCGCTCAAGAGCGAAGCTCAGGGCGTTGCGGCGGCGACCACGGTGGCGGCAGCGTAGATGGGCTTGCCATCGATGTTGCCCGGCGGCGAATAGCGGCAGATCAGATAATCCCAGTCGGCGGCATAGATCGCGCAGCCGACCCGGGTCGTCATCGGCCAGACCATCTGCGTGTAATGAGCCACGTCCTCCCACGCGCCAGTGCGGCTGACGGCCGGGAAGCGGATGCTTCCGGGTTGAAGCAGGCGCTTCTCGCGGGTCCAGAGATCGATCATCGCCTCCGGACTGAGGGTGCCGTGCCAGGACATCACGAGGTTCTCGCGTTCGCCCGGGCGCCCGGCGCGCGGGCTGTGAACCAGCCGGTGCAGGCTGGCGAGCACCGGGCCGTAGGATGCGGCGTGCTCGGCGAGATTGGCGTCCCACTGCAGCGGCGGCGCACCGACCATCGCACGCTCACGGTTCTGCGCGGCAAGGAGCCGAGCGGCGAGCTCGCCCGTTGCGCCATGCTGTTGGATCGATTGGGTCGATGCGCCCGTCGCGGCAGCGGCGAGAATGACGCCGGCAAGGATTCGCATTTTTCTCATGCGCCACTGTTTGCGCGCAGAGGCTGAAACTCGCCTCAGCGGACATGGTTAATCGCCTGCCAATGCGCTAGAGAAAATCGCTGCGTTGAATGTTTTGCGACGTGCGTCATTACTGCAACACTCTGCATCTTGTTGAAACAGAGCGATTTGGCTTAACTCCAGTCCAGACTCGCTCCGCCTCGGAGCGTGGAGAAAAGGGGATTTCATGATGCGCAAGCTGATGATCGCTGCAGCGCTTGTGTCGACGGGGATCGCTTCGCCGGCTTTGGCGCACACCGATGCCGTATATATCGGAGTCGATGGGGGCTTGAGCAAACCGCTGCCGCTCGACCTCAAGTTCACCAATTCGGCCGTGTCGATTGACCAGGGCATCCGCATGCGCGAGAAGCTCGGCTACGATGTCGACGGCGTGGTTGGCTACGATCTCGGACGCTTCCGCGTCGAAGGCGAGCTTGCGCACAAATCGGCGAGCATCAAGTCGGCGACGATGGCCATCCCTGCGCTGGCGCAGATCCTCGTGCCCAATAACCCGACCCATTATATCTCGGACGGGCGCATTCGTAACACCAGCGCGATGCTCAACCTGCTGCTCGACCTGGGCCCCGACAATGGCATCAATGCTTCGATCGGCGCCGGTATCGGCGCGGCGCGCACCTCCGTTCGCTCCGATTTTCACCCATCGAACGCACTGAGCTTTACCTCGACTGATCACTCGCTCGCCTGGCAGCTGCTGGCCGAGCTGCGCGCCCCCGTCAGTCCGCACCTCGACGCCAATCTGAAGGCGCGTTATTTCCAGACCGCGCGCATGAACTTCGGCCCATTCTGCCAGACGACCTGCTCGAGCGCTCTTCCGTACAATCTGCACGGCAATTACAAGTCCGTGAGCCTGCTGGTCGGGCTCGCCTACAACTTCTTCGCGGCCCCGCCGCCGCCTCCGCCGCCACCGCCGCCTCCGCCTCCGCCTCCGCCGCCGCCTCCTCCGGCGACTCAGACTTGTCCGGACGGCAGTGTGATCCTGGCGACGGACACGTGCCCGGCCCCGCCGCCTCCGCCTCCGCCACCGGCTCCCGCGCCCGAGCGCGGATAGGCGCACGACGCTGTTTCCGGAGGGCGGGCGCCGTCTGGCGCTTGCCCTCCGGGGGCCTCTAAGCTAAGGGCGCCACCGTCCGGCGGGCGGTGATCCTCTCTGGGCAGCCCGTCTCTTTCGGCGAGCGCGTGCGGTGAACCGGCGAGGCCGGCACCGGAACGCGCTTTTTCGCATTGGCGGCTGTCCGGAACGAGCCGTCTCATGGACGCCGAGCCCGGATGCGCCGGGAGCGGCACGGCATTGAAGCCAGGCCCGCGTGCAGGAGCCTCGCCATGGTGGCGCGGCGCGGCAAGCGAATTTGAATACAGGAAGAACGACTCTCTTATGGCGACCACAACATTCCCGACCCGCGACGATTTCGCGGCCCTCCTCAACGAAAGCCTCGGCGGCGAGAACGAAACCTTCGAAGGCAAGGTGGTGAAGGGCACCGTTACGGGAATCGAGAATGACATGGCCGTCATCGATGTCGGTCTGAAGTCGGAAGGCCGCGTGCCGCTGCGCGAGTTCGCCGCGCCGGGCCAGAAGGCCGACCTCAACATCGGCGATGAAGTCGAGGTCTATGTCGATCGTGTCGAGAACAGCGCCGGCGAAGCGATGCTGTCGCGCGACCGCGCCCGTCGCGAAGCGGCATGGGACAAGCTGGAGGGCGAGTTCTCCGCCGGCAATCGCGTCGAAGGTGTCATTTTCGGGCGCGTGAAGGGCGGCTTCACCGTCGACCTCGGCGGCGCCGTCGCGTTCCTTCCCGGTAGCCAGGTCGACATCCGCCCGGTGCGCGACGTCGGCCCGCTGATGGACCTGCCCCAGCCGTTCCAGATCCTCAAGATGGACCGCCGCCGCGGCAATATCGTGGTATCGCGCAGGGCAATTCTCGAAGAAACCCGCGCCGAGCAGCGCAGCGGGCTCATCCAGTCGCTGCACGAGGGCCAGGTCATCGATGGCGTGGTCAAGAACATCACTGACTATGGCGCCTTCGTCGATCTCGGCGGAATCGACGGGCTGCTCCACGTCACCGACGTTTCCTACAAGCGCGTCAATCACCCGTCGGAAGTGCTCAACATCGGCGACACGGTGAAGGTGCAGATCATCCGCATCAACCGCGAAACCCAGCGCATCAGCCTTGGCATGAAGCAGCTCGAGAGCGATCCGTGGGAGGGTGCGGCCTCGAAATATCCGATCGGCGGCGTGTTCCGCGGCCGCGTCACCAACATCACTGAATATGGCGCGTTCGTCGAGCTCGAGCCGGGCATCGAAGGCCTGGTCCACGTCTCCGAGATGAGCTGGACCAAGAAGAACGTCCACCCGGGCAAGATCGTCAGCACTTCGCAGGAAGTCGATGTGAAGGTGCTCGAGGTCGACCAGGAGAAGCGCCGGATTTCGCTCGGCCTGAAGCAGGCACAGGCGAACCCGTGGGAAAGCTTCGCCGAGAAGCATCCGATCGGATCGACGGTCGAGGGCGAGGTCAAGAACGCGACCGAATTCGGACTGTTTGTCGGGCTCGAGGGCGACGTCGACGGCATGGTCCACATGTCCGACATCGCCTGGGGCGTTTCGGGCGAGGAGGCGCTTCAGCTTCACCGCAAGGGCGAGACGGTCAAGGCTCAGGTCCTCGACGTCGACGTCGAGAAGGAGCGCATTTCCCTCGGCATGAAGCAGCTCGAGGGGGCCGGTGCCGGCACGTCGACCGGCGGCGGAGCGGCCGCTGGCGGAGTCAAGAAGGGCGACACGGTGACCGTGACGGTCCGAGCGGTGCAGGACCCCGGTCTCGACGTCCAGGTTGGCGACGATGGCCCCGTTGGGTTCGTCAAGCGCGGCGATCTTGGCCGCGACCGCGACGAGCAGCGTCCTGAGCGGTTCCAGGTCGGGCAGAAGTTCGACGCGCTGGTGATCGGCTTCGACCGCAGCAAAAAGCCCAACTTCTCGATCAAGGCGATGCAGATCGCCGAAGAGAAGCAGGCCGTCGCGCAATACGGCAGTTCTGACTCGGGCGCGAGCTTGGGCGACATTCTTGGCCAGGCGCTCAAGGAAGCGCAGGCGGGGAAAACCACCAAGAAGAAGTAACCAAGTCGTTCAATACGCGGCGTTCCTTGCGAGGGCGCCGCGTATTTCTTTCTTGCGCGACACGGTCTTTCCTGACAGCCTGATCGCAAGCGGCCTTCATTGCGTTGGGGGAGTGGGGCCGGACCATCCTGAAGCGGGGACGCAGATGATCCGTTCTGAACTGGTGCAGATGCTCTGCACCGATTTTCCGGACCTCACGCAGCGTGAGGTCGAGGGCGTGGTCAGCGCCATCTTCGATTCGATTACAGATCAATTGGGCAAAGGCGGCCGCGTCGAGCTGCGGGGTTTTGGCGCCTTTTCGACGCGTCAGCGCGACGGCCGGGTCGGTCGCAATCCGCGTACCGGCGAAGCGGTGTCGGTCAATGCCAAGCGCGTGCCTTACTTCAAGCCCGGCAAGGAAATGCGCGAGCGGCTCAATCTGAAAGAAGTGACCGCGGAGTGATTTCCGCGCTAGACCGGCCCCGTGCGGACGTGGCGGAACCGGTAGACGCTGGAGACTTAAAATCTTCTGCCCCTAAAGGGCGTGCGGGTTCGAGTCCCGCCGTCCGCACCAACCTCGTCTGAAGCCGATCGGGCATCCGGTGCGCCAGCGATCAGGAGAACAGGCGACGTCGCGATTTGATCGCGCAAATCGTGGCAGTCCTCTGCGATCGGACCCGCCGCGACTTCGTTTCGCAAGAGCAATTTATTAAGCGTTCCCCACTAGTTTTCGCCGCGTGGCATCGAGGGCGATCAAGGAAGCGGGCAAGGGCAGCTCGCGCGTTCTGAACGCGCGCCGTGATGCCGTGGTGCTGGTCGTCCTGATCACCGCCGTCATGTTGCTGATCTGGAATGGCAGCACCTTCTTCCACAATCTTCCCATGGGCGACGCCCGCGTCGGTCCCGCCGTCCGACTAGCGAGCACGGCGCTGACGCTGAACGTGGCGCTGATCCTCTTCGGATGGCGCCGCTATGTCGATTTGCAACACGAAGCGGAAATGCATGCGGAGCACGAACGCCGTGCAACCGTGCTCGCGACGACCGATACGATTACCGGTCTCTACAACCGCAAGGGCTTCGCCGCGAAGGCTGGCGAACTGTGTGCCGAAGCAGGCGAACGCAGCGAGCAACTCGTCGTCATCTCGTTCCAGATTCACCGTTTCAAGGCGGTCAACGACCAGCACGGCTACGAAACCGGCGACCGGCTCCTCAAAACGATCTCGGTCGCGCTGGCCGATGAGCTCGGGCCCGACGCCATCCTGGCTCGGTTAAGCGGCGACGAATTCGCCGTCGCGCTCGCACTCAGCCCCGAAAATGTCGAGCGGGCGGAAGGAATCGCGGAATCCGTTCTGCGCATCGTCACTCGGCCTTTGTTGTTCGAGGAGCGCATCATCCAGGTAGGCGCGTTCACTGGCATTGCATCGGCACCCGCGGCCGTGGCGCGCATCCCGGATGTGCTGCGCCGTGCGGATATCGCCATGGATCACGCCCGCAGCGGCCGGGTCGGCCGGCCGGTGTGGTTCGACGCCGGCATGGAGCGCGCGCTGATCGCCCACGGCGAGATCGAGCAGGGCATCCGGATGGGTCTCGAGCACGGTCAGTTCGTCCCTTATTTCGAGCCCCAGGTGGACCTTGCCACGGGTGAAATCGTCGGCTTCGAAGTCCTTGCCCGCTGGATCCATCCGCTCTCCGGCGTGATCGGCCCGGACGTGTTCATTCCGATCGCCGAGGAAATCGGCCTCATCGGTCGGCTTTCGGAACAAGTGATCGGGGAAGCCCTGCGCGAAGCCGCGAGCTGGAGTCCCGATCTCAAGATCGCCGTCAATATCTCCCCATTTCAGCTTGCCGACGGGTGGCTTGCCCAGCGCATCGTCAAAACGCTCGCCGACACCGGCTTCCCGGCCGAGCGGCTGGTCATCGAAGTCACGGAGAGCTCACTCTTCGCCGATCTCGATCTTGCACGCACCATCGTCACCAGTTTGAAGAACCAGGGAATCCGGCTGGCGCTCGACGATTTCGGGACAGGCTTCTCCTCTTTGGCCCACCTGAGATCCTTGCCGTTCGACATCATCAAGATCGACCGCAGCTTCGTGGCGAACATCAACTCGAAGCGGGAAAGCTCGGCGATCGTCAAGGCGGTGACCACGCTCGCTTCGGCGCTCCAGGTGCCGGTGTGCGTCGAAGGGATCGAGAACGAGGAATCGTACGAAACGGTCGTCCGTCTCGGCTGCGAGATTGGACAGGGCTGGTATTTCGGCAAGCCGATGCCCGCCGAACAGGCCAGGGAACTGCTCGCCGCGCGCAGCCGGGCGGGCACTCGCGCGTTGCGCGCTGCCGTCAACGGTTAAATAAGTTCAATCGAAGTTGGGGCCGTCCCGAGGCGGGACGAATGGAGCCGCTTGCGCTCGCCCGAATTTTTAGCATGGTAAACGCCGCGTTAGGGAGTTCGCCATGCAGCCTGCCAGGCCGGTCTTCGCCGCGCATCCGAGCGCTTTCGGACGCGGTCCGGTCCGTCAGTTGCCGGAGTCGACGACGCCCTCGCGCTTGTGGAGCGACCTCAAATTGTTCGTCGTAACCTTCTCGGCGGGCTTTCTGTTCGTCTCTATCCTGATCGGCTGAGCGTCCGCTCAATCGCATGCCAAATGAAGCTTCCAGCCGAGCCACGCTGAAACCAGGCACATGGCAGCCACGAGAAGGAGCTGGCCGGCCGGGCCGATCCCGGCGCTGCTCAAGCTGAAGGCGAGCAGCGAACCGATCACCATCGCCCCTGAATTGACGATGTTGTTCGCGGCGACGGTGCGCGCGGTCTCCGTCTTTGGGACCGTGGTCGTCAGGAAGGCATAAAGGGGCACGACGAACATGCCGCCGGTGATCGCCACCCCCAGAAGTGCCACGATCATCAGCGCCGCCATGGGGTGCAGAACGAAGTTGCCCAGCGTGGTGAGCCCGGGATCGTTCTTGCCCCAGGCGAGCGAGACGAAGTGGAGCATTAGCACGAATACCCCCATGGCGATGACCGACGGCGGCGCGTAGCGAGCCGACACCTGGCTTTTCAGCAGCCGGTTGATCAGTACCGACCCGAGCGCGATCCCGATCGAGAAGATGGCCATGAACAGGCTGGCGACTTGCTCGTCGGCGCCAAGCACGTTTTTCACGAGCGGCGGGAAGATGATGATCAACACCGCGCCGATCGTCCAGAAGAAGCTGATCGAGAGAATGGCCAGGAACAGCCGGCGTATGTGCAACGTCGCCCGGACGAGGTCGATCGAGGCATGGATGATGTGCCAGTTGAAGGGAATCCGCTCGGCTGCCGGCGGGGCGGGGGGCACCTGGCGGCCGGCGAGCAACCCAAGCACGGCGATCCCGACGGTGGTCGCGGCGGCGATTTGCGGCGTCGGCGCCAGAACGCCCGCCAGAATCGTGCCGCCGAGAATAGCCAGATAGGTCCCCGCTTCCACGAGCCCGGTGCCGCCGAGAATCTCGTCCCGGTGCAGGTGCTGCGGAAGGATCGCGTACTTGATCGGTCCGAAAAAGGTCGAGTGAACGCCCATGAACCCGAGCGCCGCGAGCATCAGGGGGATGTTGGCCAGCATGATGCCCGCCCCGCCCACCAGCATGATTCCGATCTCGGCGAATTTGATGATGCGGATCAGCCGGGCCTTGTCATGATCGTCCGCCAGCTGCCCCGAAAGCGCCGAAAACAGGAAGAAGGGCAGGATGAACAATCCCTGCGCAATCGCGCTGAACTGCGTCTCCTTCGCCGGGTTGGAATAGAACTGATAGGTGACGAAGAGCACGACCGCCTGCTTGAACAGGCTGTCGTTGAACGCGCCCAGGAACTGGGTCGTGAACAGGGGCAGGAAACGCCGCGCCCGAAGCAGGTGAGCAACGTTCTGGATCAAGCCTGGATCGCGGGGATGGTCATCGGGGACAGTGTCTTGCGCATAGCGCAGCTTTGCGTGTGCCGCCAAACCTTATAACGGCGAGTCCCGAACCGATGCTGTCGCTGCCGAACCTTCTTACTTTGTCGCGCATCCTCGCGGTGCCGATTCTGGTGTTCCTGCTTTGGCGCCCGGCGCCCGTCGATTACGCGATCACCTTCGCGCTCTACTGCATCGTCGGAATGACCGATTATCTGGACGGTTATCTGGCGCGCGCGTGGGGCAGCATCTCTCGCCTCGGCCAGTTTCTCGATCCGATCGCGGACAAGATTATGGTCGCCGCGGTGCTGATCATGCTGATCTCCAGCCGCAAATCAAACCCGGTGCCCGAGATTGCCGGCCTGCACATCATCGCCGGGCTCATCATTCTCCTTCGCGAGATCATCGTATCCGGCCTTCGAGAATACCTCGCCGGGCTCCAGGTCTCGGTCCCGGTGAGCGCGCTCGCCAAGTGGAAGACGACCGTTCAGCTCGTCGCGCTGGGCGCGCTCATACTCGGGGGAGCGGTGCCGCAGATGGCGTGGGTGCACGATGTCGGGATCGCGTGCCTGTGGGCGGCGGCGGCGCTGACGCTGATTACCGGCTACAGTTATCTGCGCACCGGCATCAGGCACATGGAGTGATTTTCAGCGGCAGTTATCGATTGCCCTGTTTTGACTGACGAAGGAATCTCGTTTTCGTCGCGTGTTGCGCAAGCGTAGGCAGGTTCGGCAAGTTTTCAGGAGAGGCAGGAACATGGACGCAAAGACCGGCGGAATGGGTTGTCCGGTAGATCGCCCGACGACCGTACGCTCGCTGCTCGGCCGCACCAATCGCGACTGGTGGCCCGATTCTCTCCCGATCGATATCCTCCATCAAGGCGGCGTCTCGCCCGATCCGATGGGCGATGATTTCGATTACGCCGAGGCGTTCAATTCGCTCGATTATCAGGCGCTCAAGAACGATTTGACGGCATTGATGACCGACAGTCAGCCGTGGTGGCCGGCGGATTACGGGAATTACGGCCCGTTCTTCATCCGCATGGCGTGGCACGCAGCCGGCACTTACCGGACCGGCGACGGCCGCGGTGGCGCCAACAGCGGCAATCAGCGGTTTGCTCCGCTGAACAGCTGGCCGGACAACGGCAACCTCGACAAGGCGCGCCGGCTGCTGTGGCCGATCAAGCAAAAATACGGAAAGAACATCAGCTGGGCCGACCTGTTCATCCTCGCCGGCAACGTCGCGATCGAATCCATGGGCGGCCCGACCTTCGGCTTCGGCGGCGGTCGCGAGGACATCTTCGAGCCGGAACGGGATGTCTATTGGGGCGCCGAGGAGAAATGGGTCAACGAAGGCTCCGAGACGCGAATCCAGCCCGAACGGGAGATGGAGCTCGAGCACCCGCTCGCGGCAATCCAGATGGGCCTCATCTACGTCAATCCCGAAGGCCCGGGCGGCAACCCCGATCCGCTCCAGTCCGCGCGTGACATCAAGATCACCTTCGAGCGGATGGCGATGGATCATGAGGAGACCGTCGCGCTGACCGCAGGCGGTCACACGTTCGGCAAGGCGCATGGCGCCGGCGATCCGAGCCTCGTCGACGTCGCCCCCGAAGCGGCCGACATCACGCTTCAGGGCCTCGGCTGGGCGAGCGCGCATGAGAGCGGCTTCGGCGAGCACACGATCACCAGCGGTATCGAAGGATCGTGGGTCAACACGCCGACGCAATGGTCCGACAATTACTTCCGCCTTCTGCTCGACTACGACTATGAGCTGGTGCGCTCGCCTGCCGGTGCGCAGCAGTGGCAGCCGATCAACCAGAAGCCGGAGGACATGGCGCCGGCGGCTCACGATCCGTCAAAGCGCGTCCCGACGATGATGACGACGGCGGACATGGCGCTTCGAGAGGACCCCGAGCTACGCAAAATCTCGGAGAAGTTCCGGAATGATCACGAAGCCTTCAAGGATGCGTGGGCGCGCGCCTGGTTCAAGCTGACCCACCGCGACATGGGGCCGAAGGTCCGCTACCTCGGTCCGGAAGTCCCCGCCGAGGACCTCATCTGGCAGGATCCGGTGCCGGCGGGCACCAAGCCGGCGGATGCCGACATCAGCGCCTTCAAGGACAAGATCCTCGGCGCGGGCTTCACCATCGGCCAGCTTGTGAAGACCGCCTGGGCCTCCGCGTCCACGTTCCGCAAGTCCGATTTCCGCGGCGGCGCGAATGGCGCCCGGCTGCGGCTCGCGCCGCAAAAGGACTGGCAGGTGAACGAACCGGACGAGCTCGGCCGCGTTCTGGCCAAAATCGACGAGCTGCGCGGATCGCTGTCGATGGCCGACGCGATCGTCCTTGCGGGCACGGCCGCCGTTGAGAAAGCAGCCAAGGATGCCGGCCATTCGGTGTCCGTTCCATTCACGGGCGGGCGCGGCGACGCCACGCAGGAGTGGACCGATGCGGAAAGCTTCGCCGTGATGGAGCCGGCGGCCGACGGCTTCCGCAATTACCTCAAGAGCAAGCATTCGGTGAGGACCGAGGAACTGCTCCTCGACCGTGCCCAATTGCTGAATCTGTCAGCGCCCGAGATGACGGTTCTGCTCGGCGGTCTGCGCGTGCTCGGTGCCAATTATCAGGACCGTCCGGAAGGGGTCTTCACCGGGCGCAAGGGCCAGCTGACCAACGACTTCTTCGTCAACCTGCTCGACAACGACACTTTCTGGGAAGTGGTCGACGACAGCGGGGACGAGGAGTTCGTCGGCTATGACCGTGGCGGCCGGCAGGAGAAATGGCGCGCGACCCGTACCGACCTCATCTTCGGGTCGAACAGCCAGCTTCGAGCGACCGCCGAAGTCTATGCCGAGAAGGGCGGAGAGGAAAAGTTCGTCCGCGACTTCGTCAAGGCGTGGACCAAGGTGATGAACGCCGACCGGTTCGATCTGGCGGCCAAGTCCGGCTCATCGCGGGCCAACGTCCGCGAGCCGGAGCTCGCCAAGTAAGCGCATCCGCGCTCGGGTCAGGCGCAGGCCGGCTCGAGCGCGGGCGCTGCCGGGTCGACAGGCACGACGTCAGGGACGAGATCGCCCGCAATTCGCCGCAGCGTTTCGGCGAGCATCCGGAACTCGCCCTCGCGCGGGCTCGAACGCCTCCAGATGATGGCGATGCGGCGGTAAGGGTGATCCGACCGAAGCGGCCTCGCGTCGACGTTGGTGCCTGACAATATCCCGGCCTCGATCGCCATTCCGGGGACGAATGTCAGCCCGAGGCCATTGTCGACCATCTGCACCAGCGTGTGCAGCGAAGTCCCCATCATCGCCGCATTCGCGCGCAGCTCGGGGCGGTTGCAGGCCGATAGCGCATGGTCTTTCAGGCAGTGACCGTCTTCGAGCAGAAGCAGCCGGTTCTCGTCGATCTCGGCAGCCTCGATCGAGCTTGCGGGCGGTGCCTCGCCGGCCGGGTAAGCGACGTAGAGCGGGTCATCGAACAGTGCGATCGAATCGACCTCGCCACAGCTGAAGGGCAGGGCGAGGAGAACGCAGTCGAGCTGGCCGCGATGGAGCGCCTCGCACGCGGCCGCGCTCGTCTCTTCACGCAGGTAAAGCTTGAGCTCCGGCCATTGCTCCCGAAGCCGCGGCAGCATGGTCGGGAGCAGGAATGGCGCGATGGTCGGGATCACGCCCATCCGAAGCTCGCCATGCAGCGGCCGTCCCTGCGCCCGCGCCATTTCGGCCAGCTCTTCGGTTTCGCGAAGGACGCGGACTGCCTTGTCGGAAATCTTCTCCCCGAGAGGGGTGAAGCGGACCACGCGGCGGGTGCGCTCGACCAGGGTGAGGCCGAGCAACGTCTCGAGTTCGCGCAGGCCCGCCGAAAGCGTGGATTGAGTGACGAAGCAGGCGTCCGCTGCTTTTCCGAAATGGCCGAAGCGGCGCAGCGCGACCAGATATTGGAGCTGTTTGATGGTCGGAAGATGCACGATCATTTATCGAAAATTCCAATCACCGAGAGGCATATAATGCACTTGAACGATATAGGCCAGCTACCTAGATCGGCGTCAGACGCTACGCTGCACCGCAGCAATCGAGGAGGTTTCCAGTACATGCTTACCGTTGGTGACAAGCTTCCAGCACTCACGCTGCCCGTTCAGCAGGGCACGTCGGCGCTGCCTGCCGACGAGACGATCGATCTCGGCCAGACCGACGGGAAGTGGAAGATCCTGTTCTACTGGCCCAAGGATTTCACCTTCGTCTGTCCGACCGAAATCGTCGGATACGGCGAGCTGAAGCAGGACTTCGAGGACCGCGACGCGGTGCTGATCGGCGCTTCGACCGATACCGCTCACGTCCACTTCGCGTGGCGGCGTTCGGACGAGCAGCTCGCGCAGGCGGACTTCCCGTGGATCGCCGACAACAAGAAGGAACTGGCCGACGCGCTCGGAATCATCGATCGCGCCGAGGGCGTTGGCTACCGGGCGACGTTCATCGTCGATCCAGACAATATCATTCAGCATGTGACGGTGAACGGACTGAACGTCGGCCGAAATCCCGCTGAGGCGCTCCGCGTTCTCGACGCGCTGCAGACCGACGAGCTGTGCCCGTGCAACTGGACCCCCGGTGAAGAGGTTCTGAAGCCGGCGGCCTAGCTTTTCTTTCGATCCTCCCTGCCCCCTTGGGGAGGATCATCGGCCGGTACCCAGTCCGGCCACAGGAAGGGGCGGGCACTCTCTCCCCAGGCCCGCCCCTTTTTTCTTGCCCGCGGAACCGAGGTGAAATCGACATGTCCCTGAAACAGTTTGCGGATGTCCTGCCCGACTATGCCAAGGACCTGCGCCTCAATCTCGGCTCGATCCTCACCGACCAGTTGATCGGCGAAGAGCGCAAGCTCGCGTTACTGCTCGCGTGCGCTCACGGATCGGGATACCGGCCGCTGGTCGCCGCGACGGAGGCGGAGGCCGCTGGCAAGCTCGATGACAAGCTCGCCAATGCCGCCCGCGGTGCTGCTGCCGTCATGGCGATGAACAACGTCTATTACCGCTTCGTCCATCTGGTCTCGAACCCGGAATATGGAACCAAGCCGGCGCGCCTGAGGATGAACTTCATCGGCCAGCACGGCGTCGCCAAGGAAGATTTCGAGCTCTTCTCGCTCGCGGTCTCGGCGATGAACGGCTGCGGGATGTGCATCGACAGCCACGAACGCGTGCTGCTCGAGCATGGCGTGAAGCAGGACACCATCCAGTCGGCGGTCCGGATCGCCGCGGTGATGAAGGCAATCGCGACGGTCCACGCGACGCTTTAACCGATCAGCATTCTCACGGACACGACGAGCAGCGTGACGGCGAGGACAGGCCGGAGGACGCTGTCGCTCGCTCGCGCGGCGAAATGGCTGCCGAGGATTACCCCAGGGATCGAGCCGACCAGGAGCGCCCCCATCAGCACGAAATTGACGGAGCCGAGCAGCCAATGGCCAATGCCGGCGATCAGGGTCAGCGGCACGGCATGCGCGATGTCGCTGCCGGCGATGCGGCTGACCGGCAGGGTCGGATAAAGGATCAGGAGCGCCGTCGTCCCGAGCGCGCCGGCGCCTACGGAGGTCACCGACACCAGAATTCCCAGCATGAACCCCAGCAGCACTGTCCAGCCGGATATCCGCCGCGAACTCGCGTGATCGAACCGTGGTCCCGCCCAGCGGATGATCGCCGGCCTGAAAAAGACCGAGAAGCTGGTCAGCAGCAATGTCGCGCCGAGCATCACATTCAAGACTCCCGCCGCGTGCTGCGCGAGCGTTCCGACCTTGCTCATGACGTAAATGGTGGCGATCGCCGAAGGGACGCTGCCGCAGGCAAGCGAGGCAACGATTTTCCAGTCGACGGTCTTGCGCTGGTTGTGAACGGCGGTGCCAACCGACTTGGTCACCGAAGCGTAGAGCAGATCGGTGCCGACTGCCGTGGCCGGATGGAAGTTGAACAGGAGGACCAGCAGCGGCGTCATCAGCGACCCGCCGCCGACGCCGGTCATGCCGACCAGCGCGCCGACGAACAGGCCCGCAAGCGAGTAAAGCGGGTTGTAGCTCGAAAGTATCGGAAGCCCCTTCGTCAGTCGCTGCCGCCGGCGCGGCGGCCTGCTGCGTTGCGGTGCGACATCACCTTCGTCAATATGGATACAAGCGGTTGCGGCGCGGTCTGGCTGGAATTTGTCGCGGCCCGCCCCTAGATTGCCGGTCCAAGGAAGGGAAGTTGGTCGCTTGCAGTCCGGGCTTATTGCGTATCTTGATTCGGTGAAGTCGCGGGATCCCGCCGCCCGATCGCGGTGGGACGTTCTGTTCTATCCGGGCGTGACGGCTCTTGCCCTGCACCGGGCTGCCCACTGGCTGTGGGAAGGGCGCCTCTACTTCATCGCGCGACTGCTCAACCATTTGTCGCGGTTCCTGACGGGGATCGACATCCATCCGGGCGCGACCATCGGGAAGCGCTTTTTCCTCGATCACGGCTTCAGCGTCATCGGCGAGAGCGCCGTCATCGGCGACGACGTGACGATCTACCAACATGTGACCCTCGGCGGCACCAATCCGACCGCTGGCGAAGGCGGCAAACGCCACCCGACCATCCGCTCGGGCGTCGTGATCGGTTCGGGCGCGCAGGTGCTTGGACCGATCGAAATCGGCGAAGGCGCGAAGATCGGCGCGAACTCCGTGGTCACCAAGGATGTCGCGCCGGCCCAGACGGTCGTTGGCATTCCGGCCAAGCCGGTGCCGGTCGACGCAATTCATTACAGCCCTGGATTCATGCCTTACGGGACGCCGTGCGGGGAGGACGTCGATCCGGTGCGGGCCAGGCTCGCGGAGCTCGAAGCCGAAATTGAGCAGCTTCGCGGCGAGATCCGGTCGTTGAAGGCATCGCGACAGCCGGCGCCGAAGGCGAAGAGCGCTTGAGCGTCGTCGCGCCGTTCCCGCCTGTCGGGCACCGGCGCCCTGTTGCCACCTTTGACCGCAAGGAACTCAGCCGGATCCTCGATCTGTATGGCCGGATGGTCGTGGCCGGGCATTGGCGCGACTATGCACTGCGGATCGATCCCGACGTGGCGGTGTTCGCGGCCTTCCGCCGGCATTCCGAACGTCCCGAAGTGCGGATCGAGAAACGCCCCGAGCTTCGCCTGAAGCAGGGGGCGTTCGCGTTGATCGGCGAGCATGGAGTCGTGCTCAAGCGGGGCCACGACCTTGCCGGCGTGCTGGCCCCGCTGGAGCGGCGGCTCATGCGGCTGGTAGGCTAGCGACCGAGCGGTCGAGCAACGGCAGCTTGTCCCGCAGGCTCTCGGGGAGCGGCTTGACGATGGCACCGCGTGCCTGGTGCCAGAACGCCGAGAGCAGAAGCAGGGCGGAGCCGATCACCAGCGCCGTCAGCGCAACATTGAGCTCGACCGCTCCGAACTGCCGGAACAGCTCGTCGAGCGCGTAGAGGACATAGGCGAGCGCTGACACGAGCAACGCGCGGCGATCCACCGCGAGAGCCGTAATGCCGAGCACGACATAGAGCAGCACGACCGCCAGGCCTTCCGCCACGCTGATATGACCACTGGTCAACCCCAGCAGGGTGAACACCGGGTGGACGATCATCGGCGCGGCGAGCAGGTGCAGCCAGAACGCCACGTCGGAGCGCCGGGTCAGACGCGAACGGTCGCTCGAGTCCCACCACATCGCGAAGAGGAACACGCCGATCCCGAGCACCAGCACGAGGCCGAGGATCAGGTTCCTGGCCTGCTCCGGGTCTTGTCCGAGGACCGCGACCAGCAGTCCAACAACGATTCCCGCCGCAGCGGTTGCTCCGGCCGCAACGGTGATGGGCACCTGGAACCGGCGCCAGTGAAGCCAAGCCGCTCCGCCCGCAATTGCTGCGGAGACCGCCGCGAGGGTGCCGGCGAGCGGATTGTTGTTGTTCAGATTGTCCGGCCCCACGCCAAGGATCAGCCCGAAAATCGCTGTCGCGAACACGCCACCGACAAAGGCCAGCAGAAGGAGGATCGAGGGCAACGCCATCCGTCGTCTTGCCGTGAAATAGAGGGCGAGGCCCCAGGCCGTCGCGGCAACCGCGAGCGGCGCGAGGAAGCTCGGGCCATTCACGTCAATCGTGAGTCCCGTCGCCTGACCGATGCTCTGCCCGATCCAGCCCACCGCGAACAGCAGGATGGCGGCGGCGATCGAGACGAAGATGTCGTTGAAGCCGGTGACCAGCCGGAACTGTTCCTCGTCCGGTATCGCCACGCCGCGCTGCTTCTCGATATGCGCGCGTAAGGCATTGGCGGCATCGAGCGTGATCACACCCGAGGCGACCGCGTCGTCCAGCTCCTGTTGAGAATACATGTCCTGCCCTCCTGTTATTCCAAACAGAATAGCGCCATGTGTATTATCGTGTCAATACAGCGGGTCGCTTGCTGCATTCGCCGCGACGTCGATCAGCCGCGCGGCGCTGGTCTCTCGCCGAGCGGGACGACGGCACGGCCGAAGGTCGCGTTGGTGACAATTCCGAAGCTGGCATAAAGCGCGAGCGTACCGCACACGATCCCAAGCCAGCCGCCGACGTGCGTCAGCCCCGCGTTCCCCGAGATCGCACCATAGCCGAGCAGCGCGAAGGTCACCCACAAGGTCAGGAAGATCAGGAAGACGACCTTCGACTGGCGAAAGGTGCTGATCCACAGGTACAGCGTCAGCACTCCCCACAGAAGCAGCGCAGTGCCGACGGTCGGCCCGGCCTGACTGATGTCGATCCAGTTGTTGTGGGCGAACAGCAGCAGGAAGGCGAACCACCACCAGAAAGCGCCATAGCTGAGGAAGGCGGTCATCCCGAAGGTGTTGCCGAGCTTGAACTCGAACGCGCCGGCGAAGATCTGCATCAGGCCGCCGAACGCCAGCGCCATCGGAATCACCACGCCTTCGCCGCCGGCGGGAAGGACTCCGGCGTTGACCAGGCTCAGCAGCACGGTGGTGAGGCCGAATGCCACCAGGCCGACGGCGGCCGGATTGGCTGTGGGCACGACGACGACGGTGTCTTCTGCCATTTCGATGCTCCCCTCATGAAAAGATGGGGAACGTTGCACTATTCGAACGACTTTTCCAGCCGTCGCTTGAGCTACTCGAGCGGCACTCCGAACAGATCATGCTCGTCGGAGTCCTCGATCCGGACCCTGACGATGTCGCCCGACTGCAGCCCGCCGCTGTCGCGCAGATGGACCTCCCCATCGATTTCCGGCGCGTCGGCCTTTGACCGGCCGGTCGCTCCGCCGCTTTCCGGGTCCACCGCGTCGATCAGGACGTCGATGGTCGAACCCACCTTGGCTTCGAGTTTCTCGGCGGAGATGCGGGCCGACAGGGCCATCACCGCTCCGTAGCGCTCCTGCTTTACGTCCTCGGGCACTTGCCGGTCCATCGAAGTGGCCGGGGCACCCTCGACGGCTTCGAACTTGAACGCGCCGACGCGATCGAGCTGGGCTTCCTCGAGCCACGCGAGGAGGTAGGCGACGTCCTCGTCCGTCTCGCCGGGGAAGCCGACGACGAAGGAAGAACGAATGGCGAGGTCCGGCACCTGCTCCCGCCAGGAACGGATGCGCTGAAGGACCTTCGAGTCATTGGCCGGGCGGCGCATCGCGCGGAGCACGCTGGGGCTCGCGTGCTGGAAAGGAATGTCGAGATACGGAAGAACCAAACCTTGCGCCATCAGCGGAATGACATTGTCCACGTGCGGGTAGGGATAGACGTAATGCAGTCTCACCCACGCGCCGAGCTTGCCGAGTTCCCGCGCCAGGTCCGTCATGTGGGCGCGGACCTCTTCGCCCTTCCACGGCCAGGTCTTGTGGCGGACGTCGACGCCGTAGGCCGAGGTGTCCTGGCTGATGACCAGCAGCTCTTTCGTTCCGGCCGCGACCAGCTTCTCCGCCTCACGCAGAATGGCATCCGGACGGCGGCTGACGAGGTCGCCGCGAAGATGGGGGATGATGCAGAAGGCGCAGCGGTGATTGCAGCCTTCGGAAATCTTCACATAGCTGTAGTGGCGCGGCGTGAGCTTGAGCCCGGCTTCGGGCACCAGGTCGATGAACGGCGAGGGCACCGGCGGCGCCGCCTCGTGAACCGCGGCGACCACTTCTTCATATTGCTGAGGACCGGTGACGGCGAGCACGTCGGGGAAGCGCTCGCGAATGACCTCGGCTTCCTTGCCCATGCAGCCGGTGACGACGACCCGGCCGTTCTGGGCGATCGCCTCGCCGATCGCTTCGAGGCTCTCCTCCTTGGCCGAATCGAGGAAGCCGCAGGTGTTGACCAGCACCACGTCCGCGCCGGCGTAATCGGGCGACATGTCGTAGCCGTCGGAGCGCAGCTTGGTCATGATCCGCTCGCTGTCGACCAGGGCCTTGGGACAGCCGAGCGAGACCAGCCCGACGCGCGGGGGCTTTGGGAGAGTGGTGACGTTCATCGGAAGGGCCGCGCCAATATAGTGATTTTGCGGCGAAAACTAGGCCACACGCGAAGCGCTTGTTCGTCGTGGCAAAGCGTGCCTAAGGGCCCCTTGCCACCCATGAGGAGTCCCAATGCGTATCGCGATGATCGGTACCGGCTATGTCGGCCTCGTTTCGGGGGCATGCTTCGCCGACTTCGGTCACAACGTCTGCTGCGTCGACAAGGATGCCGCCAAGATCGATGGACTCCGGGCCGGCGTCATGCCGATCTGGGAGCCGGGGCTCGAGGCGATCGTCAAGTCCAACGCCGAGCGCGGACGGCTGACCTTCACGACGGATGTTCCAGCGGCGGTCGAGGAGGCCGAGGCGGTGTTCATCGCCGTCGGAACGCCGACCCGCCGAGGCGACGGCCATGCCGACCTGACCTTCGTGTTCGAGGCCGTGCGGGAGCTCGCCAGGGTGATGAAGCCGGGAACGGTCGTCGTTACCAAGTCGACGGTCCCGGTCGGCACCGGAGACCAGATCGAAGCGATCCTCAGGGAAGAGGGCGTGACCGGCATTTCGGTGGCCTCCAATCCGGAGTTCCTGCGCGAGGGTGCGGCAATCGCCGACTTCAAGCACCCGGATCGGATCGTCGTCGGGGCGGAAGACGGACACGCGCAAGACGTGCTGAAGGAAATCTACCGGCCCCTGTTCCTCAACCGCGCTCCGATTTTGATCACCGGTCGGCGTACCGCCGAACTCACCAAATATGCGGCCAATGCTTTCCTGGCCGTCAAGATCAGCTTCATCAACGAGATGGCCAACCTGTGTGAAGCGGTCGACGCCGACGTTCAGGACGTCGCGCGCGGGATCGGACTCGATAATCGGATCGGTCCGAAGTTCCTTCATGCAGGCCCCGGCTACGGCGGCAGCTGCTTCCCCAAGGACACGCTGGCGCTTCTGAAGACGGCGGACGATGCCGGCGTCGACCAGCGGATCGTTCGGACGACCGTCGAGGTCAACGACCATCGAAAAGGCCAAATGGTCCAGCGGGTGGTGCGCGCATTGGGCGGCGAAGTCGGCGGCAAACGGATCGGCGTGCTGGGCCTCGCATTCAAGCCCAATACCGACGACATGCGTGAGGCCCCGTCGATCCCGCTGGTGAACGGTCTCCTTGAACTCGGCGCGAGCGTGTGCGCCTTCGATCCGGTCGCGCGCGAGCAGGCCGAGAAGAGCCTATCGGGCGTCGAGTTCGCCGATGATGCCTATGCAGCGGCGAGCGGGGCGGACGCGTTGGTGATCGTCACCGAATGGGACGAGTTCCGGGCGCTCGACCTCGACCGCATCGCGGGGGCGCTCCGCGGTAAGGTGCTGGTCGACCTTCGCAACGTGTACGATCGCGCCGAGGCCGAGGCATCGGGTCTGACTTATTATGGAATTGGGCGCGGCCGGCCCGTCGCTCCCGCCTAGGTTATTGTCTCCGTTTCGGATCAACCATATCCGAAACGGATCGACCGGTTATAAGTGCGCGTATGGAGTTCGGGGGCCGCATCGTCGTCGTTGGGCTTGGCTATGTCGGCCTGCCGCTGGCGGTAGCGCTCGCACGCAGGTTCCAGACCATCGGCTTCGACATCGACGCGGTGCGGATTGCCGAGCTTGGCGAAGGCGAGGACCGGACCAATGAGGTGGAGCGGAGCGAGCTGAACGGCAGTGCGCTGAAGCTCACTTCCGAAAGCGCGGAATGCGCCGGCGCGGACGTTTACATCATCACCGTTCCAACGCCGGTCGATCAAGCCAATCGGCCCGACCTCAGCGCCGTCCTCGCTGCCACGCGCATGGTGGCGCGGCTTATCGATCCGGCTCGCCGCCCGACAATCGTTTACGAGAGCACTGTCTATCCCGGCGTGACGGAAGATCTTTGCGGGCCCGAGATCGAGCGTGTCGGCGGGCTGACGCGCGGCCGTGACTTTCGGCTCGGTTACAGCCCGGAGCGGATCAATCCCGGCGACCGCGAGCATACGGTCGACCGGATCACCAAGGTGATCGCCGGCGAGGACGAGGAAGTCGTGGGCCGGTTGGCCGAGCTTTATGGGGCTGTGACCAGCGGCGGGGTGTTCCGCGCCGCGTCGATCAAGGCCGCCGAGGCGGCGAAGGCGATCGAGAACGCGCAGCGCGACATCAACATCGCCTTCATCAACGAAGTGACCAAGATTTTCTCCAAAATCGGGGTATCGGTGTGGGACGTGCTCGCCGCGGCGCGTACCAAATGGAATTTCCTCGGTTTCGAGCCGGGGCTGGTCGGCGGCCACTGCATCGGCGTCGATCCTTACTATCTCAGCCATCTTGCGCAGCAGGTCGGCCATGACCCGCAGGTGATCCTCGCCGGGCGTCAGACCAATGACGGCATGGGCGCCTGGATTGCGGACCAGCTGCACGAT
>JAICXF010000010.1 GCA_025981625.1 Sphingomonas sp. | reverse complement strand
GCTTTTCCGTGATGTCGCCGTAATAGCCCTTGAGCTTCTGCTTGGCGCGCAGCTGGATGCCGTAATCGCTGATCTTGCTCTTGCGGCGCTGACCGTGCTGGCCGGGGCCGTATTCGCGGCGGTTGACCGGGCTCTTGGGCCGTCCGAAGACGTTCTCGCCCATGCGGCGGTCGAGCTTGTATTTGGCGCTGGTGCGCTTCGTCATGTGTTCTCCAATTCGCGTTTCGTTCGGGCCCGGGACCGCACCGCCTGGCCAAATCACCAGACGCGATCACCGCTTCACCGGGCATGCGGGATCAATTGCGAGCGGCGCACCTAGGGGGACGGGGCGCTGAGGTCAAGTTCGGTCGCGTCCCCGGGCAGGGCCGACAAGGGCGCGGATCACCCCTCTGATCGCTTTCACCTCGCGCGATGACCAGCCGGTTTTCGTGAAGATCGTCCGAAGGGTGTTCTTGGTCGCTTCGGTGCGCGACGGCGGGTGGAAATAACCCTTGGCCTCGAGCTCGCCATTGAGTTGGCCGATGAGCCCCTCGAGCTCACCGTGCGGGGCCGGAGCTTCGACTTCCTTCATCGTAGGCTGGGCAAGGGTGCTCCGCCTCGACCATTCATAGGCAAGCAGGATCACCGCCTGCGCAAGGTTCAGCGAGCCGAACTCGGGATTGATCGGCACCGTGACGATCGCGTCGGCGAGCGCCACGTCCTCGGTTTCAAGGCCGGACCGTTCGGGTCCGAACAGGATTGCCGTGCGTCCGCCGGCCATGCGGATGCGGTCCGCCATCTCCTCGGGACCGACCACCGGCATCACCAGGTCGCGGCGGCGGACCGTCGAGGCGAACACCTGGCTGCAGTCGGCGATCGCCTCGGCGACGGTGTCGAACAGCTGCGCTTGAGCGAGCACCACGTCGGCGCCGCTTGCCGCAGGCCCCGCGTCGGGATTGGGCCAGCCGTCGCGCGGCGCGACGAGCCGCATCTCGGTCAACCCGAAGTTGAGCATCGCCCGCGCCGCCTTGCCGATATTCTGCCCGAGCTGCGGACGGACGAGGACGATGACGGGCCCTTCGAGACGGGCCTTCAACGGGCTTCGCCCGCTCAGCCCCTCCTCAGGATGAGCGGTGGATTTGCCACCCATTTTCCGCTCATCCTGAGGAGCCGCTGAGCTTGACGAAGCGGCGTCTCGAAGGACCGGAGTGCGCATTGAAAGGACATGAATCGCCTCCCAATCGCCGTGGATCAACGCTTCCTTCTTCGCCCTGCTCCAGCCCTTGATCTGCCGCTCGGCACGGAACGCTTCGTCACGGTCGGCAAACTCCTGCTGCCACACCAGGGTGACGGGGCGGCGTTTCTGCGTGTACCCGTCAATCAGGCCGGACTGGTGAGCGCCAAACCGCGCCTTTAGGTCATCGGTGTGCCCGACGTAGTAGCTGTTGTCCGCGCATCGGAGCACATAGGTCGAGAAGGTCATCGCGGTCCTTCGAGACGGGCCTTCGACGGGCTTCGCCCGCTCAGTCCCTCCTCAGGATGAGCGGTGAATTTGCTCCCGATCCTCCGCTCATCCTGAGGAGCCGGTGAGCCCGTCGAACCGGCGTCTCGCAGGACACGGCTCATCACAGCAGCTTGTCGTGGCCGGGCGGCGGGGTGGCTTCCTTTTCGACGCGTTCGGCGATTTCGGCGAAATCGCCGGGTTCGCTGAAATCCTTGTAGATGCTGGCGAAGCGAATGTAGGCGACGTGGTCGAGGGCTTTAAGCCCGGCCATCACCGCCTCGCCGATGCGGACTGACCGCACTTCGTCGCCCAGAGTCTCCATCTGCCGCTGGATGCCGCTGACCAGTCGATCGATCTTTGCCGGATCGATATCGCGCTTGCGGCAGGCGTGTCCGACGGCACGGGCAAGCTTGTCGCGGTCGAACGCCTCCCGCTTACCGTCTTTCTTGACGACGGTGAGGTCGCGCAGCTGGACGCGTTCGAAGGTCGTGAAGCGCGCGCCGCACGCCTCGCACTGCCGACGGCGACGGATAGCGGCACCATCCTCGCTCGGCCGGCTGTCCTTTACCTGGCTATCTTCGTGCGCGCAGAACGGGCAGCGCATTCACTATCCCTGATAGATCGGGAAATGGGCGCAGAGCTCGCGAACGCGCTCATTGACGCCTCGCTCGACGTCACCGTTGTTTTCAAGACCGTTCTTCGCGAGCCCATCGAGCACGTCCGCGACCATGTCGGCGATATCGCGGAATTCGGTTTCTCCGAAGCCTCGCGTCGTGCCCGCGGGCGAACCGACGCGGATCCCGCTCGTCTGCACCGGCGGTAGCGGGTCGAACGGCACCCCGTTCTTGTTGCAGGTGATTCCGGCGCGCTCGAGGCTCTCGTCGGCATCCCGGCCGGTGAGGCCGAGGGGGCGCAAGTCGACCAGCGCGAGGTGGGTGTCGGTTCCGCCGGCGACGAGGTCCGCGCCGCGCTCCTTCAGCCGGCTTGCGAGGGTCTGTGCATTGCCGATCACCGCCTTCGCATAACCCTTGAACTCAGGCTGGAGCGCCTCTCCGAACGCCACCGCCTTGGCGGCGATCACGTGCATCAGCGGACCGCCCTGAAGCCCCGGGAAGACGGCAGAATTGATCTTCTTGGCGATCCCTTCATCGTCGGTCAGGACCATGCCGCCCCGGGGCCCCCGGAGCGTCTTGTGGGTCGTGGTGGTCACGACGTGGGCGTGGCCGAACGGTGTTGGATGCTCGCCGGCGGCGACCAGCCCGGCGAAATGCGCCATGTCGACCATCAGCAGCGCGCCGACCTCGTCGCAGATCTGGCGGAAACGCGCAAAGTCGAAGTGGCGGGGATATGCCGAGCCGCCGGTGATGATCATCCTTGGCCGATGCTCTTTCGCTAGCCGTTCCACCTCGTCGAAGTCGACGAGATGATCGTCACGCCGCACACCATATTGAACGGCGTTGAACCATTTGCCCGATTGTGCCGGCGGAGCGCCGTGCGTCAGGTGGCCGCCCGCCGCGAGGCTGAGGCCCATGATGGTGTCGCCGGGCTTCAACAGCGCCATCATCACCGCGCCATTCGCCTGAGCGCCCGAATGCGGCTGGACGTTGGCGAACTGGCATCCGAACAGCTTCTTCGCGCGCTCGATCGCAAGGCTCTCGACCGTGTCCGATGGCCCGCAGCCCTGGTAATAGCGGCGGCCAGGATAGCCTTCCGCATATTTGTTGGTCAGCACCGAACCCTGCGCTTCGAGCACGGCCTTGCTGACGATATTCTCGGAGGCGATCAGCTCGATCTGCGTCTGCTCACGGCGAAGCTCGGCGTGAATCGCATCCTCGACGGCGCTGTCCTTTTCCGACAGCCCGCTGGTGAAGAATCCGTGCGGCACGCGATAGCTGGTGTCACTGTCGAGGTCGGGAGCAGTGGCCATCAGTCTGAATCCTGCAAGATTTGGGACAGCTGGTCGACGCGGCGCTGGTGGCGCCCGCCGGCGAACTCGGTGCCCAGAAAGGCGGCGACGCAGGCCTTGGCCATGTCGCTGCCGATCAGGCGTCCGCCGAGCGCAATCACGTTCGCATCATTATGCTGGCGAGCAAGCTCGGCGGAAAGGGGGTCGTCCACCCGCGCGCACCGGCATTCCATGTTGCGGTTGACGGCGATCGAAATGCCGATTCCGGAACCGCACACGGCGATACCGCGGTCGGCCTTGCCGAGCCCAACGAATGACCCGAGCTTCGCTCCGAATTCCGGATAATCGACGCTTTCCGGACCGTTGGTGCCGAGGTCGGTCACGTCATGACCCTGCTCGCGCAGCCATTGGGCGAGCTCGTCCTTGAGGACGTAACCGGCGTGGTCGGCGGCGAGGGCGATGCGCATGGCCTTACCTAGCGTCCTGCGACGCCGCGCGCCACCGGGCGAAAGTTCACAAAGTTCATGGTCCTACGCGCGCGCGAGTCCCCTGCCGATCGACTACCCTCGAATTGCATTGAATCAGGGACTGTCGCGGCATCAGCAGCCCACTAACCCGGACCAGCCGTTGTAGGACAGCGTTAAGCCGCGGCGCGGAGTTCCTCACGTCCGAGGATCTCGACCAGCGCGCTCGTCAGCTCGTCCATCATCTCGACGCTGTGGATCGGTCCGGGCGTGAAGCGCAGGCGCTCGGTCCCGCGCGGGACAGTCGGGAAGTTGATCGGCTGAACGTAGAGCCCGTATTCGGCGAGCAGGATGTCGCTGACCCGCTTGGCCTTGACGGGGCAGCCAATCAGAAGCGGCACAATGTGTGTCTCGCTTGGCATCACCGGCAGGCCGGCGGCCGCGAACTTCGCCTTCAGCATCGCCGCCGATTCTTGCTGGGCGCGGCGCTCTTCACCGGAAGCCTTCAGATGCCGAACGCTGGCGAGCGCTCCGGCGACCAGCACCGGCGACAGGCTGGTCGTGAAGATGAACCCGGGCGCGTAGCTCCGGATGCAGTCGATGATCGTCCGGTCGGCCGCGATATAGCCGCCCATGACCCCGAACGCCTTGCCGAGGGTTCCCTCGATGATCGTCAACCGGTGGGCGACATCATCCCGCTCGGAAATGCCGCCGCCATGGTCGCCGTACATGCCCACGGCGTGAACTTCGTCGAGATAGGTGAGGGCATGATATTTGTCCGCGAGGTCGCAAATGGCTGCGATCGGCGCGATGTCGGCGTCCATCGAATAGACGCTTTCGAAGGCGATCAGCTTCGGTCTGTCCGGATCTTCGGCGGCCAGCAGCTCTTCGAGATGCTCGACGTCATTGTGACGGAACAGGCGCTTCTCGCATCCCGAACTCTTGATCCCCGCGATCATCGAAGCGTGGTTGAGCTCGTCCGAGAAAATGACGCAGCCCGGGAGCAATTTGCCCAGTGTCGACAGCGCCGCCTCGTTCGAGACGTAGCCGCTGGTGAACAGAAGCGCTGCTTCCTTGCCGTGGAGCTCGCCCAGCTCGGCCTCGAGCTCGGTATGATAATGGGTGTTGCCGCTGATGTTGCGGGTGCCGCCCGATCCGGCGCCGACCTCGCGCAGGGCGGTCTCCATCGCCTCGACCACCGCGGGATGCTGCCCCATCCCGAGATAATCGTTGGAGCACCACACGGTGATTGGCTTCGGGCCGTTGCCGCCGAAACAATGCGCGTTGGGGAACTGGCCCTTCGTCCGCAGGATATCGATGAACACGCGGTAGCGGCCCTCGTCGTGAAGGCGCTCGATCGCGGATCTGAAGATACGGTCGTAATCCAACGGCTACTCTCACGCGCGCTTTAGCTTCGGCTTCCCTCCAATTCCATTGCGAACGACTCGCAACAGATCACAAGGCCAGGATTTGACCGATGCCAAGTTTCGCAAGCACGCTCTCGAGCGGCCGGCGCCTGGGGACGTTGGTGAAGACCAGCCTGCCCTGTGGTGCCGACGACGGCCACGGCTGATCGCGCGTGAGATAAGCGATGCGCCGCGCGATTCCGCGACCGCCGTCCACATACGTCACATCGGGGAACGCGGCGCGGAGTTCCTCGCGGAGGAGCGGGAAATGGGTGCAGGCGAGGACGACCGTATCGATCCCGCCGCCACCTGGCGCTTCAAACATCGGCGCAGCGGCGGCCTCAACGTCACCGACGGCAATCTCTTCGCCGCCGAGCTTAGCCTCCGCTAGATCGACCAGCTCGGGCGAGCCGTGACGGATGATCGTGCAGTCGGCGGCAAAGCGCGCCGCCAGGTCGTCCACATAAGGCTGGCGAACCGTCGCTTCCGTTCCGAGCACGCCGATGACCCGGTTCTTCGACAGCTCGGCCGCGGGTTTGATCGCGGGAACGGTGCCCACCACCGGAAGCTCGAGGGCCGAGCGCACATGGTCGAGCGCAATCGTCGAGGCAGTATTGCAGGCGATCACTGCAAGGCGCGGGTGGAACCGTTCGACCAGGCGCCCGAGCAAGGCAGGGATGCGGCTAGCCAGTTCGGCGTCGCTTTTCTTTCCATAGGGAAAGCCGGCGCTGTCGGCGGCGTAAACGATGGGGGCATTGGGAAGCAGCTTCAGCGTCGGCGCGAGCACGGACAGGCCACCCACGCCGGAATCGAAAAAGAGCAGGGGGGCCGATGGGTCCACAGGCCGTCATTGCGAGAAGCGCAGCTTCGAAGCAATCCAGCCGGCGCCGATGGATTGCTTCGCTGCGCTCGCAATGACGAAAGTTTGTGTTACGAACCCACGTCATGACCCGCGAGATGCTCTTTGCCCTGGCGCTTGGATATCTCCTCGGGTCGATCCCTTTCGGACTGATCCTCACTCGGCTCGGTGGCAAAGGCGACCTGCGCCACATCGGCTCAGGAAACATTGGCGCGACCAATGTGCTTCGGACGGGAAGCAGGTTGCTTGCGGGGCTGACCCTCATCCTTGATTGCCTGAAGGCGACCGCTGCCATCCTGATCGCCAGGCGCCTGTTCGGAGAGGAAAGTGCCGATTATGCCGCCGCCGGCGCCCTGATCGGTCATCTCTATCCGGTCTGGCTGGGATTCCGTGGGGGAAAAGGCGTGGCCACCTTCCTCGGAATCCTGATCCCGCTGCTGCCTATCGCGGCCATAGTTTACGCGATTGTCTGGATCCTCCTGCTGCTGACGCTCCGAATCTCGTCGGTCTCAGGAATGATTGCCGCGCTCAGCGCGCCGATTACTGCCGCCGTACTTCATTCTTCACTCTTCCCAATGCTGCTCGGTTTCGCGGTGCTGGTGCTGTGGAAGCACCGCGAAAACATCCATCGCCTCCGCCGAGGCACCGAGCCGCGAATTGGGAGAGCAAGGGGTTGATCGAGGATCTAGTCGACCGCCTTCGGTTGCTGCGCACTCCGGGCATCGGCCCGGTCACGTTCCGCCAGCTGATCATCCGCTTCGGAACTCCAGGCGCGGCGCTCGCGGCGATTCCCGACCTCGCCCGGCGAGGCGGCGGCAAGGTCCCGCCGCTTTGCACCCGGCAGGACGCCGAACGCGAAATCGCGCGCGTCGAAAAGCTCGGCGGCAAGTTCCTGGCACCAGGGCAGGGGGTCTATCCACGCCTGCTTGCCGAACTCGACGACGCGCCGCCGCTGCTCATCGCGAAAGGCAATCTCAACCTGCTCGACAAACAGGCCGTCGCGATTGTCGGCGCCCGCAATGCGTCGGCGGCGGCGTGCCGGTTCGCGCGCGGCCTGGCCTACGATCTCGGTCAGCAGGACCTGGTAGTCGTCTCTGGGCTCGCCCGCGGCATCGACACCGCCGCGCATGACGGGGCGCTGCCGACCGGCACGATCGGCGTGATCGCGGGCGGGATCGATGTCTTCTACCCACCGGAAAACGAGGATCGGCAGAAGTCGCTTTACGAGCGCGGCCTCGTGCTCGCGGAAATGCCCCCGGGCACCGAGCCGCGCGCGCGGCATTTCCCGTACCGCAATCGAATCATCGCCGGCATGAGCAGCGGCACCGTCGTCGTTGAGGCTGCGCCCCGTTCGGGCTCGCTGATCACCGCCCGGCTTGCTGCCGAGGCCGGTCGGGAAGTTATGGCGGTCCCTGGTTCGCCGCTCGATGCACGGGCCCAGGGCTGCAATCAGCTGATCCGCGACGGCGCGACGCTCATCCAGAACGCCGCGGACGTGGTCGAAGCGATCAGCGTGCCGCAAAGTGCCGTCCGCGCGCCAGCCATCGTTTACGAACCTGCGGAGGAGCTCAACGGCGAAGATGCTGCGGGACTCGTCGAGGAATTGCTTGGGCCTTCGCCGGTTCCCGTCGACGAGATCATCCGTCTGTCGGGGGGAGCATCAAGCGGCGCGGTCCAGATGGCGCTCCTGGAACTCGATCTCGCCGGGCGGCTCGACCGGCACGCCGGCAACCGGGTCTCGCTTCGCGATCCTGGGTGACAGCCTACGGTCGAAACCGCCTCTCGCGGATCCACCGGCTCGCCAGATATTTCGTGCCGCTGAGCACCGGCAGGCCGGCGTGCCACGAGAGCGGGTCGGCGTTGCCGTCCGGGCCAAGGCTCTTGAACACCAGAGCATCGCCGGTGCGCCCTTTCACTTTGAGACCGATCTTGGTGAATGCGGTTTCGCCGCCCTCGTAATCGTCGTTGAGGTAGATCAATGCGGTAAGCACGCGACGGTTCGGGTCCTCGAGAAAGTCGAGATGCTCCCGATATTCTTGCCCCGGTTCATACCGCAGCATTTGCAGCGGCTCGCCCTGTGTCACGTCCGTTCGGGTGAGCGCCGCCAGCCGGCGATTGATCGCATGACTCGCCGGGTCTTCAATGAGCCAATGGACGGTTGACCCGGCAGCGGTTCGCAAGAAGGCCCGGATCGTCTCACCGGGCGAGACGACCACTCCAGCACGTTCGTAGGTCGGCTCCGCAATCATTCTCAGGAACGCACATTCCGCCGCCGAAAATGCGTTCCTGAACATCGTCACATGCGGGCGTTCGGCGAGGGTCTCTGCGATTGGCAGCTGCGAGGGGTCTCCATTTTCGTCGAGATGCATTGCCCGGACCACGTCGAACATCCGCGCCCTCAGTCCGTCGGTCCTGGCTTCGTGTTCGAGTCTCCGGAGAGCTTCGGCCCAGTGTCGCTCCCCGCCGATTCCGCTGGCCAGCAGGTTGGTATAGGCCTTTTCGGCCATCGGAAATGCCGCCTTCGCCGCTTCTCCGAACAGCTCGCGGCCGCGACGGAAGTCCTGGGCCACTCCAACCCCCCGCCAATAAGCGTCCCCAAGAATGAAAAGCGCCTCCCCGCTTCCTCGCTCCGCATGTCGCTCAATGATCTGGATGGCTTCATCCACCCGCGCGGAATTGGCGAGTGCCAGTGCTTCGTTGAGCGATGGAAGTTCCTCCTGCATCCGCGGTCCATGACAAAGAAGAACACCCGCTGCCAATAGGTAAGGCACAATTGCGCGACTTGACGCGGCAATTTCACGGTCCCCACCTTCACGCGTATGCGTAAGGGAATTTCATGAAGCTGGTCGTCGTCGAATCGCCGGCGAAGGCGAAAACAATCGAAAAGTATCTCGGCAGCGGGCATCGCGTGCTCGCGTCTTATGGTCACGTCCGCGATCTGCCGCCCAAGGACGGGTCCGTCGATCCTGATCACGACTTCACGATGCAGTGGCAGGTCTCGCCCGACCGCGCCAAGCAGCTGCGCGCCATTACCGACGAGGCGAAGAAAGCGGATACGCTGATTCTCGCCACCGACCCCGATCGAGAGGGGGAGGCGATCAGCTGGCATGTTCAGGAGGTGCTTCGCCAGAAAAAGGCGCTCCCGAAAATCGTTCAGCGCGTGACCTTCAACGCGATCACCAACTCGGCGGTGACCGAGGCGATGAAGAAGCCGCGCGGGCTCGATGAGGACCTGATCGACGCCTACAGGGCACGGCGCGCGCTCGATTATCTGGTTGGCTTCACGCTTTCGCCGATCCTGTGGCGCAAGCTGCCGGGTGCGAAGTCCGCCGGTCGGGTGCAGTCCGTCGCGCTGCGGCTGATCGTCGACCGCGAGCGCGAGATCGAGATCTTCAAGCCGCAGGAATATTGGCAGGTCAGCGCTGGCTTCGAGGCTGACGGCCAGCGGTTCACGGCGCGGCTCGCCCAGCTCGACGGCAAGAAGATCGACCGGCTGACGATCGGCAACCGGGGCGACGCCGATGCGGCCAAGGCCGTCATCGAGGCCGGGCGGTTCACCGTCGCGTCGGTCGAGACCAAGCCGTTCTCGAAGAACCCGCCGCCGCCGTTCACGACTTCGACATTGCAGCAGGAGGCCGCGCGCAAGCTCGGATTTTCGGCGAGCCACACGATGCGGGTCGCGCAAGGGCTCTACGAAGACGGGCTCATCACCTACATGCGTACCGACGGCGTCGATATGGCGCCGGAGGCGATCAGCGCCGCCCGCAAGGCCATCGCCACCCGCTACGATGCAGGCTTCGTCCCCGACCGGCCGCGCCAATACCAGAGCAAGATCAAGAACGCGCAGGAGGCGCACGAGGCGATCCGGCCGACCGACTTCGACCGGCCCCGCGCCGCCTCCGGCGATCACGCACGGCTATACGAACTCGTCTATAATCGCGCGCTGGCGAGCCAGATGGCGTCGGCGCGGCTCGAGCGGACGACTGTCGAGCTGACCGACGGAGCGGGCAGGGCAGTGCTCCGCGCCACTGGTCAGGTCGTGCTCTTCCCCGGCTTCATGACGCTCTATGACGAAGGCCGTGATGACGCCGAGGATGAGGAAGGGGCGCGCATGCCTGCCTTGCGCAACGGCGATGCTCCGCTCAAGACCGGCGTCGAAGCGACCCAGCATTTCACCCAGCCGCCGCCGCGCTATTCGGAGGCGAGCCTGGTCAAGCGACTGGAAGAGTTGGGAATCGGTCGGCCGTCGACCTATGCGGCCACGCTGCAGACCCTCAAGGATCGTGAATATGTGCGGGTCGAGAAGGGCCGGTTCATCCCCGAGGAGAGCGGGCGCCTGGTCACGGCGTTTCTCGAGCGGTTCTTCGAGCGTTACGTCAGCTACGATTACACCGCCGAGCTCGAGGAAGAGCTCGACGACGTGTCTGGCGGGCGGCTCGAGTGGCAGAAGTTGCTCGACGACTTCTGGCGCGACTTCAAGCCCAAGGCCGGCGAGGTCATGGACCAGAAGCCGAGCGAGATCACCCAGGCATTGGACGAGTTCCTGGCGCCGTGGCTGTACCCGCCGCGCGCCGACGGCAGCGATCCGCGTATCTGTCCGCAGTGCGGCAACGGCCGGCTGTCGCTGCGCGGCGGCAAGTTCGGCGCCTTCGTTGCCTGCTCGAACTATCCCGATTGCCGCTACACCCAGAAATTCGGCCAGGGCGGCGAGCAGGCGCAGAGCGAGGGACCGACCGAGCTCGGCGACGGCATCCTGCTCAAGAGCGGGCGCTTTGGCCCGTATGTCGAGCGCGGAGACAAACGCGCCTCCATCCCAAAGGATGTGCCGCTGGAGGATGTTACGGCCGAAGTCGCCGAACGGCTGCTGTCGCTTCCTCGGGAGATTGGAGCGCATCCGGAGAGTGGAAAGCCGATCACCGCGTCGATCGGCCGCTACGGACCCTATCTCGCGCACGACGGGAAGTATGCGAAGCTGAACTCGACCGCCGAAGTGTTCGAAACCGGCATGAACGCGGCGGTCGCCAAGCTTGCGGATGCTGCGTCAGGCGGAGGCCGCCAGCGCGGCGCCTCGCGCGAGCCGATTGCCGTGCTCGGCAAGCATCCGGCGAGCGGCGGCGAGATCAAGGTGATGGCGGGCCGCTACGGGCCGTATGTAAGCGACGGCACGACCAACGCGACCCTGCCGAAGGGCGCGAAACCCGAAGTTGTGACCCTCGACGAAGCCGTGCGCCTGATCGACGAGCGCGCGGCGAAGGGAGCGCCGGCCAAGAAGGGCCGTCGTCCGGCGCGGAAGAAGGCCAAATGATCGACATCGAACTTCAGCGGCTGTCTCACGGCGCGGGGCTGCCGCTCCCGTCCTATGCGACGCCAGGAGCGGCCGGCATGGACGTGGTGGCGGCCGAAGATTTGACGCTCTCGCCCGGACAGCGCCACGCCGTGGCCACCGGCTTCGCGATCGCTATTCCCGAGGGGTATGAAGTGCAGGTCCGCCCCAGGTCGGGGCTGGCGCTGAAGCACGGCATCACCTGCCTCAACACGCCCGGAACGATCGACCACGACTATCGGGGCGAGGTGAAGGTCATCCTCGCCAATCTCGGCAGCGAACCGTTCGACGTTCGGCGCGGCGAACGGATTGCGCAGCTCGTACCCGCGGCAGTCCAGAAAGCCAGGTTTCGCGAGGTTGCCGAACTAAGCAAAACGGGGCGGGGCGCCGGAGGCTTTGGGTCGACGGGCCGGTGACTTCCTTTTTCTCGTCATCCCCCGCGCAAGCGGGGATTCAGTCTTCTTCTTGTTGCTGGGTTCCCGCTTTCGCGGGAATGACGAAAAATGGCTGAGCTGTCAGACCAAGAGCTCGAGCGGTACGCTCGCCACATCGTCTTGCCGCAAGTCGCCGGCTTCGGGCAGCGGCGCCTCAAGGAAACGAGCGTTGCCGTCGTCGGTGCAGGCGGCATCGGCAGCGGCGTGATCCCGTCGCTCGCGGGTGCCGGCGTGGGTGCGCTCACGATCATCGACTCCGACACCGTAGAGCTGTCGAACCTGCAGCGGCAGCCGCTCTTTCGCGAACGCGACGTTGGTTACGGCAAGGCCGAGATGGCCGCACAGTTCGCGCATCGGCTCAACCGGTTCGTTGCCGCCAAGCCGGTGCCGCAGAGACTTGGGTCTGACAATTCGCGGCAACTGCTCGCCGGCCACGATCTGGTCATCGATGGCAGCGATAATTTCGCAACCCGGCTGGCGGTTAGCGATGCCTGCGTGGCGCTCGGCATTCCCTTGCTCTCGGCCGCCGCGATCCAGTTCCAGGGACAGGTGGGCCTGTTCTGCTCCAGGCCGTGCTACCGCTGCTTCGTCGGCGACGCGTTCGACGCAGAGGATTGCGACAATTGCTCGGACCTTGGCGTGCTTGGTGCGCTGACCGCCGCAGTCGGGGGTTTCGCCGCGTTGCTTGCGATCAACCGGATCGTTGGCGTCGGTGACGATCAGGCGGGCAAGCTGCACCTGTTCGATGGCGAAAAGCTGAGCTGGCGGGCCATCACCATCCCGCCGGACCCGGGATGCCCCGCGTGCGGATCAGCCTAACGCTTCTCCGAGGCGCCTGACCAGTTGGCGCGCGACGTCTTCCTTGGCGGCTTCCGGCCAATCTTCGACGCCTTTCGAGGTGACCAGATGCACGCGATTGCGTTCGCCGCCCATCACATCGCCCGAGACGTCGTTGGCGACGATCCAGTCCGCGTCTTTTGCAATGCGCTTGGCAACGGCCCTCTCGACGACATCGTCAGTCTCGGCGGCGAAGCCGATCACGAGGCGGGGGCGCTGGTCGCTGACCGCAAGCTCCGCGAGGATGTCACGCGTCGGGAGGAATTCGAGCCGGGGCGGTCCAGCGCCTTTCTTGAGCTTGGTAAGCGACGGTTCAACGCGCCAGTCGGCGACGGCGGCAACCAGCACCGCCGCGTCGGCTGGCAGTGCCTCGAATACCGCCCTGGCCATCTGCTCGGCCGTCTCGATGTCGATGCGATGCACGCCCGTGGGCGTCTCCAGCGCCACCGGACCCGCGACCAGCGTCACTCTCGCGCCTGCCTCCGCGGCGGACGCGGCAATCGCGAAGCCCTGCCGGCCGGACGATCGGTTGGCGATTACGCGGACCGGGTCGATCGGTTCGTGCGTCGGCCCGGCGGTCACCAGGATGTGCTTTCCGGCGAGCGTCACGCGAGCAGGTCGGCGAGCTGGTCCATGATGTGTTGAGGTTCGGGCAGGCGACCGGGGCCGAACTCACCGCAGGCCATCTCGCCCTCGGCCGGCGCGATGACGCGGATGCCATCCGCCTCGAGTTGCGCGATGTTGCGCTGCGTCGCGGCGTGAAGCCACATGCGAACATTCATCGCCGGCGCGACGACCACCGGCTTGTCGGTGGCGAGGAGCAGCGTGGTCGCGAGATCGTCGGCGATGCCGGCGGCCATCTTGGCGAGCAGGTCGGCCGTCGCCGGGCAGACCAGCACGAAGTCCGCCGCGCGGCTGAGCTGAATATGACCGATCTCGACCTCGTCCTTGAGCTCCCACAGCGACGTGTGGACCTGGCTCTCGGCCAAAGTGCCGAGGCTCATCGCGGTGACGAAATGTTCGCCGCTCTTTGTCAGCACCGGCGTCACCTGATGCCCGCCTTTCCTCAGCAGCCGAACGAGTTCCAGCGACTTGTATGCCGCGATGCCGCCGCCGACGATCAGGAGTACGCGCGCCATGGCCTCAACCTAGCACAAGCAGCGCCGCCGCGCCGATAGCCGCTCCGGCAACGCCGGCGAGTGCATAGCCCCACCAGGCGCGCCGCTCGATCACCGCGATCTCGGGAAGCGGCGGCGAAGGCGGGGCGCCACCGCGCGGCGGATAATATTCGTCGATGCGCTCGATCAGCTCGGGGATCTTCTTGAACGCTCGGACCAGGTCCATCACACGGTCTGCGTAATAGGCTTCTGGGCCCAGCTCGGACCGCATCCAGTCCCGCAGGAACGGCTCGGCCGCTTCCCACATGTTGATGTCAGGATCGAGCGCAGTCGCTACGCCCTCGTTCATCACCATTGTTTTCTGCAGCAGCAGCAGGTGCGGCTGCGTCGGCATGTCGAAATCGCGGGTGATGGAGAACAGGCTCTCGAGCATCCGTCCGACCGAGATCTCCTTGACCGGAAGGCCGCGGATCGGTTCGCCGGCGGCACGCAGCGCGGTCGCGAACTCCTCCACGTTGTGGTGGGGAGGCACGTACTGCGCCTCGAAATGAATTTCGGCGACGCGGCGGTAATTGCCGGTGATCAGCCCGTAGAGAATCTCGGCGAGCCACATCCGGGCGCGGCGATCGATGCGACCCATGATCCCGAAGTCGATCGCTGCGATCCGCCCGTCGGCGAGCGCGAACAGGTTGCCGTGGTGAAGGTCCGCGTGGAAGAAGCCGTCGACCACCGCCTGCCGGAGAAATGCACGGACGAGCGTGGAGGCGAGGACGGCGCAATCCTGGTCCGCCGCGATCAGCGCCTCCCGATCGTTGAGCTTGATCCCGTCGAGCCATTCGAGCGTGAGCACCCGCCGCGCGGTCCGGCGCCAGTCGATCTCGGGAACGTAATAGCCAGGCTCGGCGACCATGTTCTCCCGTAGCTCGGACGCGGATGCGGCCTCGCGCTGGAGGTCGAGCTCCCGCGCGGTCCACTGCTTGAAGTGGGCGACGACGAGGCGAGGACGAAGCCGCTCCAGCTCGCCGCCATATCGCTCCGCGTGAGCTGCCGCCCACTCGTAGGTCTCGATTGCCCTGGTAAGATCCTCTTCGATACCCGGGCGCAGGACCTTGACGGCGACATCGCGACCTTCGGTCGTGACCGCCCGGTGGACCTGGGCGATCGACGCCGCCCCGACCGGCTCCTCGTCGAAGCGCGAGAACAGACTTTCGATCGGCGCATTGAACGAGCTCTCGATGGTCCGCCTGATCTTGGCGAGCGGGGCTGGCGGCAGGTCGTCCTGCAGCTGCGAGAGGTTGGCTGCGGCGCGCTCTCCGACCAGGTCGGGCCGCGTGGACAGGGCCTGTCCGAGCTTCACTGCGGCAGGTCCGATTGCGACCAGCGCCGCGGCATAATCCGGCGTCGCTGGCACCCGTGCCCCGAACCGCGCAATGCGCGCCAGTCGGCGGACGGGCGGCGGTGTCAGCGGGTCTTCCTCTATCCCGCGCAACGCGCCGTAGCGGGCCAGAGTGCGGCCCCACTTCAGCAAACGCCACAGGTGAGTGACCGAAGTGGTCAAATCTTCCAGCCCGAATAGATCGTCACCAGCCCGCCAAGCATCGGCTCGGCGTTCGCGCGAACGAAGCCGGCGTCGGCTATCATTGCCCTGAAGACCGCGGGTCGCGGGAAACGGCGGATGCTTTCGACGAGGTAGCGGTAGCTCTCCTCGTCGCGTGTCACGGCCTTCCCGACCTTCGGGATGATCCGTGAGGAATAGGTCTCGTAAAGCTGCGAAAATCCGGGCCAGTCGCTCGATGAAAATTCCATGCAGTAAAAACGTCCACCGCGCTTCAGCACTCGGTGCGCCTCGCGCAGCGCGGCGGGAATGTCGGTGACGTTCCGGATGCCAAAGACGATGGTGTACGCATCGAAGCTGCCATCGCCGAAGCTGAGCGTCTCGGCGTTCTCGACCTTCCAGGTGAGTCCGGTGAGCCCTCGCCGCTCCGCCCGCTGCGTACCGACCTCGAGCATGTCGGCGTTGATGTCGGCGACCGTTACCCGGGAGCCGCGCTTCGCCATGCGGAAGGCAACGTCGCCGGTGCCACCCGCCATATCGAGGATGTCCTCGCCCGAACGCGGCTTCACCCGCGCGACGAAGCGGTCCTTCCACAGCCTGTGCAGTCCGCCGGACATAAGGTCGTTCATCAGGTCATAACGGCGCGCGACCGAACTGAAGACGTCGCCGACCCGGCGCGTCTTTTCTTCGGGGCTGACCAGCTCGTCGCCGAAATTCACTTGGGCTACCATGCGGGTCGCGGCTCTAGCGGGCTTGGCCGCCCTCCGCCATATCGGCGCGATGCCCGAGCTTCCCGAAGTCGAAACGACCGTGCGCGGACTGGAACGCGTGCTGGAGGGCCGCAGAATTTCGCGCATCGAGGCGCGCAGAGCCGATCTCCGACGGCCATTCCCGCATGACCTCGGTCAGAGGCTGACGGGTGCGGGGGTGACCTCACTCGGAAGACGGGCGAAATACGGGCTGATCCACACCGATCGCAACGACACGATGGTGTTTCACCTCGGCATGTCTGGCTGCTGGCGAATCAATCATGAGAGCCTCGAAAAGCATGATCACCTGCTGGTGGAGACTGACGACGGAACCCGCCTGTCGCTCAACGATCCGCGGCGCTTTGGATCGGTCGACCTGGTGTCCACCGATGAGCTGAAGGAGTGGCCCCCGTTCGCCGCGCTCGGTCCGGAGCCGATGGAAATCACCGCCGGGGAGCTTCGCCGGCGGCTCAGCGGCCGAAGCGCCTCGATCAAGCTGCTGCTCTTGGATCAAGGGATTATCGCAGGCCTCGGCAACATCTATGTCTGCGAGGCGCTGTTTCGCGCGGGTATCCATCCTAACCGGGCAGGGGGATCCGTGTCACTCGAACGGCTGTGGCGGCTGGTCGCGGCCATCCACGAAGTGCTTGCCGAAGCGATTGCCGCCGGAGGATCGACTCTCCGGGACTTCGTATCGCCCGACGGCGAGCTCGGATACTTCTCGAAGAGCTTTGCGGTGTACGACCGCGAAGGCCGGCCCTGCACTTGCGGTGGGACGGTCCGTCGCTTCGTCCAGGGCGGCCGATCGACATTCTATTGTCCGGCCTGCCAGCATTAGTTGACCTCAGGGGCCGCTCTGAGTAGGGGAACCCCCGTGTCGGCGCAGCCGTTTGGCTTAGCGCCGCTTTTTCATTGAGCAGCTACGGTTACGAGGAATTTCAATGGCGAACACGCCGCAAGCCAAAAAGCGCATCCGCCGCAACGCGACGCGTCAGACGATCAACCACTCGCGGGTGAGCCGCATCCGCACTTTCATCAAGGCGGTCGAGTCGGCGATCCAGTCCGGCAAGAAGGTCGAGGCGGCGGAGGCCCTGAAGCAGGTCCAGCCGGAGATTGCGCGCGGCGTGGCACGTGGAGTTATCCACAAGAACACGGCCGCAAGGAAGGTTTCGCGGCTGTCCAAGCGGGTTGCTTCGCTCAGCTGAAATCTGGTCCAAAATCGGGACTCATTTCGAGCCGTCGGGCAACCGGCGGCTCGTGTCGTATTGGCGCCCCAAAAAAATTCAGCAATTTCCGCGATTCGCGCTTCCGTTAACTCACGGCTAATCTGAAAACGGCAGTTTTGCGCCATTTTCCGGAAGTTTTGGCTCGTTTCCTATGTCAAGTCTGATTATTTCACTTCGACGAAAAAACGGCCTTGCAAGCCGCCGTGGAGAGTCACAGAAAGGCCTTTCCGGGTGCGAATTCGCGCCGGGGGCAAGAGAGAGCGAAAAGCCTGGGCGCGCGACTCGGTCGCGGGCAACGGAAGAGTTTTGCCGCTTGCCGGGGGGATTTTGACGAGGGAGGCGCGAGCCAGTGCAGGCGGTTGGGGCGAATTCGTCGATTGAGCCGGCGCCGACAACGGTAGTGGCGCCGCTGGAGGCGGCGTGGGAGTCGATCCGCACGGGACTCCGCCGGGATCTTGGAGCCCGTACGTTCGACGGCTGGCTGAAGCCCGCGGAGCTGGGTTCCTTCGAGCCCGACAATGGCCTGCTCGACGTCGTGATGCCGAGCCAATTCATGGCCGACTGGGTGCGCTCACATTTCGGTGAACGTCTCACGCTTGCGTGGAAGACCATCCTTCCGATCGTTCGCGACGTGCGCGTTATCGCTGCGGCCGATGCGCCGAGGCCGGCGCCGCTACTCATTCTCGAAGAAGCGCCGGCGCCCGCCGAGCGCAATCCCGACGCTCCCAACTTCGACCCGCGCTATCGCTTCGAGACCTTCGTCGTCGGCAAGGCGAACGAGGTGGCGGCGACCGCCGCGAGGTCGCTCGCGACGTCACCCGCGGTCGGCTTCAATCCGCTCTTCATCCATGGCGGCACCGGACGGGGCAAGACGCATCTGCTGCACGCGATCGGTCATACCTTCCTCGCCCGCAATCGAGTTGCGCGCGTGGTCTCGGTGTCGGCCGAAAAGTTCGTGGTCGAGGTCATCCGGGCGCGGGAGGAGAACGATACGATCGGGTTCAAGCAGCGGCTGAGGAACGCCGACCTGCTGCTGATCGACGACGTTCAGTTCATCGCCGGCAAGGACTCTACGCAGGAAGAGTTCTTCCACACGATGAACGAAATCATCACCGCGGGGCGGCGGCTGGTGATCACTTCGGACCGTGCGCCGCAGGACCTCGACGGGATTGCGCCGCGAATCCTGTCGCGGCTGTCGTGGGGCCTGGTCGCCGATATCAACTCGGCCGATTACGAGCTTCGCTTCAACATCATCGTGTCGAAGCTCGAGGCTCTTCCGGGCGTCGAGATGCCGCGACCGGTGATCGATTTCCTCGCCCGACGCGTGACCAGCTCAATCCGCGAACTCGAAGGAGCGCTGAACCGGATTGGCGCCTATGCGATGATGACCGGGCGGCCGATCGACGTCGCCTTCGTCGAGGAAGTGCTCGCCAACGTGCTTCGCGCGAACCAGCGCCGCATTTCGATCGACGAAATCCAGACGCAGGTCGCGGAACATTACCGAATCCGCAAGGCTGAGATGACCTCGGCGCGCCGTGCCCGCGAAGTCGCCCGCCCGCGGCAAGTGGCAATGTATCTCTCCAAGCAGCTGACGCCCAAGTCGCTGCCGGACATCGGCCGGCGCTTCGGCGGCCGCGATCACACGACCGTCATCCACGCCGTTCGGCAGATCGAGAAGCTTCGTGCCAGCGACGCCGAGCTTGACGCGGACATCCGTTTGTTGACGCGCCAGCTCGAAGGCTGACGCCCCCTCAAGCGAAGCGAAAAAGGCCGCCGGATGTGCTCCGGCGGCCTTTTCGTTTATGGTCTGAGACTGGCTAGCCGCGATGCACTGGCCGCGTGGGGATGGTGATCTTGACGACCTCGCCGTTCCGCCCTGGGAAGCCGGTGAACATCGCGTCGACCAGGCTGGGGATGACGACGTCGAGGCGGTTGGTTTCCGAACGCGCCTGAACGCGGCCGTCGAACAGCGGCTGGTTCGTTCCGGCGGCGCGGATATGGAGGTCGACCTGGCTGTGGTACTCGACATAGGAGTCCACGCCGCCGGACCAGAACGGATCGTTCCAGCCCCACATGTACGCGCCGCGAAAGCCCCAGCCGAACCGCGGATAGAATAGCCCGCGGCCGCCCCAGCCGAAGTCGTCGAACGGGTCGGAGACATAGCGGACCTGGCCGCGATCGACGCCGTAGCCGAACTGGACGATCATGCTCGCGCTCTGCGCATTGGCGGCCGGGGCGTAGCCGCGAGCCTGAAGCTGCTGAGCGACGATGCCGGCATAGCGCTGAAATTCGAGGCCGCCGTTGCGGGCCATGCCGCCGTCGGGAACGACGAAGAAGGTCTGGCCCTGGGGCGCCGGCATCGCCTGATATCGCGAGACGGTCGTGTTGATGGTTTCGGCGCAGGCGGACAGGCCGAGAGCGGCAACGCCGAGTGCGAGGGCGGCGGTGAATTGGCGGATACGCATCGTTACTCCCCTCCGGATCGGCAATGGGCTGCCGCAAGAGCGCCGATGCTATACCATCAACAGCTGTGAACCGTCGATGAAGCGTTCATGAAAGCCGACGAGTGTCAGAGATGCAGCCAGGTACGCGCATATTCCAACGCGACCACGCCCGAGCCGATGACCAGAGCGTCCAGCACCAGGCTAAGCACCGCTGCGATTGCGGCGACGATCACCAGCGCGCCGTCGCGGTAGATCAGGGCCAGGCCGAACAAGACGATCGCTATCGCCGGCGCGACGTGGAACAGCGGTATCGGGATCGCCGCGACCAGCGCGAGCAGGAAGCAGGCGGCGCCGATCATGCGCGCAGCGGTAGGTCCGGTGAGCGCCGGCAAACGCGGCTTCAGGACCCGTTCGATCCTGAGCTCGAGCCATTCGATCTTGCCGATGAGCCGCGCCAGTTCCTGCTTGGTCACGCCGCGCCGGTCGATGCGCTTCGGAAACCACGGGCTCGCTCGTCCGAGTACCATTTGCGCGGATACGATCATCAGCGGGATTGCGAAGAAGACGCTTGTGCCAGGGGGGAGCGGCAGCACGTTGATCGCCGCGAAGATGAACAGCAGCCCGCCCCAGGCTCGCGATCGAAGCTTGGCCGCCAGCTCGGTGAAGGTCAGGCGGTCCGGCCCCTGCTCGCCGACGATCTGCGCGAGGCGTTGCGACAGCGACGGGGGTCGTTGCTCGGCGGCTGCGCGGTCGTGCTGGTCCAAGGCTCGTCGCTGCCGCGCTATTGAGTAAGGCCGACGGCGGTCTTGGCGCGAGCGAGGACCGGTGCGGCAAGTTCGCTTGCGCGTGCCGACCCTTCGGCGAGAATTCGATCGAGCTCGGCCGGGTGCTGGCGGAGGTCTTCGAGCCGCCGCCGGATTGGCGCGATCATCGCCACCAGTGCATCGGCGAGGGCCGGTTTGAACGCACCGAAGCCCTGTCCCGCGAACTGGGCGAGTACCTGCTCGATCGTCTGACCTGTCACCGCGCCGTAAATGCCAATGAGGTTCTTGGCCTCTGCGCGTCGTTCCAGTTCCGCCGGGTCTTCGGGCAGCGGCTCCGGGTCGGTCTTCGCCTTGCGAATCTTCTGGACGATCTCGTCGTCGGTGTCGGTGAGATTCACCCGGCTCATGTCCGACGGGTCCGACTTGGACATTTTCGACTGCCCATCGCGAAGGCTCATCACGCGAGCCGCGGTGCCCCCGCCGATGTACGGTTCCGGGACGACAAACAGATCCACGTTGAAATCGGTATTGAACTTGATCGCGATGTCGCGGGTCAGCTCGACGTGCTGCTTCTGGTCCTCACCGACCGGGACATGGGTCGCCTGATAAAGCAGGATGTCGGCCGCCTGAAGGACCGGATAATCGAACAAGGCGACCGATGCGCCTTCGCGGTTCTTGCCCGCCTTGTCCTTCCACTGGGTCATCCGATTGAGCCAGCCCATCCGCGCCGTGCCGTTCAGGATCCAGCACAGCTCCGAGTGCGCCGGCACCCCGCTCTGGGCGAACAGGATGGATTTTTTCGGGTCGATGCCGCTGGCGATCAGCGCCGCCGCCATCTCGCGCACGTTGGAGCGCAGCTCGTGCGGAGGCACTTCGATGGTGATTGCATGTAGGTCGGCGAGGAAGAACAGGCATTGCGCCTCTTCCTGCATCCGCACCCAGCGCAGGATCGCGCCCAGCAGGTTGCCGAGGTGCAGGCCGCCCGTCGGCTGGATGCCCGAAACGACGCGGGAGATGTTTCGAACGGTCATGCTTCCCGCGCCCGGCGTTTGAAGAGGAGCTTTACATCATCGAGCACGAAGGCTCCGGTCAAGAAGCAGGCGACACCGTAAACGGCGACCCCCGAGCCGACGAGCCCAAGCAGTCCGACAGCCCGGCTGACGAGCGATCCCGCGAGATAAGGAGTGGCGACCGGCGTGACGAAGAACAGGGCTCCCCCCATGAGCACAGCGGCGATCGCCAGGCGTGGAATTCGGCGACGGAGCCGGGCGTCCGTTTCGAAATGTCCGCGCCGCTTGAGCGTATGATAGAGCATCCACACGTTGACGGTCGACGCGAGCGCGGTGGCGAGCGGCGGCCCGACATGCTTCAGCGGCAGGATCAGCGCGAGGTTCAGAACCAGGTTCACAGCGATCGAGATGACCGCGAAACGCATTGGCGTTCGGGTGTCGTGGCGCGCGTAATAGCCGGGCGTCAGCACCTTGACGAGGATGTAGGATGGCAGCCCGAGCGAGAATGCGGCGAGCGCCTGTCCGGTCTTCACCGCATCCGAAGCGTCGAACTGCCCGTGCTGGAACAGACCGGTGATGATCGGCACGCCGCAGATCACCAAAGCGACCGTCGCAGGAAGCGTGAAGAACAAGGCCAGCTCAAGGCCGCGGTTCTGGGTCATCATCGCTTCGCTGTCGGCGCCGCGGCCAAGTTGATGCGAGATGGTCGGGAGGAGGACCGTGCCGAGGCCGATCCCGATAAGGCCAAGCGGAAGCTGGTTCAGGCGGTCCGCATAATAAATGTACGAGACCGATCCGTGCGGCAGAAGGCCGGTCGCGAGAGCCGTCGATACCAGCAGGTTGAATTGCACCGCGCCTGCGCCTGCCGCGGCGGGGCCGATCAACTTCATCAGCCGCTTTACGTCGGCATTGATGGTCGGCCGCTTGACCTTCAGCCGCACGTGATTGGCCCAGCAGGACTGCACCAGCCAGGCGAGTTGCAAAGCGCCGCCCACCGTCACCGAAATGGCCTGGTACCTGGTCGTGCTGAGCGGCTCATGCGTGTGGAAGAAGATCAGGGCGACGATCTGCGCCACGTTCAGCAAAATAGGCGCGGCCGCGGCGACCCAGAACTTCTGGAGCGAATTGAGGATGCCGCCCAGCAAAGACGCGAGCGAGATCAGCATCAGGTAGGGAAAGGTGAAACGCGCGAGCATCACCGCATAGGCGAATTGCTCGTGCGTAGCGCCGTGGAAGCCGAGCGAAATGATGTACGTGGCGGGCCAAGCCAGAAGCTCCAGCAGCAGCGTCATCAGCAACAGCACCGGAAGCAGGACCGACAGCGCATCTTCCGCGAACTCGATGCCGGTAGGAAGGCCAGGGCCGTCCTTGTCGGCGACCTTCTTGTTGAACATCGGGATGAACGCGGCCGAGAAGGCGCCTTCGGCGAACAGGGCCCGGAACATGTTCGGCATCCGCCAGGCGACCGCAAAGGCATCGGACGCGAAATTCGCGCCGACGAACTGCGCGAACAGCATGTCGCGGGCGAGCCCCAATATCCGGCTGACGAGCGTCAGGCCGCCGACCGACCCCAGCGAGCGGGCGAGGTTCATTCGTTCATTCCCCCGCGGCGCGCGGAAAGATCAGGCGTTGCCGAAGGTTTCGCCCGCCTGCTCACCGCCATCGCCGATGCCAGCCTGCTGCTGGGCCGCTTCGAGCTGCGCCATGTAGGCCGACGCGAAATCGATCGGATCGAGCATCAGCGGCGCGAAGCCGGTGTTCGCGATGGCTTCCGCGATGATCTGGCGGGCGAACGGGAAGAGCAGCCGCGGCGCCTCGATCAGCAGGAATGGCGGAAGCGCCTCTTCCGGCACGTTGCGGATCGAGAACAGCCCGGCGTAGCTGAGGTCGACAACGAAATGGACTCCGTTGTCCGAACGCGCGGAAATGTCGAACTTCAGGGTGACCTCGTGGGTGCCTTCGGCTGCGCCGTTGACGCTGAGGTTGAACTGGACATCGAGCTGCGGCTGGACCTGCCACGAATAGACCTGCGGAGCGCTCGGATTCTCGACCGAAAGGTCCTTCACATATTGCGCGACGATCGAAACCTGCGGCTGGCTTTCATCCGCCCCGTTGCCCCCGCCATTGGGTTCCTGGTCCGCCATTTACTGCTGTCCTTGCAAATTGTTGTGCTGTGCCGGAGCCGCATGGAATTTGCGGCGTTTGAGGCATGGAGCGCCTAGCAGCCGCCTTTATGGGGCGCAATGGCGCGCTCGCGCGTTGGGCAGTGTTGGAATCTTTACGATAAGCGCACTATGTTGGGGTCGAACACGTATAGGATTGAAATTTGGCCGTCATTGTCATTCTTGCCCTCGTTGCCCTGTTCATCGGGTTCCGCCTTTACAGCGTACTCGGTGAGCGAACCGGCCATGAGCAGCAGCCGATCCTGAAGCCCGCCGAAACCGACGCGCGCGCCGCTCCGCCGGTCGCTCAGCCGCCGGTCGCTCAGCCGGCTCCGGCCGAGCCTGGCGACATGGCGTTTGTGCCCACCGCCGGTCCGGGCGTTCGCGCTATTCTGGCCGCCGATTCCGGCTTCGACGTCGCTCGATTCCTGGATGGGGCGAAGTCAGCCTATCGCCTGGTGCTGGAGGCGTTCTGGAAGGGTGATCTGGATGCTCTTCGCACCCATGTCGACGATCACGTCTTCGAAGCCTTCAAGACCGCCGTCGACCAGCGTCGCGCCGAAGGTCTCACGCTCGATAATCGGCTGGTTGCAATCGAACAGGCGGTCATTTCCGAAGCGACACTCGAGCGCGGCGCGGCGGTCCTGACGGTGCGTTTCGAAGCCGACATCGCGGCCGTTACCCGCAATGCCGAGGGACAGGTCGTCGCCGGCTCGCTCAGCGACGCGGTGCAGACCCGCGACTTGTGGACGTTCCGTCGCGACACCGGCTCACGCGACCCCAACTGGCTCTTGGTCGAAACCGACGAGGAAGAGTGAGCGGACTGGCACGAGCGTTCGCGCTCGCTTCGCTCACTTTGCTCGCCGCCTGCGCCACCAGGCCGATCGCATCCCCTTCGGCTCCATCGCAACCGACTGCGCCCGCGCCGTCTCAGGCGCCTGTTCCCGCTCCGCCGGCTCCGCCACCCGTTGGAAGGACGGCGGTCGAGACCGGCGTAAGGCTCGATTCCCCGCGGGTGCTCGCCCAGGATGAGGCGAGCCGGGCGCTTGCCGCCTTCCGCACCAGCTGTCCCGCGCTGAACGCACGCAAGGACACCTCCGGCCTTACTCAGAGCGGCGATTGGCGAGCGGTGTGCACCCAGGCGTCCACGCTCGACCCGAACTTCGCGCCAGGATTTTTCTATTACGGGTTCGACTGGGTGAAGGTCGGGAACGGTCGGGCGTTCGCGACCGGCTATTACGAGCCGGAGATTGCGGGCTCGCGCACGCCGCAGCCGGGCTACGTACCGATCTACCGCGTTCCTCCGGACCTGGTCCGCTGCACCAAGCCGGATGGCACGACCGGCCGCGGGCGGATCGATGAGACCGGGACCTGCGTGCTCTACTTCACCCGGGCAGAGATCGATCTGGGAGCGCTGAACGGCAAGGGCCTGGAAATCGCCTGGGCCAAGGACCCGGTCGACTTGTTCTTCGCCGAGATCCAGGGCTCCGCGCTGGTCCGCTTCGATGACGGGTCGACGTTGCAGATCGGCTATGCAGGCCAGAACGGCCGCGATTATGTAGCGATAGGGCGCCTGCTCCGAGACCGGGGCATTCTGCCGCCGGGCGGTGCCAGCATGCAGTCGATCAAGGACTGGATCCGCGCCAACCCCGACCTTGGCCGCGCGCTGATGGACGAGAACCTGTCCTACGTCTTTTTCAAGGAGATTCCGGGGTCCGGGCCGCTCGGTTCGCTGGGCGTGCCGATCACGCCGCGCGGCACTGTCGCGGCCGATCCCAACTACGTTCCGCTCGGCGCTCCGATCTACCTCCATGACGCCGACCGGAAGGAAGTCGATGGCATCTGGGTCGCGCAGGACGTCGGCGGCGCCATCAAGGGACCCAATCGTTTCGACACCTTCTGGGGCGCCGGAGACGATGCGGTCGCAATAGCCGGCGGGATGTCCGCGTCAGGCGATGCGCTTATCCTCATCCCCAAGGGCGTCGCGGCTCGTGCGTTCGCTCAGCCCTGAGGAGACGGAGCTGTGGGCACGGGTGGCTTCGACGATCCGTCCGCTGTCGCGTGAGAAGCCCGGGGCGCAAGTTACGGTAGCTAATCCGGAACAAGTCGATCGAGCGCCAGAAAAGCCCAGGACAGTGCCGGCGCAGAAAGCCCGTGCCGACCGGCCCCCCATACATCGACGAACGCTCGACGGGACCTGGGACAAAAGACTGCGCAGCGGGACGGTCGAACCAGACCGCGTGGTCGATCTTCACGGCTTCAATCTGGATGGCGCCTGGACCGCCATCGACCGCAACATCGAACAGGCGGTCGGGCGAGGGGAGCGCGTCCTCCTGCTGATCACCGGCCATCACCGACCCGGCGACCCGCCGGTGGAGCGCGGCCGAATCCGGGCCGCCGTGCACGACTGGCTCGCTGCATCCCGCCACGCACCCGATATTGCAGCGGTGCGCGGCGCTCATCGGCGTCACGGCGGAGGCGGCAGCCTGTATCTCATTTTGAGACGGCGGCAGCCCAGGCCGGGCTGACCATTTCTTAACCTCGATTCATTACCGCGAGCGCATGAGCGGAGTCTTTCCGCCCCGAGAGGCGCCCCGGGATCCAATGACTGCAGGCACGGCTCAGAAGATCAGCAACGCGGTCCTGTCCGGTGCTGCGGGAACTGCGTCATTCCTGTTTTCGCTCGGTGCGTTGATTTATCTCACCGCGATGGATCAGAAGATCTTTGCCGCCCTCGTCGCCGGCGCCTTCTGCCTGCTCGTCAGCTATGTGGCCTCCGAACGGCCCAACAGCGAGAGCGCGCGCGCCTTGTCGGCGCTCAGCGAAAGACTGCTCGCCGTTGAGGACGGCGACCTCGTCTCTCCCGCGCCACCGGCCGTTCGGCGCACGATGCCCAAGCTTGCTGCGGCGGTCGACAGCCTCTTCGCCGAAGTACGCGCCTCCATCGAGAATGCCCACGCGCTCGGCATGTACGATCCGGTGACCTCGCTTCCCAACAGGCTTCATTTCCGCTCCGAAGCCGACAAGCTCATCAGCGAGAAGCCGGAGAGCGCGCAATCGGCAATGCTGTTCGTCGACCTCGACCGGTTCAAGCTGGTCAACGACAGCCTTGGCCACGCGCGCGGCGACCAGCTGTTGATCATGGTCGCTAATCGGCTCCGCGTCGTCGTCAATGCCGAGCATACCGGCGCACTCCGCAGCCGCCCGATTCTGGCCCGCCTCGCGGGTGACGAGTTCACCATTTTCTTTCCCGAGATCGCATCGGTCGCGGAGGTCGAACGAGCCGCGCGCCGGATTGTGCTGGCCATCTCCGAACCGTTTGAGCTGAGCGCGCACAGCGTCGACATCGGTGCTTCGATCGGAATCGCCGTCACCCCGGACCACGGCTCCAGCGTCGAGGCGCTGATGCGCTCGGCCGACATTGCGATGTACCGCGCGAAGTCTCTGGGCGGCTCTCAGCATCGACTGTTCGACGCCGACCTCGCCGCCGAGCACCAGCAGCGCATCGATACCGAAATCGCGCTCGCCGAAGCGGTTCAGCGGGGCGAATTCATGCTCGCCTTCCAGCCGCAAATGAGCCTGGTTACCGGAGAGATCGCCGGCTCGGAGGTGTTGCTGCGGTGGAATCATCCGCGCGACGGTCTTCGTCTGCCGTCGACGTTCATCCCCGTTGCCGAACGCACCGGCCTCATCGCCGATATCGGCGAATGGGTTGTTGGAGAGGTCGCCGCCACGCTCGGCGTCTGGCACCGCGACGGTTTCGATGGGCGCATCGCCATCAACGTCAGCCCGCGGCAGGTAGACCGGCCCGATTTCTTCCACCGCGTGCGCCAGGCCTTCGCCGATACGGGCGTCCCGCTATCGATGATCGAGCTCGAATTCACCGAGAGCGCGGCGATGGAAGTGGGAGCCGGCGTTCTCGATGAGATTGCCGGACTACGCGCGGAAGGCGTGCGGATCGCAATGGACGACTTCGGGACCGGATATTCGAACCTGTCACGGTTGCGGTCGATGCCGCTGGACCGGGTCAAGCTCGACCCCTCGCTGATCGCCGATATTGAAACGAGCGAAAAGGCGCGGGTGATTGTCCAGGCCGTCATCCAGCTGATCAAGGGTGTCGAGTGCGAGATCGTCGCCGAGGCTGTCGAAACGGTTGCCCAGGCCGACATCCTGCGCACCATGGGCTGCGACACCGTGCAGGGTTACGTTTTCGCCCGGCCCATGTTCGAGGAGGATTTCCTAGCCTGGGTCGGCGGCAGCCGGCGATCCGCAACCAAGTCGGTCGCCTGAACTAGCGCTGGGGCAGGGGCTCCGACACCGGAGTCATCGCCCGCACCTGATAGTCTTCCTGACGCGTGGAGCTGATCGCCGTCGTGCCCACGCGGTGAACGACGTGGGGTGTCACGATGATGTACAGCTCGGTCTTCGTCCGCGTATTTTTGTCCGTCCGGAAGGCCTGGCCCAGGATCGGGATATCGCCGAGCAGCGGCACCTTCGTCTTGTTGCTGATATTCTCGTCCTGAGTCAGCCCGCCGATCACGAAAGAGTCGCCGTCGCGGACGGTTGCTGCGGTTTCGGCCTGGCGCTGACTGATGGTTGGATACCCTTGGCTGTAGCCCGTGACGCTCGACACCACGCAATAGACATGGCTCGACACGTAGCCGTCGGCGCTCACCCGCGGAGCAATCTGCAGGGTCACGCCGACATTCACATACTGGACTTGCTGGGACACGCCATTGACGCCCGAGAGCGTGATCGCGGTCAGGATCGGAAGCGCGTCGCCGGTGATGATCTTGGCGGTCGACCCGCTTTGCGCGGCGATCCGCGGCTTCGAGATGATCCGGCCGTTGCCCTTGCTGATCTGCGCGTAGAGGGCGGCCTGGAAGGAAGCGCTGGTCAGATGCGGCCCGGCCGGGACTCCCGGTGGGATATACTGACCGGACTGGAAGGTCAGGACGCCGATCTGGCCGTTGGCATTCGTGAAATCGATGCCGATCGCCTTCGAGCCGGTCTCGGTCAGTTCGACCATCTGGGTTTCCAGAACCACGCTGTCGAGCGGGATGTCGATGGTCGCGATCATCCGCTTCAGGCGCGCGATCCGCTCGGGCGAGCCGCGCAGCCAGATGGCATTGAGGCGCCGGTCGATCGCCATCGAGGCATCGACCGACTGGCCCAGAGGTTCGTCGCTGCTTCCGGGCGCCTGGGTCGATGCCTGCGGGGTATATTGATTGCCGGTCAGGCTGTTCGATCCGAAGCCCGGTTCTTTGGGAACGAACACATCGTTCGACTTTACCGTGATGCCGTCCGTCAACAATCCGACGACTTCTGAAACGTCGGCATATTTGAGCAGGACGAGCTCGTAATTGTCCTCTCCCGGAGCGGGCTCGACCGCAGGTGGAAGTCCTCCGGGAGGGGGCCCCGTGGCCATGTCCGCCGATTTGTGGATCGCCGCAGGGGCGCCGCTGCTGATCGTGACCTCGATCGTGCGGTCACCGGTCTGGACCGCGGTGAAGCCGGCAGCCGCCGTGGCCTCGAACCGGACGATGAGCAGGTCGCCTTCCTGGTCGAACTGAAGTCCCCGGACGAGGCCTTTCAGGCCAGTCGGCTGCACCGCATGCGGGCCGCGGGTAGTCGAGGCGAATCCGACCCCCGGCTGATCCGGCCTGCCGAGCGCCGGTACGAAGGTAGTCGCCGTCGGATCGAACGTCAGTTCGAACTTCGATTCGGCGGTGGTCTCGCTGACCAGGCGGATCTGATCGAGGATGACCGGGTATGTGGGGGGCCGTGTTACAGGCTTGAACTGCTGCGCCGCCAACGCGGCGTGAGGCATGGACGCGAGCAGGCATGCGAGCAGGAGCGCGAGGATTCGCGCGATCCCGGTTGCTGATATGCCCCTTGTCCCCACCCGCATCGATTTGAGTTCTAACGGCTTTTCATCGTGCGCCAAATGAAAAGTGCGGGCGCCCTCGGGAGAGCGCCCGCACTGATCAATCGGTTATAGTTCAGAATGCGTTCGTGCCGGCCGGCGTGCCGAGACCCGTCGGACCGTCATATCCCTGCATTGCCGTGCACAGATAAGTGCCGCCGCAGCTGCCGTTGCTGCCGCTGGTGACGTCGTTGAGGCTTGCAGCCTTGCTGTAGGTGGTCGATGTCGGGACGACGCCGCCTGAGATTGCATAGACGCCCGCGATCAGCGGCGCTGCAACGCTTGTTCCGCCGAACACCAGCCATCCCGAGCGCGTGCGTGTCGCGGGACCATAAACGGCAACGCCCGTATTGGGGTCAGCCACGGCAGACACGTCGGCAACGACTCGGCCTGGACAGCCCTGGTCCGTCTGCCAAGCTCCGGTTGCCGGCTTCATGATATACTTGCTGCAGCCGCTACCCGCGCCGCTCCACGCCGTTTCGGGCGAGCCGACAATTAGGTGCGTTCCGCCAACCGCCGTCACGTTCAAGGCCGCCGCCGGGAATTGCGTGCCATAGCCGTTGTCGCCAGAGCTGACGGTCACCGCGATGCCGTTCAGCGCCGGGTTGTTGTAGTGCGCCTGATCGTTCACTTCCCCGCTATATTCGGAACCGCCGTAGCTGTTCGAAATGGCGACGACGCCGGCAACGCTGGCAGCATAATCCACCGCGGCCGACAGGTTGGCGAACGAGCTTGAGCTCGCCTGCACCAGCAGGATCTTGCAATTGGGGCAGATCGCGCTCGCCATGTCGAGATCGAGCGCCTGTTCCTGGTCCCAGCCCGTGTCGGTGCGCGGCGGCGTGGTCCCGCCCGTCTGGTTGACGATCCTGAGACATCCGTCCGTTGTTCCGCAGGCGGCCATGCCGAACTGCTTGCGATAGGTGGCAAGGTCAGCCGCCGCCGTTGGATAGCCGTAAGCATCGACGATCGCGATCGTCTTGCCTGTGCCTCCGTTCACCGACGCTGTGCTCAGGCCGTAAGCCGTCCGAAGCTGCGTTGGTCCGTAGCCAGAGGGTGTAACATTCGGAGAGGCGCCAGCGGCCTTCCCCTCAAACGGGTTCCCGCGCGCGTCGGTCACGATATGGGCGTGGCAGCGGGCAGTCCCGAAAGGATTGCCGTGCGGACACGCGGCGACATGGTAGGTCGGCCCGCTGCGCTCGAGCTGAACCACGTCGGCAGATGCAGGCATTGCCGCCGCTGCCGTCAGCGCAAATCCGAGGGCGGTTAGCCCCCATTGGCGTAAATACATGATTTCCCTCCGTTCCTTGGCTCAGCCGAGCAAGAGTCCGGATGCTGACACCGATTCGCGAAATTGCAAGCAGAGTTGATGCTTAATATTCTGCTAAGTGTCTCGCTTTGAACGATTCGTCGTGGAACCGCGCAGCCGTCGCTACGTTGCGTGTTGACTGGGGGAGGGTGCATGCGCGGGCTGCCGCTACTGATTCCGATGCTGCTTGCAGGCTGCGCTTCGACTGGCCCGCATCCCCTGAGGCCGCTCGAAATCGCAACGGCGCCCTACGCGGGAATTGCAACGACCCACTGGACAGGATCGCTGGCGTACGAACGGGGTTGCCTGCTCTTCTACGATGACTCGCGCCGGATCGTGCTGGCGCCCGTCTGGCCGGACGGCACGATATTCAACGGCACGTCGGTGATGTTCCACAAGCCCGGACGGACCGATCAGCCGATTGTTCTCAACGAGGAGTTCGTCCTTTCAGGTCAGCCTCTGGCCTGGTCGGGCGTGCCGGGTCCCCGGGCAACGGTGTTCGAGCGCCAGTGCGGCGGCTTGCCATTCCGGGTCGCGGATGTGCGGCCCGCCAATTAGGCGGCTGCGCGAAGGACGTTCCGGACAATCCGTTCGTAAATCCTGGACAATGATTGGATGTCGTCGACCGCCGCGCATTCGCCGACCTTGTGCATGGTCGCGTTCGGGAGGCCGAAGTCGACGACGGGGCACAATTTGATCAGGAAGCGCCCGTCCGAGGTCCCGCCGCTGGTCGACAGTTCGGGAGCCATTCCCGTGACTTCCTCGATGGCCGAAACGACCACATCGTAGAGCTGTCCCGGCGGCGTCAGAAACGCTTCGCCCGAAATCCGTGCCTTGACGATCGAACCGGGCGCCTCTCGTGCGGCGATTTCCTGAACCCGGCGGACAAGATCTTCTCCGGCGTGCAAGTTGTTGAAGCGGATGTTGAGCTGGGCCGTGGCGCTGCCGGGGATCACATTGCTCGCGCTGGTCGGCGTCGAAATCGCCGTGAACTCGAGGTTGGAGGGCGGGAAGGTGTCGTTGCCATCGTCGAGATGGAGCGAATCCAGCGCGTCGATCACGCGCGCCAGCGGCGGCACCGGATTGGTCGCGCGATGGGGATAAGCGACATGGCCCTGAACGCCTGGCACTTCGATCCACATGTTCACCGATCCGCGCCGGCCGATCTTGACGGTGTCGCCAAGCCGCTCGACGGAGGTCGGCTCGCCGATCAGGATCATGTCCGGGCGAATCTGACGCTCGTTGAGCCAGTCGATGATTCGTGGTGTGCCGTAGGTCGAATAGCCTTCCTCGTCGCCGGTGATGAGCAGCGAAAGGGTACCTTCGGTCGGTCCAATCCGGGACAGCGCCGCGACATAAGCGGCGATTGCGCTCTTCATATCGTTGGCGCCGCGGCCGATCAGCAGGCCATCCTCGATCCGTGCGTCATACGGGTCTGCTCCCCAACCATCGCCCGCGGGACCGACGTCGAGGTGTCCGGCGAAGCCGAAGTGCGGTGTGCCGTTGCCCCGAATCGCGACCATGTTCTCGGTGGGGCCGTCAGGCGGTTCGCCGCTGACCCAGCGGTTCACGGTGAAGCCGAGTGGAGCAATGGCCCGCTCCAGCACGTCGAACACCTCTCCGCGCGCGGGAGTGACGCTGGGGCAGCGGATGAGCGCCTGAGCGAGCGCGACGGGATCGAGTGCAGCAGTCATTGCTCCTGCCTAGCGACCGCCGCGGCCGACGCAAAATTATGGTAATGCGCGAGTTGATCCCCTGCATCACCGTATTATATCAGCCATACAGAGCCTCCATTGGTCGGATCGACGAACGGGGGCTTGCAACCGGTGCGCTACATATGTAGCACGCTACATATGTAGCACTTAGGTGTGCCTATTCAGGGGACTGCGGCGTGGCCGGAAGATTGATGATTGCATCGCTGCTGGCGGGCTCAAGCCTAATGGTCGTTCAACCCGCGTATGCGCAACCCGGCACAGGCCACAGCGCCACCTCCGTCAAGCGGGTCTATTCCCCCGCCGACTTCGCTCGGTTCGCGCCGAAGACGGCCTATGACATGCTGTCGCAGGTGCCGAGCTTCACGATCCAGTCGGTCGACACGTCGAATCGCGGCCTCGGCCAGGCCTCGGAAAATGTGCTCATCAACGGTCAGCGCGTCAACAACAAGCTCGGCGCCGTCGATCTGCTTCAACGCACGCCGGCGGCGAGCGTCGACCGGATCGAAATCGTCGAGGCAGCCAGCCTCGGCATCGCCGGCCTTTCCGGCCAGGTCGCCAACGTCATCCTGAAGGAGACGAAGGCCGGGTCGGGCCAGTTCGAGTGGGACACGAATTTCCGCACGCACTACGCGGAACCGGAATTCATGGCCGGGTCGATCAGTTACTCCAACAAGGTTGGGCCGGTCGATTACACATTGTCGCTCAAGAACGGGTCCGGTCGCGGCGCACTCGGCGGGCCGGTTACGATCAGCGACATCAACCATGTCGTCACCGAAAGACGATGGGAGTCCTATCATTCCGAACATGAGCAGATCAGCACTCAGCTCAAGCTCGGCATTGACGGGCCAGGCTCGTCCGTCGGCAACCTCACGCTCGATTATTCCCCTTACTGGAATCCGCAGTTCCAGGGCGATGCGCGCTATTTCACCACGGGTGAGGTGCGCACCCGAACCAACCGACAATCGCTCGATGGCTTCACGGTGGACGTCAACGGCGACTATGAGTTCGCTCTCGGCGCCGGACGGCTGAAGCTCATCGGTTTGCTTCACCGGGAACATGAGCCGATCATCGACACCGATATCACCGAATATGTGACCAGCGGTGCTGACCCGCTGGGCGTCCGGTTCAGCCGCGACACGCACTTGGGTGAGACGATCGGCCGCGCCGAATATCATTGGAAGAGCGGCCACAACGATTGGCAGGTTTCGTTTGAGCGGGCGTTCAACTCGCTCGATCAGAAAGGCGGCCTGTTTGAGCTCGATCCCGATCGGCACTTCGTCGAGGTCCCGTTCCCGGAAGGAAGCGGAAGGGTCGAGGAGGTTCGCTATGAAGGCATCGCCACGCTCAGTCGGCCGCTCGCGTCCAACGTCGATCTGCAGGTCGCCGCCGGCGCCGAAGTGTCACGGCTAGACCGCACCACCGACGATCGGCCCGCGCGCAAGTTCTTCCGGCCCAAGGGCAGCGTCGTGCTCGGATGGCATCCATCGAAGAGCTGGGACATCAGCCTGAAGCTGCGCCGCAGGGTCGGCCAGATCAGCTTCTACGACTTCCTCGCCCAGCCCGAACTGAGCCAGGATCGCCAGAATGCCGGCAATCCTGATCTCGTGCCGCCGCAGAGCTGGGAAGCGGAGACGGAATTCTCCCACGATCTAGGCAAATGGGGCAAAACCCGGCTCAACCTGCATTATTACAGCGTTACCGACATCGTCGACGTCATCCCGATTGGAACGGACGAGCAGGGCATCGGCAACCTGCCTCACGCGCAAAAGGCGGGCGCCGAAAGCACCAGCACGATCAATCTCGATCCGCTTGGCTGGCATGGGGCGAAGCTCGATCTGAATGCGGGGTTCGAATGGACCTCGGTCAAGGATCCACTGACGGGCAGGGACCGGCCGATCAGCGGCAATTACGATCGTTGGGGAAGCGCAGCCATCCGCCACGACATCCCGCACACGCCGTTCGCCTGGAGTGCCTACATCCAGTACAATCACTATGCGAAAAATTTTTATCTGACGGAGATTTACCGAACCCTCGATATTCCATGGCTGGTGGGAGTCTACGTCGAGGACAAGAATGTGTTTGGGCTGACCGTCAGGCTCGAGGCGGACAATCTCAACAACGGCAAACACACGTTCAATCGCGTGGTCTATTCGGGATTCCGCAACACATCTCCGATTGCCTTCTATGAATATCACAACGACCTCGTCGGCCCGCTGTTCAAGATTTCGGTGAAGGGCACCTTCTAGTCGTCGGCTGTTGTTGCTAGATCGGCGGAATGCCCAAGATCGACCTTCAGTCCATCGAGCCCAACAACGCCACCGGCTACCCGCCACCCTTTGACCGCGAGGTCGAGGGTCGGTGGAAACGACGGCTGGGACCGCTGTCGGGGCTGACGGACTTCGGAGTCAGCCACGTCGTCCTGAAACCCGGCGGCTGGTCCTCGCAACGCCACTGGCATGATGGCGAGGACGAGTTCGTGGTGATGCTGGAGGGCGAAGCGGTGCTGGTCGAGGACGATGGGCGCACACTCCTCCGCGCAGGCGAGTGCGCCGCCTGGCCCAAGGGCAGCACGAACGGCCATCATCTGTGCAACGAGAGCGGCCAGGATTGCGTCTTCGTCGTGGTCGGAGGCGGCATCTGCACCGGCGGGGGCTACTCGGACATCGACATGCTGTTCACCGCCGACGGGCAATACGTGCATAAGGACGGAACGCCTTATGCCGCGGAGCGCAGCGCCTAGACGGCCTTTCCGGTCTCGTACTGGTCGATGACCCAGGGCTCGTCCTGCGCCTTGTCGATCCATTCGGCGACGTGCGGGTGCGACAGCACGTGCTTCATGTAGTTTCCGGCGAAGCTTGGCACGCGGACGGAGTAAGTGATCAGCCGAGTGACCACCGGGGCATACATGATGTCCGCCGCGCACCAGTCTCCAAACAGGAAGTCACCGGTTCCACCGAACCTCGCGCGCGCCTGCGCCCATAGCTGGAGAATGCGATCGATCTCGTCGCGCACCGGCTGATTGAGCTCCTTGGCGGGAAAGCTCTTGCGGACGTTCATCGGCAGTTCGCGGCGGACGTTCGCAAAGCTCGAGTGCATTTCCGCCGCCATCGACCGCGCCATTCCGCGAGCGCCCTCATCTTCCGGCCAGAAGAGCGCGCTTCCGCAGCGGTCAGCGAGAAATTCGACGATCGCGAGGCTGTCCCACACAACGATTTCGCCGTCCCACAGGATCGGCACCTTGCCGAGCGAAGGGGCGAACTCGTCGCCTTCGCGGCGCTTCTCCCAGTCGGCGTCGAACATCGGAACGACCAGCTCGTCGAACTCCTCGCCCGACTGCTTGCACGCCAGCCACCCGCGCATCGACCAGCTGGAGTAAGCGCGGTTGCCGATGATCAACTTGAACAAGCTCGTCTCCCTAGGACGTCGCGGCTTCGTAGATGGCCGTCCGGAGTTCGGCGATGCCGCTACCCGTTTCGCTCGAGGTCGTGAAGATCGCCGGGTGCGCGGCCGGATGCTTGCGGGCTTCGGTCGCGGTTGACTCATACAGCGGCCCGAGGGCGCTCGGCTTCACCTTGTCGCCTTTGGTGAGCACCAGATGATAGCCGACCGCTGCATCGTCGAGCATGCGCATCATCTCGCGGTCCACTTCCTTCAGCCCGTGGCGTGAATCGACGAGGACGAGCGCACGCTTCAGCACGGTCCGGCCGCGCAGATAATCGTTCACCAGATGCTTCCAGCGTCTGACCAGATCCTTGGGCGCTTCCGCAAAGCCATAGCCCGGCATGTCGACCAGCCGCAGCTGGAGCGGCTCACCGACCTCGAAGAAGTTGAGCTCCTGCGTGCGCCCCGGCGTGTTCGACGTGCGCGCCATCGCCTTGCGGTTGATGAGTGCGTTGAGGAGCGAACTTTTGCCGACGTTCGAGCGTCCCGCGAAGGCGATCTCCGGCACCACCGGGTCGGGCAGAAACTCGAGCCCCGGCGCTGACTTCAGGAACTCGATCCGGCCCGCGAAGAGCTTGCGGGCTTGTTCGGCCAATTCTTCACTTCGGTTCGCCGTCATTTCGAGGAGCCGTAGGCGACGCGGCAATCCAGGTCTGGATTGCTTCGCTGCGCTCGCAATGACGAAGAGGCTATCATGACTGAACCGGATGCGTGTCCGACAGGTGCAGCCCGAACTTGCGGTACAGAAACCATTGCTGGGCAATGGTCAGCAAATTGTTGGTGATCCAGTAGAGCTGCAGCCCCGCAGCGAACGGCGCCATGATGAAGACCAGGAACCACGGCATCAGCGCGAAAATCTGCGCCTGGGCGGGGTCCATCGGCTGCGGGTTCAGCTTCATCGAAATCCACTGGGTTGCGCCGACCAGGATCGGGAGGACGCCGATCGCAAGCATCGCCGGCGGCGCGAAATGCAGCAGCCCGAACAGATTGACCGGCGTCAGCGGATCGGGAGCCGAAAGGTCCTTGATCCAGAAAATGAAAGGCTGATGGCGCATTTCGACGCTGACCACGAGCGTCTTGTAGAGCGCGTAAAACACCGGAATCTGGAGCACGATGGGAAGGCAGCCGGCCGCCGGATTGATCTTCTCCGCCTGGTACAGCTTCATCGTCTCCTGCTGCAGGCGCTGCTTGTCGTCCTTGAAGCGCTCCTGCAGCGCCTTCATCTTCGGCTGAATCTTGCGCATCGCCGCCATCGACTGGAACTGCTTCTGGGCGACCGGGAACATGATCGCCCGCACGATGAACGTCAGGCAGATGATCGCCACGCCGAAATTGCCGAGCGTGTTGAACAGGAACAGCAGCAGGTCGAAAATCGGGATCATGAACCAGTGGAACCAGCCCCAGTCGATCGCATAGCTGAACTGGGTCAGCCCCGCCTGCTCATAGCGATTTAGCCAGCTCTTCTCCTTCGCTCCGGCAAACAGGCGCGTTTGGCTCGAGAGGGTCTGGCCCGGCGCGATCGTTTGCGGCGCGAGAACATAATCGGCCTGATAGCCGCCGCTCGGCGAGTGACGGAACTCGGCATTCATCGCGCCCTGCGGTGCCAGCGCCGTCAGCCAATATTTGTCGGTGAAGCCGAGCCAGCCGGGCGCGTTGTCGAAATTCTCCGGCTTGCCCTGATCGAGGTCCTTCCAGTTGACGTCGTAATTGGCCTTGCCGTCGAACACGCCGATCGGGCCGACGTGGTTTTGCCAGGTCGACCGGTCCGCCGATTGGGTGGCGCGGCTCACCAGCCCGATCGGCCGGACGATGAACGGGTGTCCCGAAGTGTTGGTGACGCTCTGCTGGATCGTGAACAGATAACCGTCATCGACCGCGATCCGGATTTTGTAGCGCGTCCCGTCCGCCGTCTGGGTCGTCAGGGTTACCGGGTGGCCGGGCGTTAGCTGCGTGCTGTCCGCCCTCCATGTCGCGTCGAGCGCGGGCGCCTGGCCGCCCTGCGCGGTCCAGCCGAACTGCGCAAAATAGGCTTCCGATGTGCCGACCGGCGAAAGCAGCCGGACGGGCGGGGAATTCTTGGCGATCGTCTGCTTGTGACCGAGCAGTTGAAGATCGTCGATCTCCGCGCCTTTGAGGTCGATCGAGCCCGACAGGAACGGCGTGCTGATGCTGACGCGCGGCGCCGAGGCCAGCGCCGCGCTGACCGACTGGCGCACCTTCGGCGCGGCCGGCGCCGACGGCTGAACGCTCGGCTGTGGTAGCGGCTGCTGCTTGCCCGCTTCGATCTTCGTGCTCGGCGGGTTGGCCGTCGGAAAATAGCGGTTCGAGGCCCAGGTCCATCCAACCAGCACGAGCAGGCTGAGTAATGCGGCGAGGACCAAATTCTTGCTGTCGTTCACTGAAATCTGATCCTCACGGTACCGGGTCGTGGCCCTGGCCGCCCCAGGGGTGGCAGCGGCAGATGCGCTTCAGCGCCATCCAGCCCCCGCGCGCGGCCCCATAGCGCTGTATTGCGGTGATCGCATAGGCCGAACAGCTCGGCTGGTAGCGGCAGCTGGGGGGCAGGACTTGCGACGGGCCTTTTTGCCAGGCGCGCGCGACCAGGATCATCGCTTTTCCGATCACTGGCGGTGCAATCGATCGAGCGCGCCGGCGAGCTCCGAGCGAAGAAGGGCGAAGTCGCGTTCGATGCCCTTGGCGCGGCCGATCATCACATGATCCGCACCAGCAAGACCCTTCGCGAGCACCAGTTCCCGCGCGAGGGCGCGGAACCGGCGCTTCATTCGGTTGCGAACGACCGCGCCGCCGATCTTCTTGGTGACCGTGAACCCCACGCGCATGGCCGGATCCGAATCCCTCCGGTCGCGGACGAGCAGGACGAAGCCGGGGGTGGTCGCGCGCATGCCGCCGTTCGCGGCGACGAAATCCGCGCGCTTCTTGATCGTGACTAGGCGCTGAGCTTCTTGCGGCCGCGCCCGCGGCGGGCATTCAGCACCTTGCGGCCGCCGACCGTCGCCATGCGGGACCGGAACCCGTGACGCCGCTTGCGGACCAGGTTGCTCGGCTGGAAGGTGCGCTTCATCGCTCATGCCTTTAAGTTCAGATACAAAGAAAAAAGGGCCGCCCAATAGGCAGCCGCTGTTGGTCGCGCCGATAGTGGAGGGCGGCGGAGAAGTCAATCGCGACTGGCCGGCTTTGCCGACTTGCGGATTGCTTCGCGACGCTGCGCGCTGGCGCGTCTCAGCGCCCAATCGCTCCAGCGTCCCGCCTTGGGCTGCCAGCGCTTGAACCGCACATAGCGCCGCTTCGCCCAAATGCTGGTTTTCAGGATCATTGCGAGGCCGATTCCCGCGACAACAATTCCGCCTGGACCGGGTATCACGCCGACGAGGGGCGAAACCGCCAAGAGGACCACGCCAAGAACGAAGATCGACCATTCGACAATCGGGTTGTCGAGCAACTTGCGCCATGTCTCTCGCCGGATCATGCGTGTTGATGTGGTGACACACCTCAGTGAGCGCAAGACGCTTGCGACATAGGTCCGGAGGGGTCTAGCTACACTTCGCCGAGCTAGGGGGATGTCTGCGTAGAGTGTTGGGTTCGAGGGGCGGGGCCTGATGGCCGCGACCGTCGCCACTGTCGCTTACCTTGGTCTCGAGGCCCGCGGGGTCGAGGTGCAGGTGCAGCTCTCCTCGGGTCTGCCGCGGTTCACCATCGTGGGTCTGCCCGACAATGCGGTTCGCGAGAGCCGCGAGCGGGTGCGCGCGGCGCTGACCGCGATCGGGCTCGCGCTGCCCCCCAAGGTGATCACCGTGAATCTGTCGCCCGCCGACCTTCCCAAGGAGGGTTCACACTACGATCTGCCGATTGCGCTCGGCTTATTGGCGGCGATCGGTGCGACCGACGCCGAGACGCTCTCGCACTACATCGCCGTGGGGGAGCTATGCCTGGACGGCCGAATCACGGCGTCGCCCGGGGTATTGCTCGCTGCGATTCATGCCTCCGGACAGGACAAGGGGCTGATCTGTCCCGCCGCGCAGGGAAGCGAAGCGAGCTGGGCAGGGGAGCTGGATGTGATTGCCGCGCCAGACCTGCTGGCGCTGCTCGCGCATTTGAAGGGCACGTCCCTGGTCCCGCAGCCAATTGCCGCCGATGCCGAGCCGCCCGGTGGCGGTCCGGACCTGGCGCAGGTGAAGGGGCAGGAGGTCGCCAAGCGCGCGCTCGAAATTGCTGCCGCGGGGGGTCACAACTTGCTGATGAGCGGGCCGCCCGGCGCGGGCAAGTCGCTGCTCGCGGCGTGCCTTCCCGGCATCTTGCCTCCGCTTCAGCCGAGCGAGGCGCTCGAAGTGTCGATGGTGGCTTCGGTCGCGGGTGAGCTGAGCGGCGGGAGGATCCGGCGCCGGCGGCCGTTTAGAGCGCCGCACCACAGCGCCTCCATGCCCGCGCTCGTCGGCGGCGGCCTTCGGGTCCGCCCGGGCGAGATCAGCCTCGCCCACCTCGGAGTCCTGTTCCTCGATGAATTGCCCGAATTCCAGCGGCCGGTGCTCGACTCGCTTCGCCAGCCGCTGGAGACCGGCAGCGTCAGCGTCGCCCGAGCGAACACCCACGTGACCTTCCCGGCCCGCGTCCAGCTGATCGCGGCGATGAACCCGTGCCGCTGCGGCCATCTCGGCGATCCCGCGCTCGCCTGCAGCCGGGCTCCTCGGTGCGCCGCCGACTATCAGGCGCGGGTGTCCGGCCCGCTGCTCGACCGAATCGACCTCCATGTGGAGGTGCCCAGCGTGTCGGCGGCCGACCTCACCTTGCCGCCGCCCGCTGAGGGAAGCGCCGAGGTCGGCCGGCGTGTCGCGGCGGCGCGCAACCTCCAGGCCGAGCGCTACAACGGCCATGGTCCTCGTACGAACGCCGAGGCGGATGGCGAGCTGCTCGACAGGGTGGCGACGCCGGATGAGCCTGGCCGCAAGCTGCTCGCGGATGCGGCGGCGGCGATGCACCTGTCGGCGCGGGGGTTTCATCGGGTGCTCAGAGTGGCGCGAACGATCGCCGACCTCGCCGGCGCGGACCAGGTCGGTCGGATCCATGTGGCCGAAGCCCTAAGCTATCGGCGGCAGGCCCCGAGGAATTAGTTGCGCGAGCGAAATCAGCGGTTAGCATCTCGTTGTCGAAAAAGGGGAGAATAACCGATGAATCCGAACAGCATGACTCCGGTCGACTGGGCGAAGCGGCCGATCGTCGAAAAATACGCCGACTTCAGCGGGCGCGCGCCTCGCGCCGAATATTGGTGGTACGCGCTGGGCCTGATCATCGCCTTTATCGTGCTCAGCATCGTCGAGAGCATCACCGGGCTCAAGGGAATGGTGTTCGGCTTCTACGGGCCGCTCACCGCGCTGCTTTGGCTGGCGACCATCGTTCCGGGAATCGCGGTCGGCGTCCGGCGGCTGCACGACACCAATCGCAGCGCATGGTGGCTGCTGTTGATCGTCCCCTATCTGCTCGTCGCGATCCTCAGTGTCATGGCCCTGCGCAGCGGCGGCGGCTTGGCGGCGCTTGGTGCCGTGGGCCTGCTGTCGATCGTCGGCTTGGTTTGCGCGATCATTATGCTGGTCCTGATGGTCCTGCCGGGCACGCCGGGTGAGAATCGCTATGGTCCGAACCCCTACGGCAATGCCACGGGTGCCGTTCCGGCGGAGTAAACTGCCGGTTGCCGCATCGGGCACGCGTCGCTAGCTACGGCCTCGCGTGCCCCTGTGGCGGAATGGTAGACGCGCTCGACTCAAAATCGAGTTCCTTCACCGGAGTGTCCGTTCGAGTCGGACCAGGGGCACCATTCCAGTCTTGAACGTGAGTTAGTAGCCCCATGTCTTGTCGGTTGGCGTGCCTGCACCACGCTCCCAATACCATTGAATCTCCGCTCGATGGTCCCTCT
>JAICXF010000009.1 GCA_025981625.1 Sphingomonas sp. | reverse complement strand
CGCCATGCCGATCATGCCCGTCCTGTTGCCGCGTCGGCTGCTCTCCGGGCCCGACAAGCCCCTCAGTGCAAGAATGAAGCAAACGCCCGCGACCAGGTAGGCGAGCAGGACCCAGGCGGGTTGCGCGTGCGCGGCCTCAGCCATGCGTCTTGTCCCCTTGGCGCTCGCGCTTCTTGTACATCGAGAGCATCCGCTGGGTGACGGCGAAGCCGCCGAAGATGTTCACGCTGGCAAGCGCCACCGCGACCAGTCCGAGCCACTTCGAACTCGGACTTCCCGCTGCCGCAGAGGCGATCAGGGCGCCCACTACGATCACCGAGGAAATGGCATTCGTGACGCTCATCAGCGGCGTGTGCAGCGCAGGCGTCACCGACCACACCACGTAATAGCCGACGAAGCAGGCGAGCACGAAGATCGATAAGATCGAAATGAAGTCCATCACGCCTCTCGAAAGTTGCCAAAGTTCACACCGCTACGCGCGTGTGCGCACACACGTGCGCGAGGCTCCAGCAAATTCGATTTGATAGCTGGTTGACCCGGCGGCGAACGCATCGCCCGCAACATGCACAAAACGCCAGCATAGGACAGAGGCAAAGTGGACTTTCGCGGCGCCCGTTAATCAACACGAGGTTATCGAATTAATAACCTTTACGCGCGCATGTGGAGCCACCGTCGTTGAAGGAAGCGAAGCGCCTGGTGTCGAAGCGCGGCAAGCAAAATGTCGAACGAAAGCCGTGGAAGCTGTTGCTCTGGGCGGCAGTGGCCGGATTCTTGTTTGGATTGGTTGGACTCGGCGAAATGGCGGAGGATCTCCTTCGGGCAACACGGAACGACCTCCATCGGCACAAGGCGAGCGGCGACATCGTCCTCGTCCTGATCGACGATCCGGCGCTCCACCGGATCGCGAACTGGCCTTGGCCAAGGCGAGATACGGCTCGCCTCCTGAACCGAGTTTCCGACAGCGGTGCAAAAAAAATCTTCCTCGACATAAACCTGTCCTTCCCGACGGACGCGGAAAACGATGGCGCGCTGGCAAATGCGATCAGCCGCTCGGGCCGAGTCACTCTGTTCGCCCGATCGATAATCGGCAGCAACGGAAGCCCGCAAGATGTCGACGGAAGGCCATTGCCGATCTTCGCTGACCATTCGAGCCTGGCGCTCGCGAGTTTCCGGTACAACTACCAGAACGCGGTCTGGCACCTCCCGTGGGCCGGTCAGTTAGGCGGCAAAACCATTCCGTCATTCGCTGCCGCAATGGCCGACGTCCGCGGGACGCCCGGCGCACCCTTCCCGGTTGATTATTCGATCGATGTGACGAGCATTCCCGCTTATTCCGCGCTCGATGTTCTTGAGGGCCGCGTCTCGGACAAGGAACTGCGCGGCAAATATGTGATGATCGGTACCGGCTCAGAAATCCTGAACGATAACTTCTTCGTCCCCGGATACGGCCGCGCATTCGGCGTGCAGATACATGCGTTGGGCGCCGAGACTCTGAAGCACGGGCGCCCCTTGGATTTGGGCTACGTTCCAGGCCTGCTGCTGGCGCTCGGGGCTGGTGCACTCACTCTTGCGAGCAAGCGAAGCTCCGTGCGCACGTCCATCCTTGCATTCGCAGGCGCCGCCCTTCTCGCTCTTCCGGTCCCCCTAGAAAGCCATCTTATTTTCGTAGACGTCACACCCGGCATCTTCGTGATCCTGATCATCGCTGGGAACCTTGGCTGGCGCCGCTACCGGACTCGCGGCCTCGTCAATCCGATTTCGGACTTACCCAACCTCAATGCGCTCCGCGGCAATCGCGACGGCCGCAAGCTCGCCCTGGTCGCCGCGCGAGTGCTCAACTACGAAGAAATTCTCGCGACCTTGCCGCCGAACACCGAGCGACACCTGATCGAGCAGGTCGTTGCGCGGCTGAATGTGGGTTCGACGACCCGCGTCTTGTACCAGGGCGATGGCGGCATCTTCGCGTGGTTCGAACACCCGGAGCAGCCGTTCGGTAATCATCTTGAAGCCCTGTACGCATTGTTCCGAAATCCGGCTCGAGTGGCGGGTCTGTCGATAGACCTTTCCATCTCCTTCGGAGTCGAAATCGGCAGCGGACGTTCGATCGAGAACCGGCTGGCGAGTGCGTTGGTGGCTGCCGACGAGGCGGCTCACGATGGCCTCAAGTGGAAATATCACGAGCCGGAGAGCCTGGAGAGCGCATCCTGGAAGCTGTCGATGCTGAGCCAGCTGGACGAAGCGATTGATCGCAACGAAGTGTGGGTCGCCTATCAGCCGAAGCTGGACCTCGGCTCCCGCCAGATCATCGGCGCCGAGGCGCTCGCCCGGTGGACGCACCCCGAAAAGGGGCCGATCGCAGCATCCGAGTTTGTTGCTGCCGCCGAGCAGCATAACCGCATCGGCAAGCTCACGGATTTCGTGCTTGAAAAGGCTATGGCGGCGGCCGCTCAGATCAATAAGCGCGGCACGAACTTTAACATGGCCGTCAATCTTTCGGCGCGGCTCCTCACGGACAAGGGCTTCACACTCCGCTTGGCAGCCCAGCTCGCGAGGCACGGCGTGGCCGCCGAGCGTCTGACCCTCGAATTGACGGAAACCGCGGCGCTCACTGGCAGCGGCGAAGGATTGGAAATGATCTCACGTTTGCGCGACCTGGGCGTGAACCTTGCAATTGACGATTATGGCACCGGGCTGTCCACCCTCGACTATCTGAAGAAAATCCCGGCGAACGAGATCAAGATCGACCAAAGCTTCGTCAAAGGCATGGTCGAGAACCGAAGCGACCGCCTGATGGTGCAATCGACCATCGGCCTCGCCCATTCACTCGGCCGCAAGGTCGTGGCCGAAGGCGTCGAGGACCGTGACATCCTCGATCTTCTGATCGGCATGGGGTGCGACATCGCGCAAGGTTTCGCGATCGGTCGGCCAATGGGATTGGACAGCTTGATCAAGCGCCTCGCTTCCGACCGCAAGCGCACCGCGGCTTAGACTAACCCCAAGCAAGGACACGGGCTCGCCAAACGAGCATTCCGCGCGTCCTTACTTTGGTTAAAGGTTTGCTAACCACAACGATTAAGGTTAATATCCCTTCGACTGCCGAATCGCAGCCAAAAAAGGGGTAACGGTAATGAAGAAGGTTAAAGCTACTCGCTTCAGCATCTATGATTGGATCATGGGTTCGGGCTGGGCCTCGGGCGGTTCCAACGGATAACTGATTTCGCCTGACGAGTTCAGGCGACATATCAACGATTTACGAAGCGCTCGCCGAAAGGCGGGCGCTTTTCGTTTGGGGCTTGCACCACGGCTGGCGCGGCCTCCGCCGCAGTCGATAGGCGAGCCCACGGTCCCCAATCGAGTACGCTCCTGCCGATTCGTGCCGAAGCCAATCGGATGATCTGCTGTGCACGACCGAACAGTCCCAACCGCTGAGCCTGGGTGAATTTCTCGCACCTCAAGCGGCGGGCGGCCCAACCAGCAGCCGTTCGTAATCGTCGACCGCGCTTTGCCCAGAAAGTTCGAGTGCGCGACGCCTTCGAGGTTCGATCTCGCGGGGACGATCCAGTGCCCCGCGAAGGGCCGCGGCAAATTCGCTCGCATCGCCCTTCGGCACCACTCGCCCCCAGCGCCCTCCTTCGAGAACGCTCCGCGCGCCGGTCGTGTCGGTGCTGACAATCGGCAGTCCGGCGTAAAGCGCTTCCACGAGCACGTTGCCGAACGACTCCTCGCGCGAGGAAAGCGCGAACAGGTCGGCGGACATGTACAGCGGCCACGGGTCCGCAACATAGCCAGGAAACAAAACCCGTTCAGCGATCCCCACCCGCTCGGCCAGCGCGCTCAGCTCCAGGCGCAACGGCCCTTCGCCGGCAATGATCAGCTTGGCGCCAAGCGCCGGCGGCAGTTGAGCGAACGCCCGGATGAGAAGCGCATGATCCTTCTCCGGCTTGAGCTGTCCAACGGTCAGAATCCGTTTGGCGCATTCACCCCACAAGGATTCCAACTCGGGACTGCGGTCGACGTGATCCGGAAAGGCTATCGGGTTTGGTATTATTGTGAACGCCGACGCAGGCAGCCCGGAAAGCCTCCCGAGATCCTCGGCAGCACCGGCCGACACGCCAACCCTTGCAGCAGCAAGCGGGTAAAACAGGCGCACCGAAGCGGCGATCGCCCGATGCGAGGAACGGCCATAATGATCGGACAAAACGGCATGATCGCTAACGATGCAGCGGACCCACCCACCGCTGAGCTTCGCGGCGATGATGCCGACAATGGTCAACGGCCACATCGATACCTGTAATACGTCCGGCCGGCGGCGGCGAAGATAGCGGACGAGCGGCCAGATGACATTGCGCGTCCGGTGAGCCTTGAGGTCAATCAGCCGCACTGCGGGATGGACCTGATCGGTCAGCTCGCCCCATTTCTCCATGACCAGCAGATCGACGTCGTGCCCCCTGTCCGCCAGGGCTCCGACCAACGTGACCGCGACCCGTTCCGCGCCGCCGCCCGCGAGGTTGGGAATGAGGAAAGCAATCTTCGCCACGACCGGTGAATGGCATCGGCGCCCAGGGCCGTCCACCGGCCACTGTTCGGCCGCCTGTCAAAGCGGTGCTGGCAAAGCTGGTTTCGGTCTGCAACCATGGCCGCAGTGATGGACGACGGCCAACAATGACCCGCGATTCCCGTCCGAGTGCGCGGGTATTGTATCTGTCTTATGACGGCATGTGTGATGCGATGTCACCGCCAAGCACAGCCGGATCTTCGGCGAGCTTCCCCATCTTGACGAACAGACCCCGTCCGCGCGCCGAGGGATGCACCGACGTGTCGATCGCCTGATAACCGAGCGCCTCGCCGGGCAGGTTGCGCAGCTTCGTCGGCACCAGTGCGATCATCCCGAGTATGCCGTCGGATGAAGAGGCAATCGCGAACTTCGCCCGGCCGTGCGGGTTCGCCGCGAACCGCCAGTCGAGCAACTCGGGCGATTTGCCGGGATCGTCGGGGAACAGCGCTCGATACGCGTCGACAATCGTCGGATCATAATCGCGCAGCGCGATGGTGATTTCACTGGCCATCGTTGCCCGGCCGGATGAGGGACGCCGACCCGAAGCTATTTGCGGGCAGCCGAAGCGAAACGCGTTTCGATGCCGCTGTGCTCGGGCAGCACCACCCGGAATCGCCGATTGGCGAAATCGATCGAAACCTTCTTGAAAGCGCGAATGGCGTTCATGCCGAGCAACAGAGCCGGTTTTTGGTCGAGCTTCAATTGCTTGAAGGTGTGCGCGTCGACGAAAACGACCACCAAATTGCTGAGCGCAACGCCCTCCGACGTCGCGAGCTCGGGAATGACCATCGAGTCGCCCTGGATCTGGCCTCCCGTCACCGAATCGAGCTGAACGCCGTGTTCGAGGTCGACGAGGCCCTTGCGGAGCAGCTTGCGGTGCAGCGCCTCGTTGCCGATGCTGACCTCGGCGCCCGTGTCGAGGACCATCGTGACCCGCTGACCCGCGATATTCACATCGGTCACGATCAGTCGACCATTCGTGCGCTTGGCGCGGATGACGATGGCGCCGGGCTCATCAGCCGGATCGGGTGCATAAGCGGGCACGACCGACATGGTCCGCGTCGCGAAGTCGAACTGGACTCGCTGGTTGCGCAGCAGGTCCGAGCCGACGATGCCGTCCGCTCCCATGTTCGAATCCTCGAGCACGGCGGCTTCGATTTCCCGCGCCGGCACCCTGCTCAAGGCGACGCCCGGCACATGCGCGGTCATGACGGCCGACACTCCGGTCAGGCTGTGGAGCTCGGCACCGCTCGCCGGCTGGAATTTCAACCGGTCAACGATGGTGCGTGACACAGCCGACCGGTCCGCAGCGGTATCGACGAGGAATTGGAACGGGCCCAAGCCGGAGATCCGGACAGGGACCGTCATTCGGTCTTGCCCGTCGTTGCGGAAGCGAACGTCCTGGGTCTGCGTGGACCGGTCCACTGCCGTCTCGGGCGGACCCATGGCCCTTGCCGGAACCATTGCCGCCGCCGGCACCGCACGTGCCGCGAGCAGGGCCGCAATGCCGAAGATCCAAGTGATCGAGACCGCCATTTCCGTCCGGCAATTCTACGCCTCGCCGGCTTCGTCGGCAAACGGCCTCATCGGGGCGGCGGAAACCCTCTGGTAAGTATCACTCTATACACCGGCAACAGTGGGGACGTGTCCGAGCAATCGGACGGGATTGGGGCAACTCGAGGTTGCGCTAATCGATCATCGGAGTCCGCACTTGGGCAAGCAACGGGTTGAAACTACTCTTTATTCGCTTTCTTCGGCTTCCCCGATACGACCGGAACGCCGAACGGGCGAGCGCTATTTCAGCCTGTTGCGGGTCGGTGCGCTGATCGTTGACGGACGGCGCGAGCTCTGTCTGATCCGCAACATCTCGGCCGGGGGAATGATGATCCGCCCCTACTCGCCGATCGAGGTCGGGACCTCTGTTTCGGTCGAGCTCAAGCACGGGGTGACGGTGACCGGCGAGAGTCAATGGACCGACGACGGCCTGATCGGCGTGAGCTTCGACCAGCCGATCGATGTCGTTGCCCTGCTCACCCAATCCGCTGACGGGCCGCAACCGCGAATGCCGCGGATCGCGCTCGATTGCCTCGTCTGGGTGCGACAGGACGCCGACCTCCATCGCTCTCGCGGCATCAACATCTCTCAAGGCGGCGTCTGCGTCCGGATGGAAGCCGAGGTGGGCATCGACGCGCACGTGATCGTCAGCACTCCCGGATTTGCCGCGAGCGCGGGCGTGGTCAAATGGCGGGACGGAGACTTCTACGGGATCGGCTTCAACCGGGTGTTGCCGGTCGATCAATTGATGGAGTTCCTGCAAAAGCAGCAGTCAGGACGGCAACTGGCCGCCGGCTGATCAGTCGTCGATCAAATCGATCTGCGCGGTCGCGATCCAACTCGAGATCATGCTTCGCTCATATGCGGTAAGCGGGCGCGAGTTCAGGCCCGGCCGCCGGAAATCCGCGTGCGCTCTAGGCTTGGGCGCTGGGATATGACGCAGCACTTCCTCGCGATTGAGCGGCGTGTTGAACGCGACTCCGGCGAACTTGCCCTGGACCCACACGATGCGGCTCTTGAGGCGCATGTCGTTACGCTGGAAATAGGTGTCCGCGCCTTCGTCCGGCAGGCGATCGGCCTCGATCAGCGCCCCCTGCTCCGAAAGGTTGCGCAGTTTCACGGCGACCGGAACGCCGTCGATTTCGACCGTCGCGGCAAGAAGCACAGGCGATCGCCGCGAACGTCGGTTCTGGGTAACGCTACTCTCGTCCATGCTTCTGCCTTAGCAGGACGAGGTAAATCTTGCTTTAACGCGGGCGCAGAAGGAGCATCAGATTGTTGGCCGGCATGGGCCGCGTTGACTCAAGCTCGACCCCTCGCTCGCGCGCCGCACTGGCGAACTCTTCGACTTTCCTGAGCCCCCACTCAGGGTTGCGGCGCTTCAAGTCTGCATCGAAAGCAAGGTTGCTCGTCGCTGTGGCGACATCATCGCTGATCCACGGACCGTAAAGGATCAGCGGTGCGCCGGATCCGAGCAGGCGGGCAGCGCCGTCGAGCAGCCCAAGCGCCGAGGCCCACGGGCTGATGTGCACCATGTTGATGCTGAGCAGCGCGTCGGCTCGTTCGATCGGCCAGTCCGCCGCGGCTGAGTCGATAGGCAGCGGTGCGAGCAGATTGCTCAGGTCAGAGCTATCTCGCCAGGCGCCGATCGACGCCAGCGCGTCGGGATGGATGTCGCTCGGCTGCCATTGAAGCTCCGGGAACCGCTCGGCGAAATAAGCGGCATGCTCGCCGGTGCCGCTGGCAATTTCCAGCACAAGTCCGGAAGCTGGAAGCCATTCGGCGAGAACTTCGGAAATCGGCTCGCGATTGCGGACGGCCGCCGGCGCCGAGCGCTTCGCTCCCGAGGCGGTTGCTTCGTAGAAGCGCTCGCCGGCCATCACACCCTGCCGCGCGCCTCCTCGAGCAGCCGCTTGCCCCTGAGATACATTTCGAGGCGCGTCAGCGTGAACATTCCCAGCGCGAAGGCAATCAGCGGATCGGTCAGCATCGCCGGGCTGACGGCGCCCGATCCGCCGATGACCGCACGGGCCCCCGCTCGGATGGCGATCAGCAGGAGCAGGAACGCCATCGCCGCCGGCGATGCCTTCTGGTTCAACGCATGCGTGTCAGGATCGACGTTGATGTGCATCATCTTGCCGCGTTGCCAGCCGATGCCCGCACCGATGAGCAAGCCAACGAGCGAAGCGATCGCCACCCATCCGCCGGGCGGAAGCTGCACGAACATGATCGCGGCGACCACCAGATACACCGCCGGAACGATCCATAGCCGCTCGAGCTTGAGCGGCCGCATCTTGCTCATGCCGCGCATCCTCAGCCCCAACACGATGATGATGATGCCGATCGAGATCGCATAACCGGTCCAGCTCGGCTGCACCGGATGAGCCTGTACTTGCATGGGACCCCTTCCCCTGGCGTTTCACTCCGCGGCTTGAGTCGCCTTTGGTTCCCGATAGGTTAGCACGGGCTTCCTTGCCGCCAAGGTCTCATCGAGCCGCCGGCGGGGCGCATACACCGGGGCCGCCTTGAGACTCTTGTCGCCCGCCTTCGCGCGCTCGGCAATCGAACGAACCGCCATGATGAACTGGTCCAGGCTGGCCTTCGATTCTGTCTCGGTCGGTTCGACCAGCATCGCGCCGTGGACGACGAGCGGGAAATACATGGTCATCGGGTGGAAGCCCTCGTCGATCAGCGCCTTGGCGAGGTCGAGCGTGTTGACATCATCGGCGAAGCCGCGGTCGGAGAAGATCGCCTCGTGCATGCACGGGCCGCTTGCCGCGAACGGCGCATCAAGCACATCCGACAGGCTGCGCAGGATGTAATTGGCGTTGAGCACCGCGTCCTCGGCGACCTGCTTCAGACCGTCGGCGCCGTGGCTGAGGATGTACGCGAGTGCCCGCGAGAACATTCCCATCTGGCCGTGAAAAGCGACCATCCGTCCGAACGCATTCGGATGGTCGTCGCCCGCACTCTCCTCCTCGACAATCTTGAACGTGCCATCCGGCATCCTCGCGACGAAGGGCAGCGGCCCGAACGGCGCGAGCGCTTCGGACAATACGACGGGCCCCGAGCCCGGACCGCCGCCGCCGTGCGGCGTCGAGAAGGTCTTGTGGAGATTGATGTGCATCGCGTCGATGCCAAGATCGCCGGGGCGGACCTTGCCGACGATCGCGTTGAAGTTGGCGCCGTCGCAATAGACGAACGCACCCGCCGCGTGGACGGCATCTCTGATCGCCCTCATGTCGGGTTCGAACAGGCCGCAGGTGTTCGGGTTGGTGATCATCACCGCCGCGACATCCGGCGCGAGCCGCGACTTCAGCGCATCGAGGTCTACGCGGCCAGCCTCGTTGGCGGGAATGTTCTCGACCCGATAGCCGGCGAATGCCGCGGTAGCGGGATTCGTCCCATGGGCGCTCTCGGGAACCAGCACCACCTCTCGCATGTCGCCGCGGGCCTCGAGCGCCGCGCGGATGCAGAGCAAACCGCACAGCTCGCCGTGGGCGCCCGCCTTGGGGCTCATCGCGACCCCGTACATGCCGGTCAGGTCGAGCAGCCAAAAGGCGAGCTCGTTGATGACCTGAAGCGCGCCTTGCACGGTCTCCTGCGGCTGGAGCGGGTGAACGTCGGCGAAACCCGGCATCCGCGCGACTTTCTCGTTGAGGCGCGGATTATGCTTCATCGTGCACGAGCCGAGCGGGAAAAGGCCGAGATCGATGGCGTAATTCTGGCGTGACAGGCGGGTGTAGTGGCGAACGGTCTCCGGCTCGCTGAGGCCGGACAGGCCGATCTCGCGGTTACGCTCAAGATTGGCCAGCCTGTGCCCCGGCGAAGGCCGGGGTCCAGGAGCGCCGGCAGGCGCTGGTTGAGCTTCGCCCTGGGCCCCGGCCTTCGCCGGGGAACTTTCAAAATCGACGCCTGTCTGCTCGGTGCTGCCGATCTCAAAGATCAGCGGTTCTTCGAGCATGAGTGCCCTATTGCCGGTGACCGTTTGCGCCTCTCCGTCTTCGTTCGCGGGCGCGGACGGCCGCCAGCCGGATGGATTGACGGTCACGCGCACACCTCCTTCAGCGCCGCTTCGAGCGCGCCGATATCCTCGTCGCTCGCGGTTTCGGTGACGGCGACGACAAGTCCGTTCTCGAGTTCGTCGACGCCCGGATAGAGCCGCCCAAGCGAGACTCCGCCAAGCACGCCTCGCTCGACCATCGCATGAACGGCCGGCCGCGCTTCGACCGGCAGCTTGAGCGTGAACTCGTTGAAGAAACTCTCGTTGACCAGCTCGACACCGGGAAGCGCCGCCAGACGCTCGGCCGCCTCACGCGCGCGCGCGTGATTCAAGGAAGCGAGCTGCCGCAGCCCTTTTTCGCCCAGCAACGTCAGGTGCGCGGTGAAGGCCAAGGCGCACAGCACCGAGCTGGTGCAGATATTCGACGTCGCCTTCTCGCGACGGATATGCTGTTCGCGGGTGGAGAGGGTCAGGACGAACCCGCGCTTGCCCTCGGCATCGACCGTTCCGCCGGCGAGCCGCCCCGGCATCTGCCGCACGTGCTTCTCCCGGCAGGCGAACAGGCCGACATAGGGGCCGCCGAATTGCAATCCGACGCCGATCGACTGTCCTTCGCCCACGACGATGTCGGCGCCCATCTCGCCAGGTGACTTGATCAAGCCAAGCGCAACCGGCTCAGTGACGACCGCGATCAGCAGCGCACCGGCGGCATGCGCCGCGTCGGCAAGCGGCGTGAGGTCGGCAATCCGGCCGAGGATGTCCGGATACTGGACCACTACAGCGCTGGTTTCCGCATCGATGCCTGCGATGAGGTTCTTGGCATCGGTCCGGCCGGAGAGTTCGGGCAGCCACGTCTGGAGCTCGTCTTCCGTGAACTTGGCCATCGTTTTCGCAACGCTGACGTAATGCGGGTGCACGCCGGATGAGATGATCGTCTTGTTCCGCCGCGTGATGCGGTGGGCCATCACGATCGCTTCCCACATCCCCGTCGACCCGTCGTACATCGAGGCATTGGCAACCTCGCAGCCGAACAACCGCGCCACCTGGGTCTGGAACTCGAACAGCATCTGCAGCGTGCCCTGGGCGATCTCCGGCTGGTAGGGCGTGTAGCTGGTCAGGAACTCGCCGCGCTGGATGATGTGGTCGACGCTTGCCGGGACGTGATGCCGGTATGCGCCGCAGCCCAGGAAGAAGGGCACGTCGCCGGCGACCATGTTCCTGCGCGACAGAGCGGTCATGTGCCGCTCGACTGCCATTTCGGAGGCGTGCATCGGCAGGCCCTCGATCGGACCCGAGAGCCGCGCCTCTTCGGGAACATCGCGGAAAAGATCGTCGATCGAGCCGGCGCCGATCACACGCAGCATCTCGCTGCGATCGGCGTCGGAAAGGGGCAGATATCTCATTCAATCAGCTCTCATCTATTCCGCTCATCCTGAGTAGGGACTGAGCCGGCGAAGCCGGCCGAAGGACCGTATCGAAGGACCGTCCTTCGATACGCCGCTTCGACTTCGCTCAGCGGCTACTCAGGATGAGCGGTGGTGTTCAAAACGGCTTCCTCATGATGAAGCGAAGGCGGACGTAGTCGGCCGGGCCATCGCCAAATCGATCGGCGACACTGGCGGCAAGCTCGGCGCGCTCAGCCTCGGGAACATTGGCGCGATCGAGCCAGCCCTTGCGGAAGGTCGTCACCCATGCGGCGACTCCATGCGCAAGCGGCGTGGGGCGCTCGATCAGCCGGGCATCGATCTCGCGGAAACCCGCGGCCTCGTAAACGGCTGCGAACTCTTCGGGCGCCGGATACCAGTTATGCGCGTCGATCGGCGGGACATAGCCGCGCAGGATCATTTCCTCGTCGACCACCTCCTGGAGGCGGGCGATGTTCCCCTCCCCGCCCATCTCGCCGGCGAACCGGCCGCCCGGCTTCAGCGCACGGAAGATCGCTCGGGCTGCCTGCTCCTTCTGGAGCACCCAGTGCAGGGTGGCGTTCGAGAAAGCCGCATCGAATTCAGCGAAGAACTGCATGTCCTCTGCCGGCAGCAACAGCGCGTCGACGCCCTTCGCCCGCGCGGCAGCAATCATTTCCGGCGATGCGTCGATGCCGAGCACGGTCGCACCACGCTCGACAATCTTGTTCGTGAGCGTCCCCTCGCCGCAGCCGATGTCGAGGATGCGTTCGCCCGGCTGCGGGTCGAGCAGGTCAAGCGCCGCCGCGCCAAGCTCGGCGACGAAACTGCCGACGCGTGCATAGTCGCCCGCGTCCCATTTGCTGGTCGAAGTCGCGGTTTGGCTCAAAGCGTCTTCACCCACTCGCGATAAGCGCCCTCATCCATCAGGCCATCGAGTTCGCCAGCATCGCTGAGCGTCAGCTTGAAGAACCAGCCTTCGCCTTCCGGATCGCTATTCACCAGAGCGGGATCGTCCGCGACCGCCTGGTTGCCCTCGATCACCTCGCCGGAAACCGGCGCATAGACGTCCGAAGCGGCTTTCACCGATTCAACCACCGCCGCCTCCTGGCCCTTGTTCAAGCGCCGACCGGCTTCGGGCACCTCGGCGAAGACGATGTCGCCGAGCTGTTCCTGCGCATGGTCTGAAATGCCGATGGTCGCGGTGTCGCCGTCGACCCGGATCCACTCGTGCTCCTTGGTGAAATAGACAGGCATCAGGCGGCTCCCTTGCGGTGATAGCGGTGCGGAACGAACGGCATGGGGACGACTCGGGCATCGAACAGCTTGCCGCGTTGCTCGAGCTTCAGCGGCGTTCCGGGCTCCGCGAGATGGGGTGCGACATACGCCATGGCGATGGGCCGCTGGAGTGACGGGGAGAAGCCGCCGCTGGTGATCCGGCCGACCTCCGTGCCCTCGCCGTCGAGCACCAGCGCGCCTTCGCGCACCGGCTGCCGGCCATCGATGTCGAGGCCGACTCGGATCAGCGGCGGTCCGTTCTCCAGTTCGGCAAGGATTCGCATCGCCCCGGGAAATCCCCCCTCGCCCCTGCGGCGCTTGTTGATGGCGAAAGTGAGGCCGGCCATCACCGGGGTGGTCCGGGTGTCGAGGTCGTGGCCGTAGAGCGGCAGCCCGGCCTCCAGCCGAAGCGAGTCGCGCGCGCCAAGGCCGATGGGTTTCGCCAGCTCATGCGCGCAAATCGCATCGGCAAGTGCTGCCGCGGCGACGGCCGGTACCGAAATTTCGTATCCGTCCTCACCGGTATATCCGGACCGGCTGATCCACAGGCTGCGGCCCTGCCAGTTGAACGGGCCACCCTGCATGAAGCCGAGTTGGCTGACGCCCGGGATGATCGTTTCGAGGACCTCGGCCGCTCGCGGCCCCTGAAGCGCGAGCAGCGCCTGTTCCTTCATGTAATCGATCACGATTTCGCGTGGAAAATTCTTCTCCATGTAGTCGATATCGCCATGCTTGGTGGCGCCGTTGACGACGACATAGAAATCATCACCGCGGCGGGTGGCCATCAGGTCGTCGATGATGCCACCGTCTTCCTCGAGCAGCAGCGAATATTTGGGCTTCATGTCGCTGGCGTTGAGAAAGTCGCCCGGCATCAGCTTCTCTAGCGCCGCATCCACTCCGCGGCCGTGAATCAGCAGCTGGCCCATGTGGCTGACATCGAACAGGCCCGCATTTTCGCGGGTCCACAGATGCTCGGCGATGATGCCTTCATACTGGACCGGCATCTCGTAGCCCGCGAACGGCACCATTCGGGCGCCGCGGGCGCGATGCCAGCCATCGAGCGGAAGCTTGTCGAGCTCGGGCGGGGCGGTCCCCTCGCCTCCAACGGGATCGCCGCTCATCGGCGTTCCGCGCGCCTGGGTGTCGTCGGTTGGACCGTTGTGGACTTCCCTGCTCATTCGCCAAGCGCTCCGGCATAGAGGTGCGACCGCCGAGCCTGCTGAAGCTCAACTTGCCGCCCCCGTCTGTCCCTAGCGCCTGAGAGCTTTGCCCCTTCGGCGGCCCGCCAAAGCCGAAGCTTCGCCGGACACTTTCCAGACTGTCAGGCGCGCGCGGTCCCTGGTGCCTGAGAGATTCCGGGGGCGGTTGCTCCTTCGGCGTTCCACCTGCCCCCGATCAAGTCCGGGGTACGGCGGACACTCTCCCGCGCGGCCATCCGGAAACCGAAACTCCCGGCGACGCGGCGTGCCTTGGCTGGCGCGCCGCCGCGAGTCAACGCGCCTTTCGTGTGAAGTCTTAGCGGGTGGCCATACTCTGGCTTGTTCCGGTCACGCAGCCTTGCTGTGCGCCGGAGAAGCTACAAGCCTTCGCAGGAGCTTTGCTCCCGCCTTTGAAGTCGAAATGAGGCTCGGCTCGTCCCACTCGTCCTGATACACGAATTGCTCAGGACCAACCGAGATCCTGACATACCTAGCTTGTGGCTGGCGTCTGACCGAGCCGAACTTTCCCAGGCGCTCCATCAGACCGCCACGCTCAGATGCCTGAAATTCGAGACTTACCATCCCGTCGGGCAATTCAAGCAGCTTCATTGATCGTGTCCTCAACTTGTCCAGCCTCTGGCCCGAAGCTTGACGGCGAGCATGGCGAGAGCACGGACCTTGGTTTCGTAGTCCCTACGCCGATGTAGAGAGGAAATCGCCACCTAGCGGGTGGCGTTATACTTCAGCTGGTCGCGGGACATCTGGAAACCGACGAGATGCTCGAAGGTCGCGTTGGCGACCGCCGCGCGCACGCCGGGCTCCGACAGCGGATCGACGGCTGCGTCGGCCGCGCCGGCCTTGCGCGGACGAGTGAGGTAGGTTTTCACGTTCTGCGGAAGCGTTGCGGCCGCGCGGTTGACGCGCACACTAGCCTGCGCGCGGGTCGATGCATGCTGGCTACCCGCAGGGAAGTTCAGGGCGACATAACCGATCTGCTTGGCGGCAATTGTTGTGCCGCCGCGAAGGGCAACGTCGAAATAGGGCAGCATGACCTGCCGCGCCGGTCCCGCGTCGCGGCGAAGGGCGGTCACGGTGAAGGTAACCGTGGACACCACGTCGTTACCGGAATCCTGGCAGAAGGAGCGCAACTGGGTCATCGTGGCGCTGACGTCGATCGCACGCGAATCCGTGCTGCCGGGCGGGTTGAACAAGGTGATGTCCCCCGTGCCCGTCGGAATCCCGACCACCGGGCAGCTGCTTCGAACGGCATAGACTCCGACCCCGTTCTCTTCGGCGGCGAGATCGCCCGTGTGCCGACATCCGGCAAGCAGTGCGAGAGCGGTCAAAGCGGCAAAACGGAGCTTCACTAGCGGCTATCCTTAAGCGGTCGGCAGGCCCGCGTTCATAGGAAGGGCCTTCTAAGGCTGCAAGCGATGCCTTACATGCCCTGCACCGTGCCTGAACCCGCTCGCTTGCTCCCGCCGTTGCGGGTCCTGATCGCCGCTCCGCGTGGTTTCTGCGCCGGCGTGGACCGTGCCATCCAGATTGTCGAACTCGCGCTCGAGCGGTTTGGAGCGCCCGTCTATGTGCGGCACGAGATCGTACATAACCGCTTTGTCGTTGAGCGCCTGCGCAGCCTGGGCGCGGTGTTCGTCGACGAGCTCGACGAGGTGCCCGACGACCGCCCGGTCGTGTTCTCGGCACATGGCGTGCCAAAATCGGTTCCCCTGGCAGCGCAAACCCGTGGGCTCAGCTATGTCGATGCGACCTGTCCGCTCGTCTCCAAGGTCCACCGCCAGGCCGAGCGGCTGATCAGCGAAGGACGACATATCCTCTTCATTGGCCACGCCGGTCACCCGGAGGTCATCGGTACATTCGGCCAGGTGCCACCTGCGTCGATCACGCTCGTCGAGACTGTCGACGATGTTGCGACGCTAAGCCTCGCCGATACCGGAAATCTTGCGTTCCTGACGCAAACCACTCTGTCGGTCGACGACACGGCGGCGATCGTCGAGGCGCTGAAGGCCCGTTTTCCCGATATCCGCGCACCGCGCAGCGAGGACATCTGCTACGCGACCTCCAATCGCCAGACGGCGGTCAAGGCGATCGCCGCCGAGTGCGAACGGATGCTCGTGATTGGCGCGCCCAACAGCAGCAATTCTCTCCGTCTGGCCGAAGTCGCCGAACGAATGGGCGTGCCGGCGCGGCTGATCGAGCGCGCGGTGGACATCGACTGGGACTGGCTTGGTCGGCCTCATACCCTCGGGATCACGGCGGGCGCATCGGCGCCCGAAGTCCTGGTCCGCGAGGTCGTCGACGCGCTTCGCTCCCGATTCGACGTGCGTGAGGAGCAAGCCGACCATTCGCCCGAGCGGATGACATTCAAGCTTCCCCGCGAGCTCGTCGCTTGATCATCCTCCCCACGATTTCGTGGGGAGGGGGACCGCACGAAGTGCGGTGGAGGGGTCCTTTTGCGCAGAACCCCTCCACCATGCTTCGGATGGTCCCCCTCCCCGGCAAACGCCGGGGACGATGAATGGACCTGCCGCAGGTCGAGATGTTCACCGACGGCGCATGCCGCGGTAACCCCGGCCCGGGCGGCTGGGGAGTCCTGCTGCGCATGGGCGACAAGGAGCGGGAGATTTCCGGCGGGGAGCCGCTCACCACCAACAACCGGATGGAGCTGATGGCGGCGATCAAGGGCCTCGAGGCCCTCAAACGCGCGTGCCGGGTGCGCCTCCATACCGACAGCATCTACGTGCGCGACGGGATCACCCGCTGGGTCCACAACTGGCAGCGCAACGGATGGCGCACATCGGACAAGAAGCCGGTCAAGAACGCCGAGCTGTGGCAGGAGCTCATCGCGGCGGCGGCTCCGCACCGGGTGGAATGGAAGTGGGTCAAAGGGCACAGCGGCCACCCCGAAAACGACCGCGTGGATGCCCTCGCCTGCGCCGCCGCGGATGACCAGCGCCGTCACCACCGCCTCTGAATGAACGCGAGTTCACTTTTGATGGGGCTGTGGCGGCAGTAGTAGCCCCCGGTCACCGACTCTCTCGTTCCCCTGTTGGAAAGTTGGTGAGGGGAGGCGTGACCCGCGCCTCCCCAATTTATTTTGAGCCAGCGAATCGCTGCGGCGCAAAAACGGACGGGTCGATCTCCGCAACCATTGGCTCGGGCGATTCCCCAACAAGCAGAGAAGCGGCCATCGCCGCTGCCGCCGGGGATGTCTGGATCCCGAACCCGCCCTGGGCGGCGCACCAGAAAAATCCCGGAGCCTGGGAGTCGAACCCGTAGACCGGAAGCCGGTCGGGAGCGAAACTCCGAAGGCCCGCCCAGCGTCGTTCCACCGCCTCGACCGGCCAGTCGACCACGTTCTGAAAGCGATCGATCGCCGTTGCGACATCGATTTCTTCGGGCGCTGCGTCGCACGGGTCGCTGTCGATTTCGTCGTGGGGACTGAGCCACACGGTCCTGTCCCCCTCCCCCTTGAAGTAGAATGTGCCGGCGGCATCGTCGACGAGCGGCAGGTCACGAAGCCCGGATCGGGCGACGCGAAGCTGAACCATCGTCCGGCGTTTGGGCGCTATACCGAGCGGAGCGACGCCGCATGCCTGCGCAACGGAATCTGCCCACGCGCCGGCCGCATCGACGATGATATTTCCTCGCACGGTCGATTCGTCTGCGAGCGAAACAATCCACTTGCCGGTTTCATGGCGGCCGCATCGCAAGCTGGCGTCCGTTCGAACGACCCCGCCGCGCTTCCGAAATGCGCGCAGATAGGACGCATGCAAGGCAGCTACGTCGATGTCCGCACAGCTCGGCTCCAGCAAAGCATGGCGCCATTCCGGCCGAATTCCGGGAATCAGCCGCTCGAGCTCGGAGCGCTCGACGATCCGGGTCTCGACGGATGAAGGAAGATCAGGCAGCGCATCGCGACTGATGTGCAAGTCTCCGCGCGTGCGGAGGAAGCCGCGGTCGGAGAAGCCAAGAGGGGGCGCTTCGAGGAATTGGTGTGACGCGGCGGTCAGCCTGGCCACCTCCGGACCCCCGTAGCTTTCGAGGTAAAAGGCAGCCGATCGACCCGTCGAATGATATCCGCAGACCGATTCGGCTTCGATCATCAGCGTGGTCCGCCGCTCGGCGATCGCCGCTCCAAGGCTCGCGCCGGCGATGCCGCCGCCGACGATGATGACGTCGAAATTCTCCATCCGGACCGCTGGTTACGAATTGGAAAGCCGCGCCGTCTAGTGGTGGCGGCATGTTCAACGCCGTGTTTACCGAGATGCTGCTGTTTGCCCTTGGCGTGACGCTGGTCGTTGCCGCGGTCATCGACGTGCGGACCTTCACCATTTCGAATCGGCTCAATCTGTGCGTGGCCCTGTCCGCGCCGGTCTACTGGTTGTCGGTGGCGCTGGCGCCGTGGCCCGGAATGGCAGTCCAGCTCGCTGCCGGAGCGATTGTCTTCGTTCTCCTCGCCGGCGCTTTTTGCATTGGCATGATGGGCGGCGGCGACGTGAAGCTCGCAGCCGCGCTCGCGTTGTGGCTGCCGCCCGCGGGAACTTTCCGATTTCTCGTGTTCATGTCGCTTGCGGGCGGCCTGCTGACTTTGGGCATTCTGACCTTCCACCGCATGCGCGGTCGAGAGGGCCGCCCGCAGATTCCGTACGGGATTGCGATCGCCGCCGGCGGTGTCGCGGTCCTCGGGGAAGTTTTCACCCAACGGTTTCTTAACCAATTTGTCTGATGTGTGAGGCTGTTCAAGGGGCCCGCAAGGGGGAGGCGAATTCGCCATGGATGTGAAGAAGCTCGCGCTGCTCGTTGGAGCGCTGGTCATCGCGGTAATCACTGCGGTTATGGCCAAAAATATGTTTGCCGGCGCCGGCGCGCAGCAGGCTGCTGCGGCACCTGTTCCGCTTGGGCCTAAGGTCCTCGTGGCCAAGAAGGCGCTGCCGGTCGGCACGATCATCGATGCCGACAGCTTCACCCTTCAGCCGTGGCCGAAGGAACTGATGCAGAACGCCTATTACGTCGAGGGCCAGCCCGACGGCGATCCCAGGAAGCTGCTCGGTACGGTGGTCCGTTATCCGATCACTGCCGGTCAGCCGATCACTCGCGGCTCGCTCGTCGGCCCCGAGGATCGCGGCTTCCTCGCCGCGGCACTCGGCCCCGGCATGCGCGCCATTACGGTTCCGGTGAACGTCAATGCCGGTGTCGCCGGCTTCGTCTTCCCGGGGGATCATGTCGATCTGATGCTGACCCAGTCGGTCGAAGGCGGCGGCGATGGCCCGACCCTCAAGGTCGCCGAGACGATCATCCGCAACCTGCGGGTGCTCGCCACCGACCAGCGCATCACGGAGAAGGACGGCGACGGCAAGACGCAAGTCAAGACCTTCTCGAACGTGACGCTCGAGGTCACTCCGAAGATCGCCGAGAAGATCGCGGTCGCCCAGAGCCTCGGTTCGCTGACGCTCTCGCTGCGCTCTATCGCCGACAATACGTCGGACGTGGAGCGCGCGGTTGCCTCGGGCCAGGTCAAGATCCCGGCGGGCACCTCGCCCGACCAGGAAAAGCAGATGCTGATGGCGATGGCCAACCGGCCGAACGACAACGGCACCACCTTCTCGACCGGCGGCGACGTGTCGCGCTTCCAGCGCCGCTCCGTCCCCGCAAAGGCTCCGGCACAGCTGGCTCAGGCCAGCCTGGGTCAGGGCTTGGCCCAGGCCATGGCCGGCAAGGGCGCCGCTCCGGCGGTCCCGACTGGTCCGGTCGTGAAGGTTACTCGCGGCAATGATGTCACCGTTGTTCCGGTGGGAGCTCGCTAAGATGAAGACTGATCACAACATTCGCCGGGCGCGCCTCGGCACCGCGGTTGCCGCGCTGGCCATGGGCCTCGCCGCAGTCGCGGCACCGACCGCGGCAACGGCGCAGCCGAAGGCTTATACGTCAGGCACGTACCGCCCGACAGCGCAGGTCGCGCTCTCGATCGGTGACGGCCAGATGATCAACCTGCCGCGCCGCGTAAGCAACGTCTGGGTCTCGAACCCGCAGGTTGCCGACGTGGTCGTCAACAGCCCGACCCAGCTGAACCTGTTCGGCAAGGCATTCGGCGAAACGACTGTCATAGCGACGTCAGCGGATGGATCGGTCGTCTACGGCGTGCAGGTTCACGTCAGCCAGAACCTGCCGACGATCAACGAGGTGCTCCGTGCGGCAATGCCGGACGCGGACATCCGCGTCATGAACGTCGGCCAGACTGCAATCCTGACCGGAACGGTCGCCTCTCCCGAAGATGCGGCGACGGCGGCTCAGATTGCCAATTCGCAACTCAATCCAGGCCTGGACATGTCCGCGGCCAATGCACCCTGCAAAATCTGCGTCATCAACCGGCTGAAAATCGCCACGCCGCTTCAGGTCATGCTGAAAGTGCGCATCGCGGAGGTCAACCGGTCAGCGCTGAAGCAAATCGGTGTCAATCTCCTCGGTCGGGATCCGAAGCCAGGCGGTGCCTTCTTCGGCATCGGCCAGGGCAATCCGGGCGATCTCGGCGGCGGCACGGCCGGCGGCGGACGCACGTTCAACTTCCCGAGCGCGGGAACCGGTCTCGGTCTCGCCGGCAAGGTGTTGGGCCTGGATCTTCTCGGCACGCTCGATCTGTTACAGAACGACGGCGTTGTCAGTACCCTGGCCGAGCCGAACCTCACCGCGCTCTCGGGCGAAACGGCGAGCTTCCTCGCCGGCGGCGAGTTCCCGATCCCGGTCTCACAGGGCAACAACGCGGTCTCGGTCGAATACAAGCAATATGGTGTCAGCCTGGCGTTCACGCCGATCGTCCTGGGGGACGGGCGCATCTCATTGCGGGTTCGTCCGGAGGTCAGCCAGCTGTCCGACGCCGGCTCGGTGACGCTCAACGGCTATGTGGTGCCGGCGCTGACGACGCGCCGCGCGGAAACGACGGTTGAGCTCGGATCCGGACAATCCTTCATGCTTGCCGGCTTGCTCCAGAACACGAGCAACAACAGCATCAAGAAGGCGCCGTTCCTGGGCGATCTTCCGATCCTCGGGGCTCTGTTCCGCTCGACGAGCTATCAGCGCAACGAGACGGAGCTGGTCATCGTCGTGACGCCCTATCTCGTCCGGCCATCGTCAGGCCCGCTGGCGCTCCCGACCAACGGCTATCGGGCACCGACGGACGGTAGCGCGATGCTTCTGGGGCAGATCAGCGGCGGAGTCAGCGGTCCCGCGGGGCTGGTCCCGCCCGCCGCCGTCGCAGCCATTCCGGCAACCGCCGGTGCGGTCGCCGCTCCGGGGTTCCGGAAGTGAACCGCGAGTCTTTGAGGAAGGACGCCAACATGGTCCGCAAGTCTGCTCTTTTCCTGGCTGTCGCGCTCAGCGGGTGCACAACGGCTACCCGGGATCTGCCCGACCGCGGTGTCGAGCCGGTCAATATCCCGGTGGTCACCAGCGCCGACTACGTGTTCGACGCCGCGACCCCTGGTGGCGCGCTAGCGCCCGCCGACGTTGCCCGCCTGGACGGCTGGTTCCAAGGCCTTGGCCTTGGCTACGGCGACTCGATCTATGTCGATGGCGGTTACGCGCCGGCAGCTCGCAGCCAGGTAGCCGCCATCGCAGGCCGCTACGGAATGCTCCTGTCCGCCGGTGCCCCAGTCACCGCCGGTATGGTCCAGCCAGGTTCCATGCGGGTCGTGGTCGCGCGGCGCCGCGCAACGGTGCCGGGATGCCCCAACTGGAGCGTCCCTTCGGAGCCGAATTACGCCAATCGCGAAATGTCGAACTACGGTTGCGCGGTGAACAGCAACCTCGCGGCTGAGATCGCCAATCCGGAGGATCTCATCCACGGCCGCGAATCTGCAAGCACGGTCGATCCGCTCACCAGCGGCAAAGCCATCAATCTGTATCGGTCGCAGGCCCCGACGGGCGGCGCTCTCAAGTCAGAAAGCTCGAAGGGAGGCAATTGATGAACGCCCCGTTCCAGGCCCGCGCGGGATTGCGCGACCCATTTACGGCCTTCGTCTGCGACGATGCGACCGCCGATATGCTTCGGCCGGTTGCGGTCGAGCACGGCTGGTCGCCCGAGAAGGTCAACAAGGGCGGACTGCGCAACGCTGTCCAGTCGTTGTCGGTCTCCGCGAGCCCGAACATCCTGTTCGTCGATCTGTCGGAATCTGCCGACCCGCTCAACGACATCAACGCGCTTGCGGAAGTCTGCGAGCCGGGCACGATCGTGATCGCGGCGGGCAGCGTCAACGACGTCCGCCTCTATCGCGACCTGGTCGCCAGCGGCATCCACGATTACCTGCTGAAGCCGTTCACGGTCGATCATCTGCGCGACACCTTCGCGCATGCGCAGATGATCCTGTCGGGGCCGCGCGGTGAAGCGCAGGCTGACAAGCCGCACGTCATGGCCGCCGTGATCGGCGTCCGCGGCGGCGTCGGCGCATCGACGATTGCGACGTCCCTCGCGTGGCTGTTTGGCGAGAAGGCACGCCGCTCGACGGCTCTCCTCGACCTTGACGTCCACTTCGGGACGGGCGCGCTGGCGCTCGACCTCGAGCCTGGCCGTGGCCTCACCGACGCGATCGAGAACCCGAGCCGTATCGACGGCCTGTTCATCGAACGCGCCATGGTGCGAGCCAACGAGCGGCTATCGGTCCTGTCGGCGGAAGCGCCGATCCATCAGCCGCTGGTGACCGACGGCACTGCATTCTTCCAGCTTCAGGAAGAAATGCGGAACTCGTTCGAGTCGACCGTTCTCGATCTTCCGCGCCATATGCTGATCCAGTATCCGCACCTGGTGCACGACGCCCACGTCGCCGTGGTCGTCGCCGAGCTGACGCTCGCGGGAACGCGCGACACGATCCGCGTGCTTGCCTGGCTGAAGTCAAACGCTCCGCAGACCAAGGTCATCGTGGTTGCCAATTGCGTCCCTTCGGGCGGCGCGCTGGAGATCAGCCGCAAGGACTTCGAGCAGTCGATCGAGCGTCCAGTCGACGTCGTTTTCCCGTTCGATGCCAAGGTTGCCGCGCAGGCTGCCAAGCTCGGGAAACCGATGGCGGAAGTCGCCTCCGGCAAGCTCGCGACGCCCTTCAACGCCTTGTCCGGAATGGTCCTCAACCATTCGAGCGAGGAAGGTTCGGCGGCGGACTCGGGCGCGGCCGACAAGTCGAAATCGCTCGTCGGCGGCCTGAAATCGATGCTGTCGAAGCCCAAGGACAAAGCGGCGTAGGCAGGTTGCGGAGGCGCATGCGCGCCACCGGGGGATTTGAGAGGCGGTAGCAAGCATGTTCCTGTGGCTAGTTATCATCGGCGGGATGGGCGCGCTGTTGCTCGGCTTCATGGCCGTGCGCGGTCCGTCGGCGTCCCGAAGCGTCAAGCGGCGCATCGACCTGATCAAGGAGCGTCACGGCGATACGATCACCGGCAACGCCCAGGCGCAGATCCGCAAGCTGTTCGCCAATCGCGGCACCAAGCTCGAAAGCTACGCCTCGACACTGATCCCGAAGCCGGCGCTCCTGCGCAAGCGGCTGGAGCAGACCGGCAAGGACATCACGCTCGGCAAATATGCGCTGATCTGCATCGGGATCGTGGCTGGCGTCTCGATCCTGCTGACGATGAAGGGTGCCCCGTTCATCCTGTCGCTGATGCTTGGCCTCTTCATGGGCATCGGCGCTCCTCACTTCGTGACCGGCAAGCTGATCAAGCGCCGACTGGCCAAGTTCAACTCGAACTTCCCTGATGCTATCGAGTTGATGGTCCGTGGTTTGCGCTCGGGCCTTCCGATCACCGAGACGCTCGGCATCGTCGCCGGCGAAATCGTCGGACCCGTCGGAATCGAGTTTCGCATGGTGACCGACAAGATGAAAATCGGCCGGACGATGGAAGCCGCGCTCCAGGAGACCGCCGACCGCCTCGGCACGTCGGAATTCCAGTTCTTTGTCATCACGCTCGCCATCCAGCGCGAGACCGGCGGCAATCTGGCCGAGACGCTGTCGAACCTCGCCGACGTGCTTCGCAAGCGCGCGCAGATGAAGCTCAAGATCCGCGCCATGAGCTCGGAATCCAAGGCTTCCGCCTACATCGTCGGCGCGCTTCCGTTCACGGTGTTCGGCCTCGTGTACATGATCAACCCGCATTACATGGGCCAGTTCTTCATCGACCAGCGGCTGATCGTCGCCGGCATCGGCGGCATGATCTGGATGGCCATGGGCGGCTTCATCATGGCCAAGATGTGCAACTTCGAGATTTGAGGAAGGCTAGTTAGACCATGCAGGCTGCGCCCTCTTCAGGCATCCACATCCTGGGTTTCGACGTCATCTGGATCGCGACGCTGCTAAGCGCCGTCGCGACCTTCGCGGTGATGCTCGCGATCTATGCCGCGACGACCGTCAAGGATCCGATGGCGCGACGCGTCAAAGCGCTCAACGAGCGGCGCGAGCAGCTCAAGGCCGGCATCGTCGCGTCGACCAACAAGCGCAAGAAGCTGACCAATCGCAACCAGGCAGCCGACAACGTCCGGCAGCTCCTGTCGCAGTTCAAGATGCTTCAGGAGGACCAGGTCCAGAAGACGCAGATCCGCCTGATGCAGGCCGGCATCCGCACCAAGGACCTCGCCTTCTTCATCATCTTCGCGCGCTTCGTCCTTCCGGTTATCCTCGGAATCGCCGCCGTGGTGCTGATCTACGTGCTCAATCACTGGCCGGAGTGGGGCGGATTCCGCCGCTACATGACGGTCGCGGGCGTGCTGGTCGGAAGCTACAAGGCGCCGGACATCTGGCTCAAGAACAAGGTCACCAAACGCAGCCACGCCATCCGCAAGGGCTTGCCGGACGCGCTCGACCTGCTGGTCATCTGCGCCGAAGCCGGCCTTACCGTGGACGCGGCATTCAGCCGAGTATCGAGAGAACTCGGCAAGGCCTATCCGGAACTCGGCGACGAGTTCGGCCTGACCGCCATTGAGCTCGGCTTCCTCAACGAACGCCGCAACGCCTTCGAGAACCTTGCCAATCGCGTCGACCTCGAAGCCATGCGCGGCGTGGTCACGACCATGATCCAGACCGAAAAGTACGGCACGCCGCTGGCCAGCGCGCTGCGCGTGCTGTCGGCCGAATTCCGCCACCAGCGCATGATGCGGGCGGAAGAAAAGGCCGCGCGCCTGCCGGCGATCATGACCGTGCCGCTGATCCTGTTCATTCTTCCGACGCTGTTCGTGGTCATTCTCGGCCCCGCGAGCTGCTCGATCAACGACAGCTTCCTTCACGGCGGCCATTAAGCGGAGGGTGGGAACGCGGCGGCTCGCTCAGGCGTAGTCGCCGCAGTTCCAACATTGTCGCGGAGGCGACATGAACAACATCACCAGCGATCCCAACCTGTGGGCGATCTGCGCGCTCGTTTTCATTCTCGGCCTGCTCATTGGCATTTTCCTGACCGCCGGCGGCCGCCGCAAGTGGAAGACCCGCTACAATAGCGAGGTCGACCGGCGCAAAGAGCTCGAGAAGGCCCACGCCGACCAGGCGCGCGCGCATGAGGAGCGAGAGAAGGAGTGGCGCGAACGCGATTCGCTGCGCGCTGCCGCGGTGAAAAGCCCCGCCGACGATCGACCGCTGTAGGTCCCCGGGCGCACGCCGGGGAACGGCCATCTACCCCTCGATTCGCGAAAAATCAGCGACCCGGTTCACGGCGTCCCTGAAGCGCATCAGAAGATTCAGGCGCTTCTCGCGCTTGGCGGGATCGGGATCGTTCACCGTCACATGGTCGAAAAACTGGTCGATCGGTGCGCGGAGCGACGCGAGCGCCGCCATGGCCCCGGTAAAGTCCTCCGCCTCGACGGCCGCCGCGGCCTTGGGCTCGGCGGCATCGAGCGCGGCAATCAGCGCCCGCTCCTGCGGTAGCTCGGCGCCGGTCTGCCCTGAAGCCATTTCCGCAACCGCATCGCCGACGATCGGATCGTCGACCAGCACCAGCGGGTCCTCCTCGCCGGTCTGCGGGATGCCCTGCTCCGCCGGCGAGCTCATCACCCCGCCGGTCCAATCCTCCTTCTTCAGGATGTTCGCCGCGCGCTTGTAGGCGGTGAGCAGGTCGGAACCCTCCTCGGTTTCGATGAAGCTTTGCAGGGCGTTCACGCGGGCAAGGAGGCGCACGAGATCGTCTTCTCCTCCCAGTGCAAACACCGCATCGATCAGATCGTGCCGAACGCCGGCTTCGCGCTGCTGGACCTTGAGCCGGTCGGCGAAGAAGTCGAGCAGCTCGATAGCAGCCGCATCGAGCCGATGCGCCGGTCCGGCATCGCTCGTCTGGCCAACCCGGTTCGCAAGTGCACCGCGCAAGCTTCGGGTCAGCCCCAGTCTCAATCTGTTGCGTACAATGATCTCAATGCACCCGATTGCCGCGCGCCGAAGTGCGAACGGGTCTTTCGATCCGGTCGGCTTGAGACCGACACCGAAGAACGCGCAAACGGAGTCGAGCTTGTCCGCCAACGCCAAGGCTACGGTTACCGGCGCAGTCGGGACCTCGTCCCCTTGCCCAACGGGTTTGTAATGGTCCCGGATCGCGTCGGCGACGGCCTGCGGCTCCCCCTGCGCCTCGGCGAGATAGCCGCCGATGACGCCCTGAAGCTCGGGGAATTCGCCCACCATGCCGCTGACGAGATCGGCCTTGGCCAGCCTGGCGGCGCGTTCTGTTTGGGCAGCAAGTTCCGCCACCTCTTCGTCATTCCCGCGAAAGCGGGAACCCAGTTCCTTGTGTTGCTGGGCCCCCGCTTTCGCGGGGGTGACGATACGTTCTTCCACCAGCCACCGCGCGAGCTTCGCCACGCGCTCGACCTTGTCGGCCACGGTGCCGAGCTTCTCGTGGAAGACGATGCCGCTCAGCTTTCCTGCCTGCTCCTCGAGCGGCACCTTGAGGTCCTGCTCCCAGAAGAAACGCGCGTCGGCCAATCGCGCGGCGAGGACCCGGCGGTTGCCTTCCACGATCGCCTCGCCGGCATCGTTCGCGGCAATATTGGCGACGCACACGAACGAAGGCGCAAGCAGGCCCTCCTCATTGGTGCAGGCAAAGTATTTCTGGTTGGTGCGCATGGTGAGGACGATCACCTCGCGCGGGACGTCGAGAAACTCGGGATCAAACCGACCCAGCAGCGGGACCGGCCATTCGGTGAGGCCGGCGTTCTCCACGACGAGGCCTTCGTCAGCGAGCAATGTCAGGCCCGCACCCTTTGCCGCCGCCTCCGCGCCCTCGCGGATGAGCCGTTCCCGCTCCTCCTGGTCGACGATGACCTGGCAGGCCCGCAACTTCTCGACGTAGTCGGCCGCGCCGCCGATCGTGATCGCCCCCGGATGGTGGAATCGGTGACCGGCGCTCGTCGCACCAGAGGCGATGCCCTCGACCTCGACCGGCACGATCTGCTCGCCAAGGATCGCAACGATCCCGTGGAGCGGCCGCACCCAGCGAAACGTGCCCTCGCCCCAGCGCATCGACTTCGGCCACGGAAAATCGGCCACGATCCGCTTGATGGTGTCCGCGAGAACGTCGGTGGCCGGCCGCCCTGCCCGCTCGATCACCGCGAAATAGACGCCGTCACGGTCTTCCAGCTGCTCGCGAGCGAGGCCCGTCTTGCGCAGGAAACCCTCAAGCGCCTGCGGCGGCGCCGAGGTGCGCGGGCCCTTGACCTCCTCGCGGCTCGCCTCGGTCGCCTCCGCCACATCACGGGCGATCAGCACCAGCCGACGCGGCGTCGAGAACGTGTCGATCGCGCCGGTCTCGAGGCCCGTCTCCGCCGTGCATTCGGCGAACATCCGCGCGAGGTCGTTGCGCGCCTTCGCCTGCATCCGCGCCGGGATTTCCTCCGACCGCAGCTCAAGGATGAAGTCCGGCATCAATATTCCTCCCCAGCATGGGGAGGGGGACCATCCGGAGGATGGTGGAGGGGGTTCTTCACTCGTTCGCTGATCAGGGTCAGCACTCCCGGCAGATTCTTCATCACTTCGTCTGCAGAAACTCGGAGAACCTGGAGATACCGGCCGCCCATGTACACGTCGCGCGCGTCGTCCCTGTGAGGTCGATCACCGTAATCGTGACTCATCCCATCAATTTCGATCACGAGACCTGCGTCATGGACGAAAAAGTCAGCGACATGGGGGCCCAGTGGATGCTGGCGGCGCACCTTGAATCCCTGCTTCGATCCTCGAAGGTGGCTCCAAAGCAGAACTTCCGGTGCACTCATCGCCCTTCGGAGTTTGCGAGCAGCATAGACTTGAGGTTTCCGGAGCGACGACCCCCCTCCACCATTCGCTTCGCGAATGGTCCCCCTCCCCGTCCCGGGGAGGATCATTGACCGCGCTCCAGCCACGATCCGCACGCCGCCTTGGCGAGGTCGCGGACGCGGCCGATGTAGGCCTGGCGCTCGGCGACGCTGATCACGCCCCTCGCCTGCAACGTGTTGAAGACGTGGCTGGCCTTGATCGCCTGCTCATAGGCCGGGATCGGAAGGCTGCGCTCGATGCACAGCTCGCATTCGGCGACCGCTTCGCGGAAGGCACCGAACAGCCGATCGGTGTTCGCCACCTCGAAATTATATTCGGACGCCTCGCGCTCGTTCTCGAGGAAGACGTCGCCATAGGTCACGCCGGCGTCGTTGAACCTCAGGTCGAACACGTTGTCGACGGCCTGGATGTACATCGCCAGCCGTTCCAGCCCATAGGTCAGCTCGCCCGTCACAGGGCGGCATTCGAAACCGCCGACCTGCTGGAAATAGGTGAATTGCGTTACCTCCATGCCATCGCACCAGACTTCCCAGCCGAGCCCCCACGCGCCCAAAGTCGGGCTCTCCCAATCATCCTCGACGAACCGGATATCGTGCTTCAGCGGGTCGATGCCGATCTCGATCAGGCTGCCGAGATAAAGCTCCTGCAGGTCGTCCGGACTCGGCTTCAGCACCACCTGATATTGGTAATAATGCCCAAGCCGATTGGGGTTCTCGCCATAGCGGCCGTCCGTCGGTCGCCGGCACGGCTGGACGTAAGCCGCGCGCCATGGATCCGGGCCAAGCGAACGGAGCACTGTCGCGGGGTGGAACGTCCCCGCCCCCATCTCCATGTCATAGGGCTGGAGCACGACGCAGCCGCGCGCGCCCCAATAACGGTGCAGCGTGAGGATCAGGTCCTGAAAGCTCAAGCTCAAGCGCAGTTATCCCGTCAATCGCGTTCGAGGCGCTTTGGCGAATGGTTGTCCGAGGGGCAAGTCGGGGTTCAGCTTGCCGCCGCTACCGGCGCATGCGAACCGCGAGGTCGAGAGGATTTGAATCGATGGTGAGATCACTGCTGCGGCGCATCGGAGCGGCGCTCGGGCTGACGCTTCTGCTCGGCTCAGTTCCGGCCGGGGCACGCGCGCCGCAGATCGCCCGTCCGGCCCTCTGGCAGATTTCGGACCCGGACACGACCATCTACCTGTTCGGAACGATCCATTTGCTTCCCGACAACCTCAAATGGCGCACGGCCAAGTTCGATCAGGCGGTGGAGGCGTCGGAACAGCTGGTGGTGGAAACCATCGTTGATCAGCAGCATCCGCAGGAGGTTCAGGCCGCGATGTTCTCGCTGGGTGTTCGTCCGAACCTGCCGCCGATTGAAGACCGGATCCCCAAGGCCGACGTGCCGAAGCTCAGAGCGTACCTGGCGAAAGCCGGCATTCCCGAAAAGGGGCTCGACCGGATGGAGACGTGGCTTGCGTGGCTGACGCTCGTGTCAACCGAGTTCAAGGACATGGGCCTGAAGGGGACCGACGGCCCCGAGGAGGTCTTGCGGCAGCAGTTCCTGTCCGAGCACAAACCCATCGGGCAGCTCGAGACCCCTACTGAACAGTTCGGTTTCTTCGATCGGCTGCCCGAAGCCGCCCAGCGCAAGCTGTTCGTCGATCAGCTGGTCGAAGGCGGAAGCAAGAACATGGATTCATCCTATAAGGAGATGCTGTCGCCCTGGTCCCGCGGCGACGTCAAAACGATGGGCATCGCCTTCAATCGCGATCTCAACTCGTCGCCTGAGCTCAAGGCATCGCTCCTCGAACAGCGCAACGCCAACTGGGCGAAGTGGATCGAGCAGCGGCTGGCGCAGCCGGGAACAATCCTGGTCGCCGTGGGCGCCGGCCACCTCGCCGGAAAGGACTCGGTAATCGCCCGCCTGCAGAAGGATGGCTACAAGGTAACCCGCCTTCAGTAGTGGGCCGCGCGCCGTCCGCGGGATCGAACTATCCACCGCAAAATGTTCACCTTTTGCGGATTTTGCTAGACATTCCTTAAGGGCTTCGTGACCATCATCCGGCTTATCGGGCTGGGGGGTCTGATGCGTGATGTGACCGGGGCTGCGGGCGTTCTGCCGCCGCTGAAATGACTACCGGCGCCCGCGTTTCCTTCCATCCAGCGCCATCACCTCGGGAGGCTGTCGGATGGTGAACTTGCTCGTTGCAGCCGCGCTGGCCGCCGCTTCGCCGGCGCAAGTGCCTGCGCCCCCGCCCGCTGAACCAGCGATGTTCGTCGTCCACGATTCGGATACGACCATCTTCATCTTCGGCACCTTCCATGCGCTTGACGGGAAGGATCAGTGGTTCGGCGAAAAAGTGCGGGATGCGTTCGAGCAATCCGGCGAACTCGTTCTGGAAACGCTGATCCCCGAGCGGCCGGCGGATGTCGCTCAGGTGCCGGCCGCGCTTCGAGTCCCGTCCGTGACTCCGTCGGCTTCCTTCCTCGCGACGACCCGCATGGCGATTAACGCCGGCCGCGCCCAGGGCATGCAGGTCGATAATGGCGCCGACATGATCCTCCGGCGTCAGGCAGAGGCGGAAGGCAAGCCAGTCGAAGGCCTCGAGACCCTGCAGTTCCAGCTCAACATGTTCAATCATATGCCGCCGTCGGCTCCGGTGCCTCGCGGCCGCGCAACCGCTTCCGCGGCAGACCAGGGAATGGACCGCCTGACGGTAGCAATGGGTCAGATGCAGGCAGCCTGGAAGCGCGGCGACCAGAGCGTGTTCGTGAACATGCTGGGACAGCTCAAAGCGGCATCGCCGCAGACCTACAGGATGATGTTTACGGAACGGAACGCGCGCTGGGCCGACTGGATCAGGGCACGCCTGCGCACGCCCGGAACGGTCTTCGTCGCCGTCGGTGCAGGGCATCTGGCCGGTAGCGACAGCCTGCTGGTCCAGCTCGCCGAGCGCGGCATCGCGTCGCAACGGGTCAACTGACCGCTCGCCTTGCTTTTCCGACGGCGCTCGCGTAGGGGCGCCGCTCCCCGGCCATGGTCATCCCTGGAGGCGTGGCGCGGGGTGATTTACATGAAACGGAGCATAGCCAAATGAGCGAACAGCTGACGCTGCCCGCCGAGGCGCGCGACCGGGCTGGCAAGGGAGCCTCCCGTGCACTGCGCCGCCAAGGCCGGGTACCCGCCGTCGTGTACGGCCAGAAATCAGAGCCTCTTTCGATTCACGTCGAAGAGAAGCTCCTGTCGAAGATGCTTTCGACGGGTCACTTCATGAACTCGGTCATCATGATCGACGTTGCCGGCAAGCCCACACGGACGCTGCCCAAGGCGGTGGATTTCCACCCGGTGAGCAGCCGCCCGGTGCATGTCGATTTCCTCCGCATTTCCGAGCACACCAAGGTCCACGTCAACGTGCCGGTTCGGTTCGACAACGAAGAGGCTTCGCCAGGGCTGAAGCGCGGCGGCGTTCTCAACGTCGTTCAGCACGAGCTGGAGCTCATCTGCGACGCGGCGAGCATCCCTGAGGAAATCCACATCTCGCTGGCCGGGCTGGAGATCGGCGATTCGCTGCACATCAGCCAGGTTCAGCTGCCCGGCGGCGCGACCCCGGCGATCACCGATCGCGACTTCACTGTTGCCACCGTCGTGGCGCCGTCGGCGATGAAGTCCGAAGAGGAAGAGGCCGCGCCTGCCGGCGAGGTCCCGACCGTCGAGGGCGGCGCCGAGGAAGGCGAGACGGAAGGCGAAGGCGAACAAGCCTGAGCTGATCTCCCCTCCCGCTTGCGGGAGGGGTCGGGGGTGGGCATGTCAGAACGCATGCTTCGGCAGACCCACCCCTCCGCCACTTCGTGGCTCCTCCCGTCCCGCAAGCGGGAGGGGTAAGTGCAACTGTGGGTCGGTCTTGGCAATCCGGGCACACGCTATGCGCTGCACCGGCACAATATCGGATTCATGGCGGCCGACATTCTCGCAGAAGTGCACAACTTCTCCCCCTGGTCGAAGAAGTTCCGCAGCCTGATCGCCGAGGGGCAGGTCGGCGGGCAACGCGTGCTGCTGCTGAAGCCGCAAACGTTCATGAACGACAGCGGCGACGCGGTTCAGCAGGCAATGCGCTTCTACAAGCTCGATGTGGACGATCTCACGGTCTTCCACGATGAACTCGACCTCGCCCCATTCAAGGTGAAGGTGAAGGTCGGTGGCGGCACTGCGGGACACAACGGATTGCGTTCGATCGATGCGGCGCTCGGTCCCGATTTTCGCCGGGTCCGCATCGGCATCGGTCACCCCGGACCGGGCCGCAAGGACCTCGTCACGCCGCACGTGCTCGGCAATTACGCCAAGAGCGAGATGGAGTCGCTGAGCGACATGCTTGCCGCGATTGCGGGCGAAGCCGACTGGCTGGCCGACGGCGACGATGCCCGATTCATGAGTGAGGTCGCATTGCGCCTTCAGAACGAAGGCTAGAGGTCGACGGTAAGATATCCCTGGGCGGAGCGGCCGGCACTGGATGTGTAAACACCCGGTCCCGCGAGGCCATAGCCCGGATTGTTGAACAGGTTGACGAGTTGAAGGCGGAAGGTCGCATTGCGCTTCGCGACCGTGAACCGATAATGGCCGCCAATATCGACGCGCGCGCGGGCCGGCAGGAAGACCGCATTATTGGTTGTCGCGGGCACGCGGCCGCGGTGCACCACCGCCAGGTCCAGCGCGAGCCCCTTCAGCCACGTGCTGCGCCAGTTCATGTTGAGATTGAGGATGTGACTCGGCAGTCCGACCGGCCTCGAGCCGATATTCGCGTCGATCGCGTCCGTGGCGGTCACTCTGGGGTCCAGAAAAACGCCGCCGGTCACGACGTCCAGCCGTGGCGTCACGCTTCCAGAAACCGAGAATTCCGCGCCCCTGCTCTCGATCCTTCCGACCCGCTTGTAGACGTTCAAGGCATCGAACCCGAAATAGGGCTTGCTGAGGTCGAACACGCCGACGACGGCCTTGATGTCCTTCGTCATGGCGAACCGCACTCCGGCATCCTTCTGGCTGGTCAGGATCGCCGCCAGCGGCTGGTTGCGATTGGCCGCAGTGGGAGGGGCAACCCCATTCTCCTCGAGGCCGCGTGAGTAGCCGGCGTAAACGGCTATGGATTTCGTAATGTCGGCCGCAGCAGTGCCGTTATAGATCAGGGGGGTGGAATGGGTGACGGCGAGCGGAACATCCGGGATCGCAGTTTCCTTGCGGAAATCGGCCTTCGAGACACCGAAGCTGACTTCGCCGAAATGCTTCCATCGCCCGTCATAGGCGAGCCCAATCGTCGTTTGGCGGACCCGATCGTGACTGAGTTCGCCGAAATTGAACGAGGCGGGTGCGGGCGCATCGACCTTCTCGCCGATCCTGCCCGGTCCGAAGTCGATGAAACCCGACCCGCCGAATTCTCGCCGCGCATCGCGCCGCCGCACGCTCAGATGGACGACGTGAAGCCGCGGCCCGTCAGGAATGCTGTGCGTCAGCCTCAGCTCACCGCTGTTCGATGACGAACTGTTGGGAGGGTCGGCGAACAGAATTCGCTCGCCGCTTCCGTCCGGCTGCTCCTCGTCCAGGATGTGCGTGTAGCTGTGCCTCAGGTGATTGACCGATCGAAAGGCGCCGAACTGCAGCAGCCAATTCTCGGCCAGTTTCGCTGACGAAAGGACACCGCCGTTGAAACCGGTATAGCGGTAATCCGCCCAGTCAGGGCCTTCGTTGCGCCTCGGCTCGGGCAGCTTGGGCAGGTAATCCCCGGCTGGAACGAAGAACGTGCCAGCCTCGTCCTCGAAGTCGTTGGTTACGGCCGCGAACGGCATGATCTCGACACCGGTGAGCGGCCGCCATCGAACGATCACGCTTTCGGTGTGATTCCAGTTGTTGGTGCCGTCCGGGAATTCGACGTGGGTTCCATTTAGGCCGTAGCCGACGCTCAGCGTCCGGCTCAGCGGAAGCGAACCATCGACCTCGATGCCGCGCGTTCCATAGCTGTCGAAATTCCCGACCACCGAAGCGCCGGCCTTGTCCCCCGGCCGCCGAAGCGACTGGTCGACGATTCCGCTTGGCGCGGCGAATGGATAGCCCTGCGCAGACAGACCGACCTTGATGCTGACCGAATCAACCAGCGTGCCCTGAAGTGAATATTGCTGGTCGAAGTAAAGCCCGTCGATCCTGAGGTTGCCTGCCGCGGTCGGCGAAAACCCGCGTGTGTTGCCCGGCCCGTAGATGCCAAGGCTTTCACGGCCGACGCTGAACCCGAAGGCGTCCTCAGCTTGACTGACGGCATTTTCGCTGGAGCGAGACTGCGCGAGTGCGGCCGTGGGCAGGCAAACGACAACTGCGATGACGATTCGGGGATATGCGCGCGGCGACCCAGACATTGATCCAATATTCCCCATTCGGTCCGGCGGCGTACCAGACCCGTGGCCCATGAACTCGGCCGGCGAGCATCCCAGCCTAATTCTACAGAGCGCCCTCCTCGTTCGATTGATCGGCAGACGGCTGTCTGTAGTTAAACCAGGGCCGCTGGCGGAGGGCGCGAAGGCCGCCTAGTGCGGCGGAATGCCCGCAAGGACGCTTTTTTCAACCCTGCTCCACGAAGGCGAAATCGACGATCCCGAGCTGATCGGCGAATTGGCGCGCTCGATCCGAACGCTGGCGCAAGACGATCAGGCCGGCCGCCGCTGGTCCAGGGAGCATCGCTACGCCGGCTACACCAGCTACGCATCGCTGAATGACCTGCCCAGGCGCGATCCGGCAATCGGCGAACTCGCCAAACGCCTGAACCGGCACGCTGCCGCATTCGCCGCGGAGTGCGCGTTCGATCTCGCGCGCAAACCCCGGCTCGACAGCCTGTGGGTGAACCTGCTGCGCGGACCGGCCCATCACAGCGCGCACATCCACCCGCACAGCATCATCTCGGGGACTTTCTACGTCGAGGTGCCAAACGGCGCCGGCCCGATCCGGTTCGAGGATCCCCGGCTGCCGCTGATGATGGCGGCGCCCACCCGCCGGACGGACGCGTCCGAGGGGCTTCAGCCGTTCGTCACGATCGAGCCGAGGGCTGGCCTGGTCCTCCTATGGGAAAGCTGGCTCCGCCACGAAGTGCTGCCCGGAACCGGCAAGGGCGAACGGTTGAGCATTTCATTCAACTTCGCCTGATCCGGAGGCTCAGCGTGTCTGATGGATGCGTCGGGCCGAACGGCTTGCCTTCGACTTCCCCGCGCAGGCGCCGAAAGTCAGGCTGCGGGCCGGGTAGCTCCCGCGTTGCCGGCGCCGAGCCGCGCGGTCGCAGCCACCATCATCTCGCTGAAACGAGGGCTGTCTCGGAGCGAGTTCATGTCCGGATCGACCTGACAATGCTTGAGCTCGGACAAGGTCACCCGATCGAAATAGGGGCCGAGCAAGTCGATCGCCCCCTCACCATCTTCGAGGAACGTCGCGAGGACGCAGGCGAGATTGTACCGCACGGTATTGTTTTCCGGATCAATCATTAGCGCGCGATCGATCCATTCCTTGGCGCGGGGCCGATCGCCGAGCACGGCCAGGCTGACGGCGCCATAGCCAAGCGCGGCGCCGTTGCTCGGGTCCTGCGCGACGAGCTTTTCGCTCCGTTCGAGGGCCATCTTGGCGGCGCGCTTCAATCCGGCATCGTCGCCGGTCGCATGATAGCAGGTGATCAGCATCACAGGGTTGTGGGCATCGCTGTCCATCAACGACGCCGCCTTCTCGAAGTAGCGGACCGCTTCGTCCATCCGCCCCTGGCGAAAGTAGATCCGCGCGGCTTCCTTGTTCACCTCGAAGGATTCAGGATCGAGCCGGAGCGCGGTCGCGATCTGGCGGCTGGCCTCTTCGTCCTGGTCGTTTTCCTGGAGGTAGCGCGCCTTGATGCACAGCGCTTCGGGCAAGTTCGGATCGATCTCTAGGGCGCGCTCTGCCGCCGGCAAGGCATCGACGTCCTTGCCGTGGCGAAAGCGCAACTCCGCCTGCGCGAGGGCCATCAACGCCCACGCCTTTGCATAGTCTGCATCGACGGCGAGCGCCTGTCGGGCAATGCGAACCACCACCTCGTCGCGGCGGCTGTCGCCGACATTTCCGCTGACCCAGTGCTGACGAGCCATGAGGTAGAGGTTGTAGGCGTCGGCGCTGTTCGTCCCGCGCTGCTCTATCGCCTTCTTTTCCTTGGGAAGGAGCCTGAGCTTCAGCGCGTCGGCGATAGCCTTCGAAATTTCGTCCTGAATGGCGAAAATGTCGTCCAGGTCGCGATCGTAGCGCTCGGCCCAGACGTGGTCCCCGGCACCACCGTCAATCAACTGGGCGGTGATCCGAACCCGCGCGCCCGCCTTGCGGACGCTGCCTTCAAGAACGTGCGTCACCCCAAGCTCGCGCGCCACGTCCTTGATGTCGATGTCCTTGCCCTTGAACCGGAACGCGGTGTTGCGGGCAACGACGGATAAGGCCGAAATTTTGGACAAGTCGGTGATGATGTCTTCGCTGATTCCGTCGCTGAAATATTCCTGCTCCGCATCGCCGCTCATGTTTTCGAACGGCAAGACGCAAATCGAGACTTTCTGCTGCGCCGCGGGTTTCGCTTCCTTCTCATCCGCCGTGGCAGCGGGCTTGCCCGCCAAGGAAGCGACACTGGCTTCGATTTTCTGCCAGCCGGGCGCATCCGTATTTCCGTCCCAGTCGCGCAAATCAGCGCATTGAATCTGGTTGAACGGGATTGGCGGAAGCGAGCCGTCGACCGTCAGCTGGACCAGCGTTCCGGCCTCACGCGCGCGATCGGCTTCGGCGCGGACCCACTGCGAGCCAATCGCTTCGAGTGACCAGACGACGACCACGGCTTTTGCAGCCTTCAGCCGTTCCTCGATCACCTCGGCATAGGAACGATGCGGCGGAAGCTGATCGTCGCGCCACACCTGATAGCCACCGCTTCGCAATGCATCGGCGATCTGATGCGCCTGGCTCTCGGTCGACCGGGCATAGGAGACGAAAATGTCTGACATTATCCGGCGTTAGGTCCCCCCGTTAACGTCGCGACATACACGACCAAAGGGCGTCTATGAAGAGCGCTGCCGCGTATCGCTTCAATTTCCGGTCTCGCACAGCTAAGTGGCCGGCAATCCCTTCACATCAGGATATCCCATGGGCTTTCGCTGCGGCATCGTCGGCCTGCCGAACGTCGGTAAATCGACTCTATTCAACGCACTCACCGAGACCGCTGCCGCGCAGGCGGCGAACTATCCCTTCTGCACGATCGAGCCGAACGTCGGCAGGGTTGCCGTGCCGGACGAACGGCTGGACAGGATCGCCGCCATCGCCAAATCGGCGCAGGAGGTCGAAACGCAGATCGAGTTCGTCGACATCGCGGGACTGGTCCGCGGCGCGAGCCAGGGCGAAGGGCTCGGCAACCAGTTCCTCGCCAACATTCGCGAGGTCGACGCCATCGTCCACGTGCTACGCTGCTTCGAGGGCGGCGATGTGACCCACGTCGAGGGTCGCGTCGACCCGATCGCCGATGCGGAGACGGTCGAGACCGAGCTGATGCTTGCCGATCTCGACAGCCTGGAGCGGCGCGTCCCCAATCTCGTGAAGAAAGCGCAGCAGGGCGACAAGGAAGCGAAGATCGAAGCTTCGGTGCTCGGGCAGGCCCTGGAGCTGCTGCGCGGGTCCAAGCCGGCGCGGCTGGTGCAGCCCAAGGATCACGAGGAAGAGAATGCGTTGCGGCGCGCCCAGCTGCTGACCGACAAGCCGGTCCTGTACGTCTGCAACGTCGACGAAAGCGACGCGGCGCACGGCAACTCCCTGTCCGAGCGCGTGTTCGCGAAGGCTGCTTCGGAGAACGCGCGAGCGGTAGTCGTTTCTGCCGCGATCGAGGCGGAAATCGCGACTCTACCGAGTGACGAGCGCGAGGCTTTCCTTGCCGATCTCGGGCTGGAGGAGACCGGCCTCACGCGCGTGATCCGCGCCGGCTACGAGCTCCTCGGCCTCATCACCTTCTTCACCGCCGGCCCCAAGGAGTCGCGGGCATGGACGGTCCACAAAGGTGCCCGCGCGCCCGAGGCCGCCGGCGAAATCCATTCCGACTTCGAGCGCGGATTCATTCGCGCCGAGACGATCGCCTATGACGACTATGTCAAATTCGGCGGCGAATCCGGGGCGCGCGATGCGGGCAAGCTTCGGTCGGAAGGCAAGGACTATGTCGTCCAGGACGGCGACGTGCTGCTGTTCCGCTTCAACGTCTGACCGCTCACGCGGCCCGATTTTCCCTCAGCAGAAGGATCGCGATCAAGGCCGGGATCACCACGCCGAAATAGCTGAACCACAAGGGGATGGCGTGGCTGCCCAGGATCACCTGGAAGTGCGTGAATATCCGATAGACGTGCAGTAGCGCGACAGCGAAGAAAATGAGCGCTGCGATCATCGTGAATGGTCTGGACATGATGCCCTCCCCCTTTGCCCCTGAAACAACCATAGCCGATTTCACGCTCTTGCGGAATGCACGCCGAAAAGGCGCTCCGCGGGCTTCAGCGTCAGCAACACCCACAGCAGCCCAAAGCTCCAGCCGCCGATGACGTCGCTTGGCCAGTGGACGCCCAGCATCACCCGGCTGATGCCAACCAGCAGCGAGAGCAGAATGGCCGATGCGGCCGCCGACCGCAGGTGCCCTTTCCCCGCCGTGAGCGCGACGGCGAGGGACAAATAGAAGATCATCGAACTCGTCGCGTGGCCGCTCGGGAAGCTGCTCGTTTTCACCACCACCAAATGCGGCTCCAGGGTCGGCCGAGCGCGCGCGATCCAGTATTTCTGGACTTCGGCTAGGCCACGGCCGCTCATAGTGACCAGCAGCAGCGCAAGGCCAAGCCTAATCCTTCCGGCATGCCACAGCCACAGCGCAACCACGGCGCTTGCCACGACGAGGACGGTGGGCTCGCCCAGGGCGGTGAAAACGCGGGCGATCACGCGCAACGCCGGACGGTTCCCGGAATAAAGCTCTTCGTAAAGTGTGCGGTCCAGCCCCCCCGTGCCGCTTAGGAGCATCGTCAGCCAAATCGCGGCGAGTATTATAACTGCTCCGACGAGGCTCCAGCGCGTGGTCCCGAGCGAGCGTGGATTCGCGTCCGATGAAGCCATGGCTCAACGTAGCGCGAGGCGTGCCGCACGGCTATGCGCGCGGCGATGATCTATTTCGAAGACCTGGTGCTCGGCGCCGAGACCGATTTCGGGACCTACGACGTCACGCGCGAAGAGGTGCTCGAGTTCGCCCGCAAGTACGACCCGCAGCCGTTTCACCTGTCGGACGAGGAAGCGGCCAAGACCCACTTCGGCCGCCTTGCCGCGAGCGGCTGGCACACCGCGGCCATGACCATGGCGGTGATCGCCCGCACCGTGGTCGACAACCAGCAGGCCGGCCTCGGTTCGCCCGGAATCGACGAGCTTCGCTGGAAGAAGCCCGTTTATCCCGGCGATACGCTGCACGTGCGCGGGCGGATCGTCGACAAGACCCCGTCACGCAGCCGCCCGGAGATGGGCTCCTTCCGCACCGAAACCACCTTGACCAATCAGGACGGCGACGTGGTGATGACCTTCACCTCGATCGTGCTGATCCGTCGGAGGTCCGCCGAGCCGATGCCCGCCGCCTAGTGGCGGTGGCGCCAGCCTGACGTCGTCCCCTGCGTCCGGTTGAACCCGCTCCAATTCTCGCGGGTGCCGCTGTATGTCGAACCTGTGCGGCTCTGCCAGGTGGAACGCCGGTTGGTCCAGTAACGCTGCTGGTCGCCGTTCCAGGCGCGGCGGTTGCGGTACCGATCGTAAACGTAAATCCCGACGCCCGGATAGTAAGAATCGCCACACCATCCGAACGGGTCGTAGCCGCCGTAATAGCCGCCATACGGATAGCCGTAGCCGCCGTAAGGAGATCCGTAGCCGTAAGCGCCGTAAACGCCGTAGCCGTACCCATAGGGACCGTACATGTCGTCGGCGCAGCCGCTAAGGGCAAGGGCGCCGGTCGCGGCCACCGCCGCGAAAGCAAGCCGAGGAACGCGCATCATCATTCTCCATTACACCGGAGGGGACGCACAAAATGCCTCCTCTCCGGGTGAATGACGGCTTAACTCTCAGGCCGAAGGCGGCGTTCCTACCGTGGCTCGGGATAGTCGACCTTGAACGGATCGCTCGCGAGCGGCTTTCTTGCCAGCGGCGGCCTCGGCAGTTCCTTGTCGCTGTTCGCAGCCGCCAGCAGCACGCCTGCCAGCACCACAGACGCCTGTCGGAGGTCGTCCGGCCTCAGATGGTCGAGCGTGTCGATGTTCGAATGATGGACCCGGCTGCCGTAATCGAGGGGGTCCTGGATGAATTGGTAGCCCGGCACGGCAACCGACTGGAAAAACTCATGATCCGTGCCGCCGGTCGGGCCGGCAACGACGCTGCCGGCGCCCATGCTGTCGAACGGAGACAGCCATTCCTTCAGCAGCGGAACCGCTCCGGCATTCCCCTCGGCATAGATGCCGCGCAGCTTGCCTGAGCCATTGTCCATGTTGAAATAGGCCTTGAGATCGCCGTAGCCGGGCTGAAGGGCGATCGGGTAGGAATCGCGCCACGTCATGTAATTGACGATGCCGTTCTCCGTCACCGGCATCGGCCTCGTCGCGAGGTGACGATTGACGTAGTTGAGCGAGCCGAACAGCCCCTGTTCCTCACCGGCCCAGAGGACAAAGCGGATCGTCCGCTTGGGTCGGACGCCGAGCTGCCGAAGGATGCGCGCGGCTTCCATGACCGCGAGGCTGCCGGCACCGTTGTCCGACGCGCCGTCACCGGCAATCCAGCTGTCGAAGTGACCACCGGCCATCACGTAACCGGCCTTGGGATCGGTGCCCGGAAGGTCTGCGATGATGTTGTACGCCTGGTGATCGTCGTCGAGCCAGCGCACTTCGCTGTCGATCGTCAGCACCGGATTGTCGCCCATCTTCGCCATGCGCGCGATGCGCCGATAATCCTCGGCGGCGATTTCGACCGCCGGAAGCTTGGGCGACTGGCCCACCTGGTGCTGGTAGCCCTCGCCTGACAGCAGCTTGCCGTCGCGATAGGCAATGCGCGCCCGCGCCACCGCCCCTTCGCTGGCGAGGAAGGCATCGAGCTCGCGCTCGAAGTTCACGCGCTTGATGAAGGCGCTTTCCTGGTCGGGGTCGTAGTGCGGGACGGGATAGGTATCGAGCTTGCCGATGTCGGCCTGTTCGAGCCGCTTGAACGGCGGCTCCTTCGGTTCGTCACCCGTGCCCGGAAGGCTGGTGAACACGATCTTGCCCGCGAGCTTGCCTTTATAGGCAGCAAACTGCTCGACGCGGTTCATCGGCGCGACGATCACGGGCGCGGTCAGGGGGTGCCCGGTTCCCGGTGTGAAGGCGATCGGGATGGCGGTGATCTCGATCGCGCGCGGCGAGTCCAGCCGAACGCTCGAATGGACGATCTCCCAACCGCGGCCGAAATCGAACCCTTCGCGATGCACATTGCTGAGCCCGTACGCCGTGAACTTGGCCATGGCCCATTGTTGCGCCTTGCGCATGTTGGTCGAAATGGTGAGCCGCGGACCGATGTCGTCGAACAGCTCGTGAGCGTTCAGCATCACCTGGCTGTGGTTCATGCCCTCATCGATGATCCGCCCCGTCTCGCTCGTCACCGCTGCAGCCGGCGCCGTGACCAGCGCAGCCGAGGCCATCAGAACCCATCCAAGTGCACGCATGTCGCCATTCCCCCATTCACGCGGACCAACGAAAACCGCCGGCACGCACTTCAGCATGCCGGCGGTTGAACCTCAATTGCTGTTCGACGGACGGCTCAGCCGGCCGTGTTCTGCTTTGCCTTCGCCTTGCGCGTCTTGGCCTGGTTCTCGGGTTCGAGCACGCCCGTCACCCTGACCGCCCGCTTAGCATCGTGCCAGATCTGCTGGTACGCCAGATAGCCGAGGATCGAGGCGATCAGCAGGAAGATCGCGACCGACAGCCCCGCCGCGTGGCGGTTCTCCAGGTTCGGCTCCGCGGTCCACGCCAGGAACGCGGCGACATCGCGGGCCATCTGGTCGACCGTCGGCTTGGTCCCGTCCTGATACTGCACCTGCCCGTCCGTCGTCAGCGGCGGCGGCATCGCGATATTGAGGTTCGCGAAGTACGGATTGAAGTGCAGGTTCGGTGGGGTCTTGGCCTCGGGGAACTTCTTGAGGAGCTCGACGCCCTTGTCGTTCTTGTAGCCTTCCTGACTCGTGAACCCCGTCAGCAGCGAATAGACATAAGCGGGGCCGCCCTCACGCGCCTTGGTGATCAGCGACAGGTCCGGCGGAAGCGCATTGTTGTTCGCCGCCCGGGCCGCGACTTCATTGGGGAACGGCGGCGGGAAGTTGTCCGACGGCAGCGCCTTGCGCGTCGCGGGTTCGCCCGTGTCCGGGTTGATCGACGGGACCTCCATCTTCCAGTCGGACGCGATCTT